>CAXTYQ010000011.1:0-54748 GCA_964248505.1 uncultured Acidobacteriaceae bacterium
GTCTCAAGCCAAATCCACACGCTCGCTAGTAACTAGATCGTGAACAGGCTCTTAGCTGATGGCTCGGCGGACGGGGGTGGCGCGGAGGCCTCTTTTTTTGGTGGGTGGTGCGGAGTTGGGGGGGCGGGTGCTGTCTTTGCGGCGGCGTTTGGGTTTGTTTTGTTCGGTGACTCCGCGCATCCAGTAGTTTCCTTCGGCGTCGACTTCGATGCCGTGGACTTCGCGTTCGAAGCCGGGGAAGCGTTTGCCGAACTCTTCCATGGCGAGGATGAGTTTGATGACTGGGCTTTCGGAAGACCCCAGGCGTTCGCCGGGCATGGACATGGGGATGCCTGGGGGGTAGGGGACGAGCATGACGGCGGCGATGCGGCCGGCCATCTCGGCGAAGCGGAGTTTTTCGGTCTGGTTGCGGAGGAGTTTCTGGTAGGTCTGGGCGGGTGTGAGGATGGGGTCGAAGTCCTCGTCGCAGGCGGCGTTGACGAGGCCGGAGAGGTCCAGTTCGATCATCGCCGCGTGCATCTGGTCGGAGAGTTCGCGGAGGGTGACGTTGCGATACCGCGTGGGGTATTTGCGGGCGAGGTCGGGGAGTGCCTCTTCGACGGGGGCGTCGGTATCGTAGAGGCGTTTGAACTCGAAGAGGTTTTCGAGCAGGGAGCCCCATTTGCCTTTGGAGGTGCCGACCGAGAAGAGGACCAGCACGGTGTAGTCGCCGGTGCGGGCGATCTCGACGCGTCGGCCGTCGAGGAATTCGGTGAGGATGGCGGCGGGGATGCCCCAGTCGGTGACGACGCCCTGGGCGTTGACGCCGGGGGTGAGGATGGTGACTTTGGCGGGGTCGAGCATGGAGTAGTCGCCGGCGATGTCGTCATCCTGGTAGCCGTGCCAGTCCTCGCCGGGGGTGAGGGTCCAGCAGGAGGGGTTGTTCATGAGGAGCGCGTCTTCGGCGTCTTCGAAGAGGATGCGATCGCCGGTGATGGGGTCGGTGACCGAGTCGGGCTGGTAGACGCGGAAGAACCAGCCGTCGCCGTTTTCGGTTTCGGAGCGGAGGCGGTGGGCGATGGAGCTCATGGCCTGGCGGAAGGAGATGGCGTCCTGGATGGTTTCGTCCATGAGGGTGGGTCCGGCGGGCTCGTCCATCATGGCGGCGGCGACGTCGAGGCTTGCGATGAGCGGGTAGAAGGGGGAAGTCGTCCCGTGCATCATGAAGGCTTCGTTGAATTGGTCGAAGTCGAGCGGTGCTCGGGGGGAGAGTTTGACGTGGATCATGGAGCCCATGGAGAAGGCGGCGAGCATTTTGTGGGTCGACTGCACCGAGAAGATGGCAGGCCGGTCGGGCATGTCGTCGGGGACGCCCATGGCGTAGCGGTGGCGGTAGATGGGGTGGAACTTGGCGTAGGCGTACCAGGCCTCGTCGAAGTGGACGCGGGGGACGGATTTGGCGAGCTCGGCGACGACCTGATCGACGTTGTAGCAGAGGCCGTCGTAGGTGGAGTTGGTGACGACGGCGTAGGTGGGGATGGGGGAGGTGGCGCCGGCGGTGAAGGGCGATCGGGCGATGAGCTCCTGGACGGATTCGGGCGAGAAGCGTTTGAGCGGGACGAGGCCGATCATGCCGTAGCCGTTGCGTGTGGGTTTGAAGTAGACGGGGCGGGCGCCGGTGACGGTGAGCGAGTGGCAGATGGATTTGTGGCAGTTGGCGTCGGCGAGGACGAGGTCGTCCTGGGCGATGACGCCGTGGCCGATGATCTGGTTGGAGTTGGAGGAGCCGCCGAGGACGTAGAAGGTCCAGTCGGCGCCGAAGATGCGGGCCGCGTTGCGTTCGGATTCGCCGGGAGGGCCGATGTGGTCGAGCCAGGAGCCGAGCGGGGCGGTGGAGATGCCGAGATCGGAGCGGAGGAGATTTTCGCCGAAGAAGCGGTGGAACTCCTGGCCGACGGGGTGTTTGAGGAAGGCGACGCCGCCCATGTGGCCGGGGGCGTCCCAGGAGTAGGCGCCCTGGTCGGTGTATTTTTTGAGTTCGCGGAAGTAGGGCGGGAGGAGCTGCTCGTGGTAGCGTTCGACGGCGAAGTCGACGCGATTGGCGATAAAGGCGGGGGTGTCGCCGAAGAGGTGGATGTACTCGTGGACCTGGCGGACGACCTCGAGGGGGAGTTCGGAGACGAGGGTGCGGTCGGCGATCAGGAAGATGGGGACGCGTTTGTTGCGGTGGCGGACGGCGCGCATGACGTCGAGGGCGGCGCGTTCGTCGAATTTTTCGTCGCCTTCGAGGTCCCAGTCGAGCAGGATGGCGGAGTAGGAGGGGTCGGAGGTGACGAGCGATGTGCCGTCTTCGGGGGTGGAGGTGCGGACGACCTCGTAGCCCTCGTCGGAGATGGCTTCGACGAGGCGTTCCATGGCACGGTCGGAGACGGAGTCGGTTCCGCCTACTTCACTTGCGATCAACAAAACCCAGCGACCTTCGCTCAACTCTTCTCCTTGGGTGGTGTGCGGGTGGGATGCGTGCCGGCGCCCTGATGTGTGCGTGCGTGACTTGCGCCCATGTGATGGTAAAGCTTATTGGATGGGACGTGTACGTGGGGTGAATGCCACTTTTTGGGTGTGGGTAGAATTGGGCCATGCGTGAGGTGGACTACACCGCGATGCGGCGGGCGGCGGACAAGCTGCGGGAGGCGCTTGCGAAGCATGCCGAAGAGCCGGAGAACGAGTTTGTCCGAGACGCTTTGGTGCAGCGGTTTGAGTTCAACTACGAGCTCGCGCACGCTCTTCTGCGGAAGTTTCTGGAGACGACCTCCGCGAGCGGCGCGACGGTGGACCGGATGACGTTTCCGACCCTGATCCGAACGGGAAGTGAGCGTGGTCTGCTCCTGTCAGGGTGGGATCGGTGGATCGACTTCCGCAACGCCCGCAATGCGACGAGCCATGAGTACGACGAGGGACGAGCCATGCTCGCTGTCGCGCTTGCGCCCGACTTCCTGCGCGAAGTGGAGTATCTCTATCGTCAGATGGTGGAGCAGAGCCAGTGAGCGAGGTACAGGCCGTCGCGGCCGCGCCGCCAGTGCGCATGGAGCCGCACGAGTGGGAGATTGTGCGGGCGATCCTGAGCAGGTGCGCTCCGGGTAGATCGGTTTGGGCGTACGGATCGCGCGCGACGGGTCGTCGTTTGAAGCAGTATTCGGATCTGGATCTGGTGGTTGGGCCGCCCGGCTTGTCTGGGCTGGAGCATGCAAACCTCGTCGATGCATTCGACGAGTCGCGTCTGCCATTTAAAGTGGAGTTTCAGGAGCGGGAGCGGGTCAGAGAGGAGTTTCGGGATCGGATTGAGCCGGATCTGGTGTTGGTGCAGGCTGGGTCCGCGTCGGTTCGGACCTGAGAGGATTTCGCGGGAGTTTGGCGGCGTAGCGATCGCGGACGTGTCGGTTGACGAAGGTGGTGAGGCCGGCGCCGGCGAGGGCGAGCTGCTGCATGGTGGCGACGGCTTTCGGGCCGGGCTGGGTGGCGTTGTAGAGGTAGCGCGAGCCGTCGCGAAACTCTAGTTCGATGGAATTTTCGGCGAGGTTGAAGGCGATGACGCCCGAGTTGCGCGAGCGGCTCTGGTAGGGAGGCATGGTGGTGGTTTGGATGGGAGTTGGGTTGAGCGGGGATGTTGGGGTCCGGGTCGGGCGTGGGTGATTTCGGCCGGGCCGGCGTATGTGATTTGGACAGAGGTACCCAGTGTGACCCGTAAGTTGTATAAAGAAATCTCGGATCTGGCCGATCTAGTGAATATGCGACACGATCAGTTTTTATGGGAACGCGACCGGGAAGGGACAGGGCAGCCGATCTCATTGTCGGAGATCCTGTCGGCACTCTCGTTTGCGCTGGATCTTACGGAAGGTGCGGTGCCGGGCCACGCTCTTCGATGCTGCCTGCTTGGGATGCGTCTGGCGGACGAGGCAGGGATGTCGGCCGAGGACCGATGCAGCCTGTACTACGCCTTGTTGTTGAAAGATATTGGTTGCAGCAGCAACGCGGCGCGGATCTGTCAGATTATCGGGGGCGACGACCGGGCGCTGAAGGCCGGCATCAAGCGGGTGGACTGGACGGGTGGACCGACGGCCTCCATGCTGCGTCTGCTTTGGGAACAGGTGCTTCCGGGAGCCGGCGTAGGTGGGAAGATTGTGCGCATCGGCCAGATGGCGCTTTCGCAGAAGAAGGACAACACCGAGATGATCCTTTTGCGCTGCGACCGGGGAGCCCGGATCGTACGCAAGCTGGGGATGTCGATGGCGACGGCGGAGGCGGTTCGATCGCTGGACGAGCATTGGGACGGATCGGGGTATCCGGAGCACCGCAAAAAGGGACAAATCTCGCGATTGTCGCAGATATGTGCGGTGGCGCAGCACCTGGACGTGTTTGCGACGGAGCACGGCCCGGAGAAGGCGATCGATGTGCTGGGGGAGCGCAGCGGCCACTGGTTTGACCCGGATCTGGTGCGGCTCGCGAGGTCGCTGCACGCAAAGGGGAGCCTGTGGACGACGTGCACGGGCGAGACAGACCTGGAGGACCTCCGGAAGGCGGCTGTGGAGCTTGCGCCCTGGTCCGGAAAGATGCTTGCGCCGGGGGAGATCGACACGATCTGCGAGGCGTTTGCGGATGTGGTTGACGCGAAGTCGCCGTTCACCTACCGGCACTCGATCGGTGTGGCCGAAGCGGCTGTTTTGATCGCGGAAGAGATGGGGTTTTCGGGCGACCGGCTCGATCTGGTGCGACGCGCCGCGCTCCTGCACGATGTGGGCAAGCTGTGCGTCTCCAACCTGATCCTCGACAAGCCGGGGAAGCTGTCGGCGGAGGAGTGGGCCAGTGTACGGGAGCATCCCGGGCAGACGCGGCAGATCCTGGGGCGGATCTCGGCGTTTCGCGAGCTGGCGACGATCGCCGGGGAGCATCATGAGAAGCTCGACGGAAGCGGGTATCCCGACCGGCGGGTGGGAAGCGAGTTGTGCTTGGAGTCGCGGATCATCGCGGTCGCGGACATCTACGGTGCGCTGGCGGAGGATCGGTCGTACCGTCCGGGCCTGGATCTCGATCAGATTATTTCAATCATGAAAAAGGATGCTCCGGAGAAGCTGGACGGGGTCTGCTTTGAATCGCTTCTCAGCGGCATCGCGCGGCGGGGTGGGTGTCAGGGCGGAAGGGAGATGGATCTTCGAGCGGCGAGTTGATGGGTCGGCTTAGAGACCGTCTCTGAGCGCCAGCATCATGCCTAGCGTCATGGCAGACCGCTGAAAAGCCGCTCCTCTCCGACCCGCGACGGTATTTGTAGACAGAGAACAAACGTTTGCCTAAACTTGGGCGACTCTCTCTGCCGGCGCTTGGCCGTCAGCAAACGCCACATCGGCACACCAGCCTCAATCGAAATCGCGACTGGAAGCCGTGTGGAATTGAACCTCTTTGTGGATCTTATGGAGCCGTCTTGACCTCATCGCTTGCTGTTTCGCGCCGCGCCGCCGCCGTGCTTCTTGCACTCACAGTTCCAGCCCAGATCGCGCTGCCGGCGAGGGTTGAGGCCGCACCGATATCTCCCGCGGCGGTTGTCGCGCCCCAGACCACAGCGTCGCCTGACCGAGCGACCGAGGCGTTTGTCGACGATCTTCTCGCGAAGATGACCCTGAGCGAAAAGCTGGGTCAGATGACCCAGATCGCGCTCAACAGCACGGGCGACACCATGTCGCCGGACGAGCGCACACGCCGCGGCGATGTTGGATCCTTTCTGTTCGTCAAGGACCCGGCCCGCATCTCCGAGCTGCAGCACATTGCCGTCGAGCAGAGCCGGCTGCACATACCGCTTATCTTCGGCTTCGATGTCATCCACGGCCTGCGCACGATCTACCCCGTACCGATCGCGCTGGCTGCTTCGTGGGATCCGTCGCAGGCTGAGCGCGCCCAGTCGATGGCCGCCCGCGAGGCCTCGGCGTTCGGCATCCAGTGGACCTTTGCGCCGATGCTCGATATTGCCCGCGACCCGCGCTGGGGACGCATGATGGAAGGCGCCGGTGAGGATCCGTACCTGGGCGCGCGCATGGCCGAGGCACAGGTGCGTGGGTTTCAGGGCGATCACCTTGGAGCACCGGGACACATTCTCGCCTGCGTCAAGCACTTTGCGGGCTACGGCGCGGCGTCCGGCGGTCGCGACTACGAGCAGGCCGACATCTCCGACGACCAGCTCTGGAACGTCTATCTTCCGCCCTTTCACGCGGCGATCAAGGCCGGCGCAGGCTCGCTGATGAGCGCCTACACCGACATCAACGACGTACCGGCGACCGGCAACCGATGGCTGCTGCACGATGTTCTCCGGGAACGCTGGGGATTTCGCGGATTTGTGGTCTCCGACTGGGAGTCGGTCAAGAGCCTGACCACACACGGCTTTGCCTCGGGCCCGCAGGACGCGGCCGTCCGCGCCGTCAACGCCGGCGTCGACATGGAGATGACCAGCCACGACATGCGCGACACACTTCCGCAGGCGCTGCGCGACGGAACCGTCCAGCAAGGCACCATCGACGAGGCCGTCCGCGATATTTTGCGGATCAAGTACCAGCTCGGCCTGTTTCAGCATCCTTATGCCGACCTTGCCAAGGTGAACAGCCAACTTGTCACGCCCGAGCAGAGGTCGGCGGCGCGGGCGATTGCCGATCGCACGGCCGTGCTTCTCCGCAACGAGGGGCAGACGCTTCCGTTGCGGAGGAATCTTTCTTCGATCGCCGTAATCGGGCCGCTGGCCGACTCGAAGGCCGACACGATGGGCTCGTGGAGCCTGATGGGACGCTACGACGATACCGTCACCATTCTGGAAGCGATGCGGCGGCGATTTCCTTCAGGTGTCGCCATCAACTCGACCAAGGGGGTCGAGATCGATCGCGGCTCCGGCACGATCTTTGACGAACAGTTTCAGAGCCCGCACCCCACCATGACCACCGACGCCCAGCGCCAGGCGGAGTTTCAGCACGCCATCGACCTGGTCCGGCAATCGGACGTCGCGGTCCTTGTGCTTGGGGAGCAGCAGAGCATGAGCGGTGAACGCGCCAGCCGAGCGACGCTCAGCCTTCCCGGCCGGCAGCAGGAGCTCCTTGAAGCCGCCGTGGCGACCGGCAAACCTGTCGTCCTGCTTCTGATGAACGGGCGTCCGCTCAACATTACGTGGGCCTCCACCCACGTGCCGGCGATCCTTGAGCTCTGGTATCCCGGTACCGAGGGCGGCAACGCAGCGGTCGATGTGCTCTTCGGCGACGCGGTTCCGGGAGGCAAACTGCCCTTCGCGTGGCCTCGTTCGGTCGGCCAGATCCCCATCAACTACGCCCGCAACCTGACCCAGATTCCCGACGACCCAGCGCACCGGTACTGGGACGAGTCGAGCCTGCCTCTATTTCCGTTCGGCTACGGCCTGAGCTACACGACGTTCACCGTCTCCGATCCGAAGGCGAGCGCCACAAGCGTGAAAGCAGGCCAGACGATGGAGGTGTCGGTGAGCGTCAGCAACACGGGCAAGGTCGCGGGCGACCAGGTGGTGCAGATGTACACGCATCAGCGCTCCGGTTCGGCATCTCGACCGATCCGCGAACTGAAAGGCTTCCGCCGGGTGACGTTGGCGGCGGGCGAGACGCGCACGGTCAGCCTTACGCTTAACACGGACGAGCTCGCGTTCTGGAGCCCGCAGACGCGGCAGCGCGCGATCGAACCCGGGACCTTTGACCTTTGGGTCGGCACCGACGAGACCGCCGCGGGCCACACGACCTTCACGGTCACACCGTAGACGCTCTGATTCACAGGGGATGCATAAGATGACCTCAAGATCGTCGCTCGTCACTGTCTTGCTTCTGCTTGCTCTGTCGTCTAGCGGGCTTGCGCAAGGCAGCCGCACGGGCGGTGCCGCACAGGCCGCTGCGCAGGCCTCCACCCAGGCTTCTGCGCAGGCTGGTTTTGCGCAGGCTGGTTTTGCGCACATCAGGGGCCGCGACATCCTCGACTCCGCCGGTCGGCCTATCCATATTCGAGGCACCTCGATCGGCAACTGGATGGTGACCGAAGGCTACATGTTTGGGTTTGAGAACGGGCCGCAGTCCAAATCCGAGGTCGAAGCCCTGACGCTTGAGCTTCTCGGACCGGAGCGTTCAGCCGACTTCTGGCGTCAGTACCGCGCGCGCTGGGTCACCGCCGCCGACATCCACCTGCTTCACCTCTCGGGCAGCAACACCCTCCGCGTGCCGCTTCACTACAGCTTTTTTGAGACGGACGACGCCGAAGGTTTCCGGCTCGTCGACCAGCTCGTTGCGTGGTGCCGCGCGGAAGATATCTACGTCATTCTCGATCTTCACGCCGCCCCGGGTGGCCAGACCGGCGCCAACATCGACGACAGCGCCGGCTATCCCTGGCTCTATCGCAGCCCCGAGTCGCAGGCGCACCTTGTTGCGGTGTGGCAGCGCCTCGCCCGGCATTATCGCGATAATCCGACCGTTCTCGGCTACGACCTTCTGAACGAACCGATCCCGCACTTCGCGCGTCTTCGTCCGTTCAACTCCGACCTTGAACCCATCTACAAGAAGATCACGGCGGCGATTCGGCCCATCGACCCGAACCACATCCTATTTCTCGGCGGAGCGCAGTGGGACACGAACTTCAAGGTGTTCGGACCGCCCTTTGACCCAAACACCGCCTACACATTTCATACGTACTGGGCCCCGCCCGAGCAGGCGACGGTCGAGAAGTTCGTCGACTTCGGAGCGAAGTACAACGTACCTCTCTGGTGCGGAGAATCGGGCGAAAACACCGACGAGTGGATCAAGAGCTTTCGCACCTTGCTCGAAGCCGACAACATCGGATGGACCTTTTGGCCGTACAAGAAGCTGACCAAAACCTCCGCGTTCGTCACGGTGAAAGCGCCCGAGGGCTGGAGTGAGATCGTCGCGTTCAGCAAACTTCCGCGCGGCACCGCAGCCGCTGAAGACCGTCTGCGCGCCCGGCCGGATCAGGAGCTGATCGACAAAGCTTTCAGCGAACTTCTCACCAACATTGAGCTCAGCCACGCGACCGTCAATCCCGGGTATCTGAACGCGCTCGGCCTCAGCGTACCTCCGAAGTAGGCGCTGGACCTGCCGAAAACAGCATGCGGCAGACCGAGATTCTAGCTTTAACTCAACTCTGAATCAGACGCACCCTGACCTGACCGACAGACCGTGAACACCTCCGAAGAGAGCACCGACGCACCGCACCGCGCTCAGCCTGCAGATCTTCTCGGCGCCAGCTCGGCGGTTCTACTTTCGGCTCTTTTCGCTCTCACCGGTGTGGGCGTCGCTCTGCTCGGATCGGCGCTTCCGGCCTTTCTCGCGCACTGGTCGCTGACGGACCGCGGCGGCGGCCTCCTGCTCTTCTGCTCTTGGCTCGGATCGGCGGTTGGGGCGCTGCTGAGTCGCGGCAGACCGGCGAGTTCCATCGCGCGGGGCGTCACCCTGGTCGCCGTCGCGTGTCTGGCGCTGGTCCATGCCGGCCGGATCTCGGTGTTTCCGCTCATGGTCTGCTACGGCCTGGGGCTGGGCATCACGATGACGTCGATCAGCCTGCTTCGCTCCGAGCGCGCCGGCAGCCGTCGCACTCGCGAGCTCAACCGGCTGAACCTCGTTTGGGCGGTGGGTGCTCTCAGCTGTCCGACCCTGGCGGTGCACGCGCTCTCGACCTCGAACATCCGGTACCTTTTTTTCTCGCTCGCCCTGACCTTTCTCGTCTTCGACCTTTGGATCGTCCTTGTGGAGTCGCGGATCGCAGCGCCGACCACACCGGCCCCGAGCCCGGAGACGACATCCCGGCTACGGCCTCTGCCGGTGCTGCTATGCCTCACCTCCGGCCTGATCGTCGGTGTGGAAGCGTGTCTCGGCGGATGGCTTACAACGTATGTTCGCCGCGCCGACCACACGGTTGTGGGCGCGGTTACGGCCACATCGGCGTTCTGGGCCGGGCTCCTGTTCAGCCGTCTGCTTCACAGCACACCGGCGGCGACGCGATGGCCGCCACTCCTAATTCTGCGCACGTACGTTGCCGTCATCACGGCCGCGCTTTTGCTGTTGACGCTGACCCGGCAACCCGCGGCTTTTGTCGCGCTTGCGGCGGTCCTGGGCTTCGGTCTGGGACCTCTGTATCCGCTTTTGCTGGCGCTGGTTTTGCCGAGGTTTAGCGGCACGCGCGTGTTTTTCTTCGCCGGCGTGGGGTCCGCGGTCCTCCCCTGGCTCACCGGCGTGCTTTCGACCTCGGCAGGATCGCTGCGGGCCGGTCTCGCGATCCCGTGTGCGGCGGTCTGTCTGCTGCTGCTCCTGCTCACACGCCGGATGCCTGCGGAACTCTAGAAAATTGCGTCCGCGAACGGCGGCGAGGGCTCGCACGACTAGCTCCAAAGGCCAGATCTTTCGCCTGGTAACTCGGGGTGTAATCATTTTTTTCTTGCATTCTGATAAATCCTCAAATAACTTGGCATTACTTCTTACCTCAAAAAGGCTTTAGCACCGTTCTCTAACCTTTCACCGCCGTTCTTTAGATCCATAAGATCGTCAGATCATCGAGCTTCGATCGCGGACCGGCCTTGAAGTTTCGGAGTAACTCATTCGCAGGGACCTCATCTCTGCGAACTAGGCGTAGCTCTGCCGATTCTGCAAAGATCCTGAAGCCACTCGCGGATCGACCATCGCGAGCAGGTACAGACCCGTATCGCAAAAAACCGCATCGCCAGATCCGCACCGCCAGAACCCACCTGCAACCTTTTTTTGGAGGCTTAATGCACCATCCGACCCACCGTACTCGCAACCTCTTCCACTTCGTCCTGTCGCTTCTGCTCCTGCTCCTGCTTGTTTCACCGCTGGTTCTGGCGCAAACCTTTCGCGGCGGCATCAACGGCACCGTGACGGACGCGACCGGAGCCACGGTTCCCGGCGCCACTGTGACGGCCGTCAACGTCGGCACCGACGCCCATCTCTCCGCGGTGGCGACCTCGGCCGGCGAGTTTCTGTTTCAGGATCTGCCGCTCGGCACATACACGATCACCGTGACCGCCACCGGCTTCGGCACGCAAAAGATAGACAACGTCAACGTCTCGGCCGGCCAAATCTATACGCTGCCGATCAAGCTTTCGGTTTCGAGTTCGGCCACCACGATCGAGGTCGACGCGGCAGCCATTGCGCTCGACACCACGACCGTCACCCAGACCACGGTGCTTGACGCCAAAGCCGTCGCCGATCTGCCGCTGAACGGCCGCGACTTCACCCAGATGATCCAGCTCACGCCAGGCTTCGCCGGATACACTGGCGGCGGTTACGGGTCGCTCAACGGAACCCGCGCCAACCAGATGAACTGGCAGATCGACGGCGTCGACAACAACGATCTGTGGCACAACATCCCTGCCGTCAATCAGGGCGGCGTTTCGGGCATCGCCGGCATCATCCTTCCACTCGACGCGGTCGACCAGTTCTCCGCGCAGACACAGTCCGGCCCCGAGGGCGGACGCAACCCTGGCGGTACCATCAACCTCACGCTTCGCGCGGGCACGAACTCTCTCCATGGATCGGTCTACTACTACAATCGCAACGAACTCTTCGGCGCCAAGAGTCCCTTCTCCCCGACCAAGCAGAAGGTTCGCAACTACAACACGGGCTTCTCCGTCGGCGGACCCTTCCTCAAAGACCGGCTGTTCGGCTTTCTCACCTTTGAGCACCAGCGCTTTGTTATCGGCCAGTCCGGTACCGCCACCGAGCCTGGTGTAGGCTGGCAAGCTCAGGCGACAAGCCTTCTCACCTCCGCTCACCTCGCCCCACTCCCGGTCATGCAGACCGTCCTCAACACCCTCTGGGGCACCAACGTGCTCGCGCAGGACACCGTCGGCACGACCAATAACTTCCACTCCAGCGATCCCGAGTTCGGCTACAGCTGGAATGGTCTCGGCAAGGTCGACTGGCGGATCACCGACAAGGACAACCTCAGCGTCCACTGGTTCGTCGGCCAGGGCAATCAGGTGGCTCCCGTAGGTTCGCAGCTCCTCAGCTACTACGAGGTCGCTCCCATCCACGTGCAGAACATCGCCATCGTCTACAACCGCACGATCTCTAGCCATATCACCAACCAAATTCTCGCCGGCGTCAACTACTTCAACCAGGTCTTTGACGATTACAAGACGGGCTTCAACGTCAATGGTCTTGGCTTTGTCACCGGCGCTGGTTTCTCAAACGCCCCGAACATCAATATCGGATCCTTTGATCCCGTTGGCCTCACCCCGCCCGAGGGACGCAACGACATCACCGGCCACCTCACCGATCAGCTCTCCTACGTCAGGGGCAAACATCAGTTCCGCTTCGGTGGTGAATACCGCCAGGCACAGCTCGATGAGTTCTACCATCGGCACGCGGTCGGTTCCTTCACCTTCGATGGCAGCCGCATCGGGCAGGTCATCGATCATCAGACCGGCGCCGATCTTCCGAACTCCACGGTTGCGAAGTTCTCGCCTGACCCTTATATCGCGCCACTGGCCGACTACCTCGCCGGTATGACCTCTTCCGCTTCCATCACCATCGGCGACCCCGAGCGCCAGGTCTTCGTCAACACCTGGTTTCTCAACGCGGGCGATTCCTGGCAAGTCTCTCAGAAACTGAACTTCAACTACGGTGTCCGTTACGACTATGAGGGACCGCTCCACAACAGCAAGCAGAACATGTCCGTCTTCCGTCCCGAACTCACCAGCACCGCGGGTCTCGCAATCCAGGGCTCCCAGATTGACTCCCTCTACCCCCGCTACTATAAGGGCATCAGCCCGCGTCTCGGCCTCAGCTACTCGCTGGACGACAAGACCGTCCTTCGCGCAGCCTACGGCTGGTACTTCGATACGCCGAACCTGAATCCCTTCCTCGATAACCGTCCCGGCAATCAGGCACCGAACGGTGTTGAAGGCAATCCCACCGGTCCCAGCCCCGTCGCCAGCGTCAGCCCCAACGGTGGATCGACCCAGATCGTCCAAGGCGTCCCCATCTTTCCCACTACCGCCACTTGCTCGGTGGCGGTACCCTGCGGCATTTTCTCCATCGACCGCAACTTCCGGCCTTCCTACAACGAAAACTACTCCTTCAATCTCGAGCGCACACTTTCGCCGAACGTCATTGCACAGATCGGCTACGTGGGCAGCGGAGGCCGTCACCTCTTGAGCTTGCTCGATATCAACCAGCTCAACGTGCAGCTCGCAACCCCTGTCCGTCCCTACGCCACCACATACCCGCAGTACCTGAATATCAACCAGATTGAAAGTATCGGCACCTCCAACTACAACTCTCTGCAGGCCCAGATACGGCTGCAGAACTTCCACCGTCTCTCCGGCCAGGTCGCCTATACCTGGAGCCACAACCTCGATGAAGTTTCGGCCTATCGCGGCGCTCTGCCCCAGAACAGCTACAACTTCAAAGGCGATTACGGCAACTCGGATTTCGATACCCGCAATACCTTTGTCGGCTTCTTCAGCTATGCTCTTCCCGGCTCCTCCCACGGCCCGCGCGCGCTCTCTAACGGTTGGCAGCTGAACTCGCTCCTGGCCTTCCATGGCGGCCAGCCCTTCTCCGTCCATGCGCAAGGCGATGTCAGCGGCACCAACGAAGGCAACGACCGCGCCGACCAGATCGGCGATCCCCGCAAAGGGTTTCAGGGTCAAAAACCGAATGCAGCCTGGCTCGATCCGGCTGCCTTCGCCAATCCCACCCCCGGCACCTTCGGCACCTCGCGCCGCAACGCCTACTACGCTCCCGGGTACTCCGACGTAGACCTCTCCGTCTTCAAGGACACCCGGATCAAAGAACGCCTCACCATTCAGTTCCGCGCCGAGATGTTCAACCTCTTCAATCGCACCAACTTCGCTCCTCCCGGCAGCACCCGCTCCGGCGGCAGCTTCCAACTCAACGACACGATCGGCGGCTACAACGGAGCTCCGGGCATCGGGGCGGGCGAGCCGTACAATACGCAGTTCGGGGCGAAGATCATCTTCTGACCGCGCGGCGATTTGAAGATGATTGCCCTGAACCTAACCTGCCGCCGTCGATCTTGAACTCAGAGGTCGACGGCGGCTCAACCTTACCGCAGGTACGCGTCGTCCTTGGCGATCCAGTCCTGTCGTGGAGGCGCGAAGACATCCAGATTGACCGTGTCCTCGAGAGCCTCGGCCGAGTGTGCCACACCCCCTGGAATGACCAGCATCCCACCTGCTTCGACGACGCGCTCCTCGCCCGCGAGGACGAACCGCAACCGACCTCTGAGGATCAACGAAATCTGCTCATTCGCGTGTGCGTGCTCGGGCACGACACAGCCTTTGCGGAGGACGATGCGCGCGAGCATCGCCTGCTCGCCCGTGACAAACTGCCGCGTCAGGAGCGGATTCAGATGCTCCAGCTCCACATCGTCCCAGCGATACGACTTTGCCTTAGCCACAGGTCAGTCTCCTCTTTCCTCGGTTTCGGTCGCTCTGTACTTTGCGCTTGCTTCGGAGCGCCTCTCCTGTAAGAGTAAGCCAAACACAACACTTCCCAACCGGCAGATGCAATGCTCCTGATCGCATCTGCCGACAACCGGCAAGACCGCGCGTCCGATCTGCCGCTGTGCCGTTCCTGCAACGTCGTTGTTTATCTCAGAAACCAGGTGTCTGACCCTATGCGTCTTTCGGCATCCAAGCTCGTCTTCACACTTCTTCTCGCGCTTTGTAGCTGCTTGTCAGTCTTCGGCCCGGCGCCTGCTCGCGCGCAGATGCCGGGCACGGCGAGCACCGACCGCATCGCCGCGCTTGAGAAGCAGAACACCGACAACGCCGCCTCGATCGCGGCTGCGCAGACGGCGGGCGACAACGCCTGGATGCTGGTCTCCTCCGCCCTTGTGCTGATGATGAGCGGACCTGGGCTCGCGCTCTTTTACGGCGGCCTGGTGCGCAAGAAAAACGTTCTCGGCACCTTTATGCAGACGTTTGCCATGATGGCGGTGATCACGGTCTTGTGGGCGCTCGTCACGTATTCGCTCGCGTTTGGCGACGGCAACGCGTTCCTGGGCGGTCTGCACAACGTCTTTCTCCACGGCGTCGGGCTCACGCCGGACAAGGACTACGCCGCGACGATTCCGCTGCAGACCTTTATGGTCTACCAGCTGATGTTCGCGATTATCACACCGGCGCTTATCACAGGAGCGTTTGCCGAGCGCATGAAGTTCTCGGCCATGCTCGTGTTTATGATCCTTTGGGCGATCTGCGTGTACAGCCCGATGGCGCACATGGTGTGGGGCAAGCACGGTCTGCTGAACGCTTCGCTCGGCGGCCGGTTTCCGACGCTTGATTTCGCGGGCGGAACGGTTGTCCACGTCACCTCGGGCGTCTCCGCTCTGGTGTGCGCGCTCTATCTCGGCAAACGCCTGGGCTACCCCAAGGTCGCGATGCCGCCGCACTCGGTTGTCCTGTCGTTTATCGGCGCGTGCCTGTTGTGGGTGGGATGGTTCGGCTTCAACGCTGGATCGGCGCTCGGCTCGGGCACGCTTGCCACCTCGGCGTTTGTCGCCACGCACTTTGGGGCCGCCGCGGCCGCCATCGGATGGGGCGCTGCCGAGTGGATCCGGCAGGGCAAACCGTCGGCCCTGGGCGCGATCTCGGGCGCGGTCGCCGGTCTGGTCGCCATCACACCCGCGGCGGGCTTTGTCACCCCCATGTCGGCGCTCGTCATCGGCCTGCTCGCCGGTGTGTTCTGCTACTTCATGGTGGTCAAGGTCAAGGCCGCCTTCGGCTACGACGACTCGCTCGATGCGTTCGGCGTCCACGGCGCCGGCGGCACACTGGGCGCTCTCCTCACCGGCATCTTCGCGAGCTCCGCGATCAATCCGATCTTCGGCGCGGGCAAACCCACCGGCCTGCTGGAGGGCAACCCGCACCAGCTCTTGAACCAGATCGTCGGCATCCTGATCGCGTGGAGCCTCTCGATCGTGGGCACGCTTGTCATCCTGTTTGTGGTGGACAAGCTGATCGGCCTGCGGGTCTCTGACGCCGACGAGCGCGCGGGGCTCGACGTGTCGCAACACGGCGAAGAAGGATACGATTACGCGAGCTAAGTTCGACCGGGGCCCGTTCCTCGAACTCGCCCCGGCACGCATCTAAAAAGGAATCTCTATGCAAAAGATCGAAGCGATCATCCAGCCCTCCAAACTTGACGCCGTGAAGGACGCCCTGGTCGAGATCGGCGTTGAGGGCATCACGATCACGGAAGCCCGCGGCCACGGCCGGCAAAAGGGGCACACGGAGTTTTACCGGGGACGCGAGTACTCGGTCGATCTCCTGCCGAAGGTCAAGCTCGAAACCGTCGTCCCGGACAGCTTGCTCGACAGCGCCGTCCAGGCCATCCTTGCGACCGCCCGCACGGGCTCGATCGGCGACGGCAAGATCTTTATCTCGCGCGTCGATGAAGCGATCCGGATCCGCAACGACGAACGCGGCGAGACGGCGTTGTAAGCACCGCGCACAAGGCGAGGATCAGACAAGCCCGGTACAGGATCTCGTTCCATCCCATGTACCGGGTGCCGGAGCGCGACGGAAACGTTAGACCTGACCACATAGGTGCGTAGCGATGCGCTGCAAACGCACAGGCGAGTCCTGCCGCTCCTATGATGAGCAAGCGGCCGGGCTGCCAGACTTTGGCGCCCCGCTTACTTATGCGAAGCTCCGCCGCCGCCGGACATATGCCCGCCGCCCATGGAACCCGAGGACATTGACGACGGAGCGCCGCCGCTCGGACCCGCGGAGGTCCCAGCCGAGGCCGACCTCGACGATCCGTTCCCTGCCGTGGAGTTTGCTCCGTGAGCGCTCACCGGAGCGACCAAAGCGGTGCCCGCCGCACTGCGGTTCATGGCTGCCGGAGCTCCGGTGGACCGTGTGGGAGAAGCTGCCGAGATCGCCATGGAAGCCGCCGGCCGCGAGGCTGTTCCATGCTGCTGCACGTCCGCGGCGATCTTGTTCAGCTTTCCGAAACCATCCCGCGGGACGCCCAGGCCCGCCGAATCGTTGCGAAACTCGAACTTGCCCGCCGAGGTCACGGTGGACACACTGAGCGGCTTTACGTTGACGACCTGGTAGGTCGGTCGGCCTGCCGTCGGAGCCGCGGGCGGCTTTGGATGGATCTGATTCTGCGTCGGATAGATGGCACCGTTCGCCAACCCCTGCCACTGCCCGCCCGGTTGCCAGCCCCACATGCCAGCGCCGCCGGCGCCACCGCCGCACATGCTCCAGCTGCCCGAGTGAAACGGCGTCCAACCCCACGGGTACGGCGAAACCCAGGAGTAGCCCGCGCCCGGATACCACGCCCAGGTGCCGTTGGCGAAGGGGTCAAACGCGGCGCTCGCGAAGTACGGGCGCCACATGGAACCGCACCCTGGCAGATTGACGAACGAGCCGTAGTAGCTGAGGTCGTTCACGCCGTACGCGTACCCCGATCCGCCGCCGCCGCCGAAGGCCGCGAGGCTCGCATTCTTGTGGTAGTCGGCGGCCGTCTTGTCCCAATCGTCGTACGCCGTGCGATCGCCGGCCTTAGCCAACACCGGTGGGGTTCCGCCGACTGCGTCGAAGGCGAGCGACTTATTCTTGTCGACCGTGACGGTTCCGGACGGGTTCTCGACCTGCACACTTCCCGCCAGCACGGTGAGCCTGGCGGACGCGCTTGACGGAGATGTACCTGCGGCGGCCAAGCCTGTTTCGAGGCGAATATGGCTTCCGGGCGTCATCCGGATGGTTGCCTTGCCCAGCGTCACCGAGAAATCGTTGTTCTTGCTGTTGGCCAGGCTGGCAAACATCATGCCGTGCAGGAGCGTCACGCCGGAGGTGGTCGCCCCTGTCGCACTTCGGCTCATGGTGGGGAACTCGACGATCGTGTCGGGCGTGAGGCGCACGGAGCTGTTGTCCTCGAACTCGACCTCGGCGACGCCCAGCTTGGTCTGGAGTCGGTGCCCGCGCGCGATGGGCAGGTTGGTAAAGGCCGGTTCGAGACCGTGCCCCGTCCCGCGATCGAGCTTGACCTCACCTTTTACCTGGCTGAGCCGCACGATCCGGACACCGTCGCTCACTGTCCTGGGGAGCGCCGGTGAAGTGGTCAAAGTCGTCGGGGAGCTCGCGGCTGCAGCGGGAGATGTCTTGGACGTCGACCCGTCCGGTCCGGCTGCTCGGTCGAGCGCCGCTCCCAGAGCATCGACATCTGCCTGGCCATCCTGTTTCGCGGACGTGCTGGAGGCGGAGCGGGGATCTGTCGGCGAGGCCGCGGCACTTCCCTTCCCCTGAGCCTGCGGGTTCCCCTGAGCCTGCGCGGAGAGATCCGCGGGCAAGAGGCACACCATCCCGCAGAGAAGGGCGCCAAAAGCCGCCACCGGTCTCGCGTCTCCCTTAGCTGTCTTAGCTATGTTTGCTGTCTTTGCTGCCTTTGCTGTCTCTATCTTGCTTGGCTTCCTAGACTTCATCGGATTCATTGGTATCCTCCACCCAGCGCAAGGGGCTGACATCAGGGGCTAACATTTGCGGAAAGCAGCATGATTATAGGCCCGCACAGGGGCAGATCGCACGTGGAAAAGATCAGGGACGCGAGACCGAAGTGCGTGGGCTCAAAATATCGCGATGCATCGTGGTGCTAACCCGACCGGCGCGCTCGCACCTCCGCCGTACTCTGAGCACGAGCAGAGATCATCAAGCCTGCGAACATTCTCCGCCATTCACCGCAACTTCCGAGTGCGTACACGGGTTGCTGCTCAGATGCGGTGCTCCTCCCCTAAGCACGCTTTCTCTCTCGTCGTTGTCGCTCTGCCCCTGGCCGGGATGCTTGGCTGCTCCAGCACCGTAGCGCCGACGACCGGGTCGACGTCCTCGCCGGCGATCGTGTCGCAGTGGGTGGTCAGCTGGGGTGCTCCGCCTGAGAATGCGGAGGCGTCGGCGGAGAACAGCGGGGGTGCCGAGCAGAGTTTTCGATTCCTTGTGCTTCCCACGATCGATGCGACAGAGGAACGCATTCACCTCTCGAATGCGTATGGAAGCACGCCCGTCGTTGTGGGTGCGGCACGGCTGGCGGTTGCCGTGGGAAGCGGACCGGCGGTGGACCCGGCGACCGACCATGCCTTGACCTTCAGCGGTGCATCGAGCGTGACGATTGCGCCGGGACAGCAAGCGGTCTCCGACTCCGTCAACGTCCCCTACAGCTTCGGCCAGCGGCTGGCCGTTTCGGTGTATGTGAAGGGAAGCTTCTCGCCGCTGACACAGCACGACTCGCAGGTATCGAAAAACTTCGCTTCTGCGCCCGGCGCCGGTGATACGACGCAAAGTGTGGACGGGACTGCTTTCCCGACCGTGAACACGGAGTGGCTTCTGCTGACCGGTGTCGACGTGTATGGACCGTATCAGGGCACGGTCGCGCTGTTTGGAAGTTCGTCGATCGACGGCCATGGATCGAACTACGGCAACAGCAATGCTTACCCGATCCCGAACGTGCCGATCGCGGGCCAGGATAACGAGAGGCCGTCCGACTGGCTGGCTCGTGACTTGCTCGGCGCCGGCTATCGCTTGGGTGTACTGAACGCGGGGACGATCGGCGATCCGGCCGGCGAGGACGACCGCACCGCGAGTGGAATTTCCGTCGCCGGTGTGGACCGCATGAGCCGGGACGTATTGCAGGCGGCAGGCATCAAGGCGGTGGTGATCTACTTCGGCGGCGTCGATCTGCGCACGGATTGCGTTGGGGCGAGCGACGTGGAGGCGTCCCTGACCAACATGGTGGCACAGGCTCAGGCGGCGGGGGTGCGGGTGATTCTAGCCACCTTGCCACCGGCGGAGTACTGCGTCAGCTCCAGCGCGGACCTCTTGCCATCGACGGCAAACCCGTGGCAGGGCGACCTGAACCCCGGCCCGGAGAACCCCGGCTCGACACAACGTCGAGCGGTGAATGATTGGATTCGCACCACCGGCGCTCATCTCCCAGGGGTCGTCGATGTCGCCGACTTCGACGGGGCGCTGCTCTACCCCGCGCATCCCGACTTCCTCGAGCCGAACCTCACTTCAAGCGACAACTTCCATCCCAACGGCGCCGGCTACGGTGTGCAAACGGCAGCGATCCCGTTGAGTTCGTTGCTCGCACCGCAGTAGTTGCTCGGGCCGCGGTAGAGGTGGCGGGGCAGTATCTACGCCTTTGTGGAGCGCTCGCCGCCTCAAGTTGAGGACGGCGAGCGCTCCACGCTTCTGAGAGAGATCTTTCCACCTCACGGAAGCGGCGGCGCGGCTACAGGTTTACGGCTGGGCGATCAGCGTCCAGACCTGGGCGGGTGTGCTGTCGCAGCCCCAGATCTGCATCTGTGTTCCCTTGGTGCTCGTGGAGTTTGGGTCGTCCACGCACTTCCCGCTGCCGACGCCGACGATGATGAAGCCGGTGCCGGACGCGGTCACAGTCCACTTCTGGTTGGTTCCGCCACCGTAGCTCCATGTCTGCAGGAGACTGCCGTTAGTGGTGCCCAAATTGGCGACATCCACCGCTTGCGAAGGAGCAAAGCGATTGACGATGCTGTAGGTGTTGCTGCCTTGGGACTGGAACTGCCACTCCTGGTTGGTCTGCTGACTGCCGCACGTATACTGCTGCACGACGGTGCCGTTCGAGGTGCCCCAACCGGCCGCATCCAGGCATTGGCCGCTCTGCTGATTGACGACGTTGTACCAGGCGCTGGTGTTGACGGTCGAGCTCGATGTGCTGCCGGAGCCGGTGTTGACGCCGCCACCGTTGACACCGCCGAGCTTGCTGTTGAGGGCGAAGGCGTTCGCGGTGGTGAACTGCTGCCAATCGCTGGCGATGGTCGCGGAGGAGTCGGTGTAGACGTTCGGGACGGGCGGGTTCCACGTAAGGCTGTAGTAGCCCCACGCTCCGCCGGCCGTTGCCTTGTAGGTCCATATGCTCCAGCTCATCCCGTCATTGTTGAAGTCGTTGACCATGTACTGCCACGCACTGGCGCCCGTATCCCATGCCGTAAATTCGCCGATGTAGTCCGGGATGTTCCAGCTTGAGTGATTGTTGAAGTCGGTGACCTGCTTGTCGGCTTCAGCTTCTGAAGTGGCTGCCGTCCCACCGCTGTCGGTGCTTGGACCATAGGCGTGCATGGAGTAGACGACATTGGTCCAGTTCTGGGAGGAGGGGCTGGGCAGCATATCCCAGTTCCAGTTCCGCCACGTACCCTCGATGATGATCATGCGGTTGGGATCGACACCGCGCACGGTGCTGTAGAGGTTGTTGTACTGCGCGATGACCGAGGCGTCCGGCGGAGGGATGGCCGGCTTCGAGTTGGTATCGCCGGCGGGTTCGTTGAGCAGGTCGAAGCCCGCGATGGTGGTGTTGCCCTTGTAGTGGTTGGCGATCTGCCACCAGATAAACGCGGTCTGGGCCTGATCGACGCCGGTGGTGTCGTAGAAGTATTGATTCTGGTTCTGCCGGCCGACGGAATCGGACGTGCTCTGGCCGCCGACGGCGCCATGGAGGTCGATGATGACGTAGATCCCGCGCGATGCGGCGGAGTTGACGATCATGTCCAGCTTGCGGAACGCGTCCGAGCGCCAGCCGGCGGAGGATGTGTCGGCGAGAGCGTAGAACTGCCCCCACCACACAGGAACTCGCACCACATTGAACCCGGCGTTCTTGATGTTGTCGAAGTCGCTGTCGGTGATCCAGCTGTCCTGATACGTGTTGACGAGACTCTGCTCCATGGGCTCACCGAAGCGCGATTTGAGCGTCATGAGGACGCCGTAGGTGTCGTTGCCTGGGGTGTAGCCGCTGTCGAGCGGGCTCATCCACTGTTCCATCACGAACAGGCCGCCAAGGTTGACGCCGCGGAGTGGAACCACGGTATTGCTTGCGTTGACGATGTTGCGTCCGCTCGCGTGCAAGGCGCTGAGCTGCGCGCCCGCGGGCAAAGCTCCGATCGCCAACGTCGCGAACACGGCGGCGGCGGCCAGGGCTTTCAGGTGGTGGCTTCTGCGGTGGCTTTTGGAGCCGGACGGAAGTACCGGGGCGTCGATCGAGTTGGTCTGCGCTGTCCTGTCGGACGCAGAGGTGCGTTTAGACGGCATAAAATCTCCTTGGGAACTTGGTGGCGGATGGTGATATCCCGACCGGGCAAGCGGGCGACCGATAGAGGATGGCTGGGAGAGAAAGATGTGCAGGGAAACATCGGTCTGGCGCAACCGCCTTGCGCGCTCCGAAGTAGACACCTACCATACGCCATCTACATGAACAAGAGAAGTTTGCCAGGAGGGAGAGCCATGCCGAAGCTGCAGGATCAACTCGACCAGATCACGCAGAATACTCGCAAGCTGGTGCAGCCCGAGCGCCTTGCCGTCTCGGAAGCGAGCATCGCCGCGCTCTTCCTGACGGGCATCGAAGACCGGATTCTGCCGGTTGGCGCCACGGCTCCGGAGTTTGCGCTGCCGGACAGCCGCACCGGCAAGCTCGTCCGATCGTCCGACCTGCTCGCCCTCGGACCGTTGGTGGTCAGCTTCTTTCGCGGCCGATGGTGCCCGTACTGCATCACCGAGCTCGAGCTCTGGCGCGAGCTTGTCCCGGAGCTGCGTCGCCGCCGCGCCAACCTGGTCGCGATCTCACCGCAGACCGTGCGCCAGAACAGCTTTACGGCCGAGCAGCACGCGCTCGGGTTTCCTCTGCTCTCGGACGCGGGAGCCGCCGTCGCGGCGCGGTTCGGTGTCGCGCACACCATTGCCGGACGCGATCGGCCGTACTTCCAGAGCATCCTGCTCAACATCCCGCACGCAAACGGCGGACGCAGCTACGCGACCGCGCAGGAGGCCGACTGGCGCCTACCTCTGCCGGCCACGTTTCTTCTTCGCCGTGACAACACGGTCGGCTTCGCCGAGGCGCACGCCGACTTCCGTGTGCGCCCCGAACCGGCCGATCTTCTCGCCTGCCTCTAGATTTGCGGTTTAGCCTGCCTCTAAATTTGCGGTTTAGTCGGAGGTGCTTGGCGACTTGTTCGACCGATATCGCTCCACCAGCGCCGTGGTCGAGGAATCGTGCTTGCCTGCGAGATTGTCGTTGCTTTCGATCTCGCCGAGGATGCGCGTCGCCAAGACTTTGCCGAGCTCGACGCCCCACTGGTCGAACGAGTCGATGCCCCAGATCACGCCCTCGGTAAAGACCGCATGCTCATAGAGCGCCACGAGCGAGCCCAGGAGCCGCGGCGTCAGCACCTCGGCCAGGATCACGTTGGACGGTCGGTTGCCCTCAAACACCTTGTGCGGCACGAGCGCGTCGGGCACGCCCTCGGCCTTCACCTCTTCGGCCGACTTGCCAAAGGCCAGAGCTTCGGCCTGCGCGAACACGTTCGCCATCAGGATGTCGTGGTGCCGACCCAGCGGATTCAGCGTCTTGAAGAAGCCGATGAAGTCGCAGGGAATGAGCCGCGTCCCCTGGTGGATCAGCTGATAGAACGAGTGCTGCCCGTTGGTGCCCGGCTCGCCCCAGAAGACCGGACCGGTCTGATACGTTACCTGCTTGCCGGCCAGCGTCACGTGCTTTCCGTTCGACTCCATCGTGAGCTGCTGCAGGTACGCCGGAAATCGCTTCAGGTACTGCTCGTAGGGCAGAACCGCCACCGTCTGCGCGTCGAAGAAGTCGGTGTACCAGACGATCAGGAGGCCCATCAGCGCGGGGAGGTTCTGCTCGATCGGCGTGGTCCGGAAGTGCACGTCCATCGCATGGAAGCCGTCGAGCATGGAGCGGAAGTTCTCCGGTCCGATCGCGACCATGGTCGACAGACCGATCGCCGAATCCATCGAATAGCGGCCGCCGACCCAGTCCCAGAAGCCGAACATATTTTCGGTGTCGATCCCGAACTTCGCGACCTCTTTCGCGTTGGTCGAGATGGCCACAAAGTGCTTTGCAATGGCCGACTCGTCCCCACCGAGTTTGCTGAGGAACCAAGCGCGCGCCGAGTGGGCGTTGGTCATCGTCTCAAGCGTCGTGAAGGTCTTCGACGCGACCAGAAACATGGTCTCGTCCGCCTCCAGATCGACGACGGCCTCGGCGAAGTCGGTGCCATCGACGTTCGACACAAATCGAAATGTCAGGTTGCGATCGCTGTACTGCCGGAGCGCCTCATACGCCATCACCGGACCCAGGTCGGACCCGCCGATGCCGATGTTGACCACGTTGCGGATCCGCTTTCCGGTGGCTCCCTTCCACTCGCCCGATCGCACCCGGTCCGCAAACCCGGCCATCTTTTCGAGCACGGCGTGCACCTCGGGCACAACGTCCTGGCAATCGACAAAGATCTTCTCGTCCTTGGGCGCACGCAGGGCCACATGCAGGACCGCGCGATTCTCCGTGACGTTGATCTTTTGGCCGGTAAACATGGCTTCGGTCCGCTCTCTCAGACCGCAGGCTTTGGCCAGCTTGATGAGAAGCGAGATCGTCTCCTCGGTGACGCGGTTTTTTGAGTAATCCAGAAAGAGCCCCGGGCCCTCCACAGACATGCGTGCAGCCCGGCCCGGATCTTTCGCGAACAGATCTCGAAGGGTCACATCCTGCATCTCTTTCGCGTGCGCGGCCAGGGCCTTCCAGGCATCCTGATCCACCAGCATCTTCGCCTCCGTCGTCGTCGCAGCCATCTTCGTTTCCGTCATCGTCGCCGCCATGGGTTAGCTCCTCGCCTATTTTGATGCGCTCGGTTTCAGCAGGGAGCGGGGACGCCGCAAATTTGACCGGAGCTGCCCGGCGTCGCTCCCCGAACAGCGGGAACGTATTCGGAGGGAGAAATTTTGATGGGCTCGAAGGTCCCGGACGGCGGCTCCCCATCGACGTTGCCCTGGACCGCCCGGCCCGTTTATCGTTATGGGTGTGCGAGTATCGTCCAATACACTCCAAGTCGCGGCCGGGACCGGAACCACGGCCGGCCTAGATCGTCCCGCTCCCGAGGCCTCCTCCGCGCCTCTCTCTCGAACACCTGCGCCGACCGACGCCGCGCATCGTCCCAGCCCTTCGGCCAGCCTCGACGGGTTTGCCGGCGATCCGAATTTCATGACGTCGCTGGCGCGCGGCCTCCTGGTCGTTCAGGCGTTCACACAACAGCATCCGGTGATGACCATATCGCAGGTGAGTGTGCGCACGGGGCTCTCGCGCGCGGCCGTACGCCGCTGCCTGTACACGCTCTCGAAGCTGGGATTTGCCGGGACGGAGGACGGTTCACGCTACGCCCTGCGGCCGCGCATGCTGTCGCTTTCGCACACGTTTACAAGCTCGAACACCTTATCGTCCGCGGCCCAGCCGGTGCTCGAACGCATGTCCGCGGCGACGCAGGAGAGCTTCTCGGTCGCCACGCTCGACGGCGACGACATCGTCTACATCGCGCGGTCGTCGGCCAACCGCGTGATGGCTGTCGACCTCCACATCGGCAGCCGCCTGCCCGCGTACTGCACCAGCATGGGACGGATCCTGCTGGCGTTCCTTCCGCCCGAGCAGACGGAGCAGTATCTCGCGCGCGCTGTGCTTACGCCGCACACCACACGCACCGTTACCTCGGCGGAACGCCTGCGGCTGATCCTCAAAACGGTTCGCCGCAACGGCTACGCACTATGCGACCAGGAGTTCGAGGTCGGCCTGCGATCGCTCGCCGTTCCTGTCTTCACGACGTCCGGCAGAGTCGTCGCCACGCTCAACCTGAGCGGAAGCGCGCCGCGGCTCTCGGTGCTCGAGATGCAGACGCGGTTTCTCCCACTGCTGCGCAGCGCGGCGACCGAGCTGAGCGTATTTCTCCGATAGCTGCGGGCGAGCGCCAGCCGTGGGTTGGAGCGTCAGTCGTCTAAGTTGGCGGAGCGACGCAGCGGGCAAAGCTGACGCCTGCCTCGGACTTTACCGTCACGGTCTCCCCAGCCGGAACGACGATCGCCTGGCCCCGCTCCATCGCGATCTGTCCCTGATCCGAAAGGACGTCCGCGCGTCCGTCCAGACCGACCAGGCACCCCGGACCCGGCATGGCAACGGCCACCACCTCCCCGGCCGGGAGGTCGAAGCGGTCGACGGTGAAGTACTGTTCCTCGATCAGGCGAGTCCACCCGTCCATCGGGCGCGCGAGCACCTTTCCGGCGCGCGTCGCCGACCGCATCACGGCCAGGCCCTGCTCGACGTGCAGATCGCGTGGGCGGCCGTAGTCGAACATGCGAAACGTGATGTCCGAGGTCTGCTGCGTCTCGAGCAGAGTCACTCCCGGACCGATCGCATGGACGGTTCCGGCGTCGACAAACACCATGTCGCCGCCCCGGACCGGAAGCATCGTCATCAGGCTTTCGAGAGTTCCGTCCGCGACCGCTGATCGCACCCGATCGGGCGTGGCCTCGGGCTTCATCCCGAGGGCAACCACCGCGCCCGGCTCGGCCTCGAGCACGTACCAGCACTCCGTCTTGCCGCGCCGCTCGCCCATCGCCTGCGCCTGCGCATCGTCGGGATGCACCTGCACGGAGAGCTTGTCGGAGGGAAACAGGATCTTCACCAGGAGCGGGAACTCGGCGGACTCCGCTGTACCCAGGCCGCCGGCCGCCGATGTGCCCAGGCCGCCGCCGAGCAGCTCCGGTCCGAACTCCCGCGCGACCTCCGCCAGCGTCCTGCCCGCCATCGCGCCGGTGTCGACCACACTCTCCGGTCCGGTCAGCCACGCCTCTCCGACCGGCTTGTCGGTCCCGGTCGCACCGTACCACGGTCGAAGATCCGTGCGACCCCACACCCGCTCACTGAACCAGGGCTTCAGCCGAAACGGCGCGAATCCGCCCCTGCTCACCGCTCCCTGTTTCCTGTTCCCTGTTCCCTGTTCCCTGCCCGCTGTTCCCTGCTCCCTGTTCCCTGTTCCCTGTTCCCTGCTCCCTGCTGCCTCAGTCATCGTCATCCTTTTTCACCCGCTTTCGCTTCTCGGTCAACGCCCGAGGCACGGCCTGATCGCCCATCGCATCCCGCCACAGAATCACGTTCAGCTTCTGCGCGTCCGCCCGATCCGCATGCCGGAAATCCATCTTCATCGACTCGCTCGCCCCCGGCGCCGACTTCGCGTTGGCCGTGTAGATCAGACCATTGTCCCGATTCCGTGTGTCCACGGCAAACGCGGCCTGATCGCCCGGCCCCGAAAACTCCGGCGCCATCAACGAGCTGAACGCGTCGTTGTTGTTCATCGGCGGCAAGCCGAGCAGCGTCTCCATCGTCCGGACCACGGACACGGTCGAGTAGAAGCGGCTGTCCACAAACACGTCCGTTGCCCGCGGAGCGTACTTGCTGACGACCAGCGCCAGACTGCGATGCGCGTCCACATGGTCCGCACCGTTTTGCGCGTCGTCCTCGAGGATGAAGAAGGCAGTGTCGTCCCAGAAGTCTGAGTGCGAGACCGCCTCGACCGCGCGCCCGATCGCGAGATCGTTGTCGGCCACCGACGACTTCGGCGTCGGCCCGCCGGGCGTCGTTCCCCCCGTGTGATCGTTGCCCATGCGCAGCATCACGAAGTTCGGCATCGTATCGTGTCCCGCGGCGCGATCCGCCACCCAACCTTTGAAATGCCGAAGAAAGATCTCCGCCCGGATCTGGTCCGGAATGCGGAGGTTGAAGTCCGGCGCCTCCTCGGCGAAGTGCCCCACCAGCTCCGGCTTGGTGGCCACGTTGCGCGCCAGCATCGGGATCGCCCACGGCCAACGGTTCACGCCGCCG
Source organism: uncultured Acidobacteriaceae bacterium (assembly GCA_964248505.1). Classification (GTDB taxonomy): domain Bacteria; phylum Acidobacteriota; class Terriglobia; order Terriglobales; family Acidobacteriaceae; genus Edaphobacter. The sequence continues at coordinate 27,765 of CAXTYQ010000011.1, forward strand.
CCCCACATCTCGGGGATCGCCTCGCCGGGCCGGATCTCCGGCCGCGCACAACCGCCGCCGGCCTCGAGCACCGGACCCTCCTGCGGGCTGGTCCGCCGACCGCTGCAAAACGTCGACGAGATGAACTCGCCGAAGTGGTAAAGCGATCTCCCATGCCGCGCGAGGTTGCCCCACAGATACCCGCTCCAAGGCTCGTCGACATCGGGGATGTGCTGCTCGATGGGATACCCCTGCGCGACCACGCCCTCGAAGTCGTACGTGTGCTCGGCGCCGCGATAGCTCTGCTGCCACGCCTTTTCGAGGTAGTCCGTCCCGATCGCCGCGTTCGACCAGACGTGCCCGTCGCCCGACACCTCACCCGAGTCGAAGAAGTTATCGAGCACGCCAAATTGCAGGGCGAGCTTGTGCTGGTTCGGCGTAATCTCCTCGCCGTACATGGTCAGGCTCGGGTCGCCGTTGCCGACCGGCTTGCCGTCTCGCTTCAGGTCGCCGAAGATCTGGTCGTACGTCCGGTTCTCCTTGATGATGTAGATCACGTGCTTGATGCGGCCCTGGCCACCGGCAAACGGCAGCTTCTCCGCAGCGGCCTTCATCCGGTTCGATCGGAGCACAACCTCGGTCAACCCTGGCAGCTGCCGTTCGATGGCCGCGGGATCGAGTGTCGCGAGCGATCCGTGGAGCAGCGTCGCGATGTAGGTGAAGTCGCGCTTGCGGGCGGGTTTCGCTCCGGCGACCACGGGCTGCGGATAGTTGTTCGGGCCCGTTCCCTTGCCCTTGGCCGTCGCTACGTACAGCTTGGCGCCAGAGCCGGATCCGGCCATGGTCATGCTCATCGGCATCCAGTCGGTCGGCACAAACCCGATCGGCTCGACCATGCCGGACTTCGCCGAGCGCGGCGTGAGCTTTGCGGTGTCGAGAACAGCGACCGCGTCGGTCGCCGCATCGGCCACGTACAGCCGCCGACCATCCGCGCTCACGGCCAAGGCCTCGGGCTCCGCGCCAAAGTAGCTCTGGCCGGGCAGCCGCGTATCGAAGTAGCCCTTCACGGCGAATCGCCCCGCGCCCACATCCACGGCCGCCACAGCGTCCCGGTTCGCGAGCGCCACATACAACGTCCGTCCATCGGGGGAGAGCAGCAGCGCGCACGGATGCGTCCCGGCCGCGGTCGCCCCTGCAGGCTTCAGCAGCGGCAGTTTGCGCGCAACCACGCCCCGGGCTAGATCGAGCTCCACCACCTCGCTCGCATTCCACAGAGCCACAAACCCGCGGCGGCCATCAGGGGACACGGCCACCGCCACCGGAAACGTCGACGGCACAGCATCGTTCTCCGACAGATCGAACCGCGTCACGATTGCACCGGTCTCGGCATCGATCAGCAGAGCATCGTCCGACAGATTATCGGCGACCAGCAGCCTCTGCTTGCCACCGCCGCTGTTCCCAGTCCCCTGCCCACTGTTCCCTGTTCCCTGTCGGCTGTTCCCTGCTCCCTGTCCCCTGTTCCCTGCTCCCACTACCGCGATCGCCGCTGGATACGGCATTCCCTGATCGCTGGGCCGGCCGCCCTCACCTTCGCGATTCGAGCCAGGCTTCAGCAGCGTCCGCCGGCTGCCCGCGAGAGGCTGCAACGGGATCTTCAGGACCCGCTCTTTCGTGATCTTTCCGTCGGCAAATCCGTACACCACCAAACCGCTGCCCGTGTCTCCCGGCTTGGTCCCCAGCGGATCTGTGAGCGACGCCACGCTCGCGTACACATGCCGTCCACTGGCTGAAAACGCCAGACCGGAGTAGAGCGTCTGCTTGGCCTCGAGAGACGTCCGGTCGTCCGGAAAATCGGTGACCGCGCCCGACCGTGTATCCAGCACCGCGAGCGACTGCATGTACCTCGATTCGAATGTTCCGAAGCCCGCGTTCAACGTCACGACGTACCGTCCGTCCGGGCTCGCGGCCATCGACATCGGAAGGCTGTTCAGCCGCTGCGAAGCTCCCGGAACATCGGTCGGCAGCGCCTTGCTCGTCGGCAGATCGAGGTCGCGCGAACCATTCTGAGCACGCACCTCCCGCGCCGCCAGACCCAGACACACACCAGCGACGACCGCCCAAACTGCCTTGTGTTTCACCATCTCTTCACGGTACAGCGCGCAGCGTCCCAGAGCATTACAAAACTCTTACAACGCCGTCCCCTGCGCCCCTGATAGGTTTGACAACAGAAGCAAGCGAGGACCCCTGAACCGACCATGACTCCGTTGACGAACTCCGTTCTATCGCCCGAAGACACTGACGAGACTCTCACACCTGCACAGAAACTTGTGCAGCAAAGATCAGACCAGATGAGCTACGAGGACGCCGTCACGTCGCCCATGTCGGCCTACGCTCTGGCTGCTGATAAAGCCCGCCGCGTGAAGCAGGACCTCCGCATGGGTCGCGAGCACCAGGAGGGCCGCATCAACTGGATTACGTCGATTGCCATGGGCGCGTTTCACGTCGGCGCCATCGCCGCGCTCTTCTTCTTCTCGTGGAAGAACCTCGCCGCCTTCGTCGTCATGTACTTCTTTGCCATCAACGTCGGCATCGGCATGGCGTACCACCGCCTTTTGACGCATCGCGGTTACAAGACGCCGAAGTGGCTCGAGTACTTCGTCACCGCGTGCGGCTGCCTGGCGCTTGAGGGCGGACCGATCTTCTGGGTCGCCACGCACCGCGTGCATCACCAGAACTCCGACCACGAAGGCGACCCGCACACGCCGCACGACGGCACCTGGTGGGCGCACGCCGGTTGGATCCTCTCCGGCCGCGCCCTGCACTCTGAAACCGCTCTTCTGGGCCGCTACGCCCCTGACCTCACGCGCGACAAGGGGCACGTCTGGCTCTCGAAGTTCCACTATCTCCCGATCATCGCCACCGGCGTCCTCCAGCTCGCCATCGGCGCCGCTCTGTCGCCCGGCCACCGCATCATCGGCGCGATCGGCATGGCGCTCTGGGGAACGTTTCTCCGCACCACGGTCGGCCTTCACGCGACCTGGCTGGTCAACTCCGCCACGCACCTGTGGGGCAAACGCCGCTTTGAAACCAAGGACGACTCCCGCAACAACTGGTGGGTCGCCATCCTCACCGGCGGCGAAGGCTGGCACAACAACCACCACGCCCATCCGGTCTCGGCGCGCCACGGCCTCGCGTGGTACGAGTTTGACGTCAACTACTACGGCATATGGCTGCTGGAAAAAGTCGGCCTGGCCAAAAAAGTCCAGATCGCCAAATTCGATCGGAGCAATCCCAAACCCGCCGGCGCCCTGTAAGCTCCGACCAACCTCAAACACAAGGCGCAGAGCTCACGCTCTGCGCCTTGTGCATTTTATGGCGGCCCACAACCTCCGTGGTATCGTCGGAGAAATTCTGAAGTGCAGGGATGCGCATGAACCTTCAACGCTGGGCTTTCGGTTGCGCGATCGTGGCGGGCTGTACGGCAAGCTCCGTCGCTCAAGGTATCCCCGAAACCGCGGCCGACCAGACCGCGGGCCGGGCGTGGTGGGCCCATGTCAAGGTCCTCGCGGCTGACGACATGCGCGGACGCCTGACCGGCACCGACGACTACCTGCGAGCAGCGGCGTATGTGGTCGGGCAGTTCAAAGCCGACGGCCTCCAGCCGGCCGGCGTCGACGGCTTCTACCAACCCGTAGCCTTTGACGTCACCCGCATCCTCGCCGACAAGTCCTCGATAGCTCTCTCCGCAAACGGACATGAGACGCCCCTCGTCCTCGGCCGGGACGCCGTCCTGGCAACGCGCGGATCGCAACCCCAGTCGATCTCCGCACCGCTCGTCTTTATCGGCTACGGCCTGCATCTGCCCGAATCGAACTACGACGACTTCAACTCGGCCGAACTTCCCTCTGCCTCGCTGAAGGGAAAGATCGTCGTGTATCTCAACGGCGGCCCCGCCGATCTGCCGGGCGCGCTCAAGTCCTTCGCCCGCACATCTTCGCTGGCGAAAGCTTTGGAGGACGCCGGTGTCGTCGGGTCGATCTCGATCCCGACGCCCAAGTCGATGGACTTCGGCTGGGAACGCCTGGCCAGCGGCGCCTCGCAGCCCGGTATGCGCCTTTCTGCAACTCCCGACGATGCCCGCGTCGCGGACCGTCATCCCGCACTGGCCGATCACCGCCGCACCATGTTCTCGGCCACCTTCAACCCCGCGGAGGCAGAGAAGCTCTTCGCCGGCACCGGCCACACGTTTGCCGAACTCCTCGCCCTGGCTGACGCCGCCAAGCCGCTGCCCCGCTTCGCTCTGAGCAAGAGCCTGACCGCGAACGTCGCCTCCGAGACCACCCACGTCACCTCGCCCAACCTCGTCGCCAAGCTCGAGGGCTCCGACCCCAACCTCAAAAGCGAGTACGTCCTCGTCTCCGCGCACCTCGATCACCTGGGTGTCGGCGCTGAGATCAAGGGCAGCACCATCTACGCCGGAGCCATGGACGACGCATCGGGCGTCGCTTCGGTGCTTGAGATCGCAAAGCACTTCAGCCAAACCGCCCCCCGGCCCAAACGCTCCATACTTTTTCTCGTCTTTACCGCGGAAGAGAAAGGCCTGCTCGGCTCGCGCTACTTTGCAGGCCACCCTACGGTGCCCGAGAAGGGGATCGTCGCCGACCTCAACCTGGACATGTTTATGCCGCTGTTCCCGCTCAAGAAGCTCCACGTCCAGGGACTCGCCGAATCGACGCTCGGGGACGACGCGCGTGTTGTCGGCGCCGAACACCACATCGAGATTGCCCCGGATCCCGAGCCGGATCGCAACTCCTTTATCCGCACCGACCAGTACAGCTTTGTGCAGGCAGGCGTCCCGGCCCTGGCGATGAAGTTCGGTTGGACACCCAACTCGCCCGAGTACAAGGCTTGGCGCGAATGGCTCGCCGAGCGCTACCACTCCACACAGGACAATCTCTCGCAGCCGATTGACTACGCCGCCGCGGCGCAGTTCAACGGGTTCCTCGGCGACCTCGTCCGCCGTGTCGCGGACGACCGCGCGCGCCCCCACTATGCGGCGTCCAGCTTCTTCGCGCGATTTGAAAAGGAACGCGGCCAAAACCCATGACAACGAGACAGATCGCTCGTATGATCCTCTCTCCTTTCGCTTCTCGATTTCGGTAAAACCCTCAGGTTCGGTAACTGCCTGGCGGCGGGTCGCGCATCCCTCGCCCAGCCACGCCGGCTTGAACTATCAGGAGCCACGTATCCCTGGGCGCACCCATTTACCGGCCTAATCTCCTGCCTCGCCGCGCCATTGCTCAGCTCAACTCCATGCCTCTCGCCACGCGCCGGTACAAGCTGCACCGATCCTCAACGGACGACACAGTGTCCCTAGCAGCATCCTCGTCCGACATCCCGATCCCCTCGCTCCAGACCAGCTCAAAGCTCTCAAACTCACGGAAGACCGAGTCGTGTTCCGGCACCAGATACAAGAGGTCGATCACTCCGCCCCGAGGTTCTGCCAGCGCCTCCAACCCCCTCAACACTTGCCGCAGCACCGGCGCTTGGAATGAGTTGTAGAGGTAAACCAGAAGCGGCGGCTCCGGAAACTCGACCTCCGTCGCATCCGCACACACGACCTCGATGGGCGCTGCCGCTCGCCCGCCGCGCCGCCAAAGCTCTACATTCTGCTGCGCGATCCGGGCAAGTCCCAGGTTCAGTTCCACGCCCAGGACCTCGCGAAATCCCAACCCGGACGCCACCATCACCGCGCGACCCTTCCCGCAGCCTAGATCCACAAAGGCATACTCCCCCGATGCACGCGTGCCCGGCGTCTCACGCCATCGCTCGACGGCGTTCCGCAACCGCGACGGCGGCACACCAAAGTACGCCTTGTTGAAGATGTCATGCGGGTGCCCGCCCGCCAGCTCCCGCCCGCCAATCAGACCTCCCGTGTCGGTACCGTGCTCGATGTCGAAAGCGGGGACAAACGCCTTTGGAGCGCCGCTTCGCCTGCCCACCAACCTCAGCAATGCGGTGCCGACGGTCGGCCCCAGGCCACGCTGCCGCACGGACCATCGCACCTGCGCGAAGACCCTGCTTATTACAGCTCTCATCCGAGACAGAACCAGCATGCAAGCCATCCTAACTCGCCACGTGAGAGCTCCAGTGCCCTCGGTCGAGGTACCCTGAAAACTTCGAGGTACCCTAAAACAGGAGAGACTCATGACCCGAGCCGCACTCTTTCTGCTATCCACTCTGCTCGTCGCCGGATGCCAAACCGCGCCCGCACCGACCTCATCCTCACCCACCCAAACCCGTCAGCCCGGCAGCGGGCAAACCGAGATCGGCGCATCGCGCGAGTCCAACCGCGATTCCGAGTCCCGCAACTCCGAGTCTCAGGGCCGAAGCTCCGAGCGGTCCCGACGATCTCGCCGGGCCCGGCCCTCCGCCAACGCGCAGCCTGGGGTCTTCGACTTCTATCTCCTCACGCTGTCGTGGTCGCCCGAGTTCTGCGCCACGCACGTCGGCAGCCCCGAGTGCCCGGCCCACCCCGGCTTCGTCGTTCACGGTCTCTGGCCGCAGAACAACGACGGCACCTACCCCGAAGACTGCTCCTCCGCGCCCGGCCCGGCGAACCCGGGGCAGTACACCAACCTGCTCCCCACGGCGTCGCTCGTCGAGCATGAGTGGTCTACCCACGGCACCTGCTCCGGTCTCGCCCCCGATGCCTACTTCGGCGAGATCGGGACGGCCTTCCACGCCCTCCACATCCCCGCCGACTTCAGCGGCGCCCATCAGCCCGCCAGCCTCACACCGAGCGCCATCATCAGCGACTTCACCTCGGCCAACCCAGGCCTGCCGCCGGGCAGCGTCGCCATCAGCTGCGGAAAGAACTACCTCACCGCCGTCGAGGTCTGCCTCTCGAAGACACTTCAGCCGGAGGCCTGCCAGAGCGTCCATACGTGCGGCGCCACTGTCGTCAAAATCACGTCGCGGTAAACCTTCCGAACGCTTGGCCCTGTATGCGACCGGAACCTACGCTCTTTGTCAGGTATACCCGTCTTAGGCCGTCCAGCCCAGAGGAGACGGAAGTATAGAACCAGGGGCTCTTGCGAGCCTAGGGCAAGGGATAGTAGGCTCACCATCATGAGCAATGTTCAGTTCTACATCCTCCTCTTGACGACCTTTGGCGGTGTCCTCTGGACTCGGACGGAGCTGCATCAGCTCAGCAGCCAGCTCAACGGTCGCATCGATCAGCTTTCAGGTCGCATCGACCGACTTGAAGGCCGCATCGACCGCTTAGCCGACGAGCTGGAACAGCTCTTTCGAGAAATAGGCCGTCACGAAAAGGCGATCGAGATCCTGGAACGGCACTCATAAGACTACCTATCGTCCTCCCTGATCTCTACATCCTCTTTGTATTTTTGCCGGGCTAACGCACCCCTGATGCGGAGTAATCGCCTCGAATGTAGCTTTCCCAGCGCCATCCCTCACGCGTGGCCCTCGCTGGTGCAGATATACTCCGCATGAAGCCATGAACCTCACCCGCCGCCGCGGCGCCGTTGCCCTCTTTATCACGCTCGGCGCCGTCCTCACCGGCGTCACCGTCACCCTTAACATCGGATGGATCATCCTCAACGAGCGCCGCGTCGCGCTGCTTGTGCTCGGCATCATCTGCTTCGCCGCGCTGCTTACCGGCGTCGTTCTCAACACCGTCTTTCTCGTCCGCGAGGTCCGCCGCAACGAGCGCCAGGACTCCTTTCTCAACGCGGTCACGCACGAACTCAAGACGCCCATCGCCTCCATCCGGCTCTACCTTGAGACGTTGCAGAGGCGCCCGATCGACGAAGCTCAGCGCCAGGAGTTTTACCGCATCATGCTGGCCGACTCCGACCGCCTCCTCGCCACGGTCGAGCAGGTGCTCAAGGCGGGCGAGCTCGGACAACGGCAGCGCCAGCAGAACCGCACGCTGATCGACCTCCGTCCCATGCTCGCCGAACTGATCGCCATCACGCGGCAGCGCCACCACCTCGCGCCCGAAAGCATCGTTCTGCTTCCCTCCATCGCACCCGCGGTCCCGCTTCAGGTGCTCGGCATTCCCGAGGACCTCCGAACCGCGGTTCTCAACGTCCTCGACAACGCCGTGAAGTACTCGCCGGAGGGCGTCCACATCCGCTGCACCCTGGCGCTCCGAGACCTGACCCGGGTCACGCTCCAGATCACCGACACCGGCATCGGCCTGCCGCCGGGGCACGCGAAACAGATCTTCAAGCGCTTTTACCGCGTTCCCGGGCGATCCATGGTGCGCATCAAGGGCACCGGTCTCGGGCTGTTTCTCGTCCGCACGATCGCCCGCCAGCACGGCGGAGACGCCACCGCCGACAGCCCCGGCCCAGGCAAAGGAACCACCATCACTCTCGCGCTGCCCCTCGCTAGCGCCGCCACGTCCACCGAAAGGACCAACTTATGAAGCAGCAAACCTGCGATCTCCTTGCCGCTGCTTTCTGCTCTTTTTTAGAGAAGCTGGACGGAGCATCAGGGTCCTATTACGCTTGCGCTCTGCTGCATGCTGGGAGGGACGTGCACTCGGCTCACGGTGTCGCTATGCTGCTAAAAACGCAATGCTTGAGCGCTACAATAGCGGCATGGCCACCACCACAACAACTGCCACGGTCATCCCGGAGGGTCTCGCCCTAGCCCCAGATTTCATGGCGGAGCACGACCTGGCGCCGGGCGCACGCGTCGTCATCACTGTCAGCGATCTACCGCGCAAGATCCCCGCCGACATAGAACGTCTGATCGATGAGACGTGCGGCATGTTTGCCGGCGGCCCGTCTATGGTTGAGGATCTGATACGGGACCGCCGTGAAGAAGATCGCCGCTTCAACGAAAAATGGTGACCTTTGTCTTCGATTCAAGTGCGGTTGTGCGCTACTTGGATCGCGAAGCCGGATCTGATCGCGTTCGGCAGATACTGAAGGACTGTGCGGGTGGAAACGCCGAGATTGTGATCTCGGCCGTACAGTGGGGCGAAGTAGCCAGGATAGTCGGAAAGAGACATGGCGCCCCAGCCGTGTCCGAAGTCCTTTCCAGATTAGTCAAACTTGGTTTCAGAGCATCGCCCGTCTCCGCACACGATGCTGTTCGTGCGGCCATGCTGCAGAACGCCCTCAAACTCCCGTACGCAGACGCGTTCGTCATCGTGCTTGCCGAGCAGCATCAGCACAGTGTCATCCTTACGGCGGACTACGATTTCAAGCTTGCCGATCACCTGACAACCATCGAGTTCCTCTCACCCCATCTGTGACCGACCCTCTCATCACGCTCGTCGAAGATGAAGCCCACCTCGCGCAGGGCCTGCTCTTCAACCTTCAGGCCGAGGGCTATCGCACGGAGCACTTTGCCGACGGCGACCTTGCGCTCGCGCACCTGCTTGCGGCGCCCGAGCACGGCCCTGACGCGCCCTCCGCCGTTCTGCTCGACTGCATGCTCCCCGGCGCCGACGGCTTCACCATCGCCCGCACCCTGCGCGACGCGAAACGCTACACCCCCATCCTTATGCTCACCGCGCGCTCGCGCCCAGAGGACGTCCTGCTCGGCATCGAGGCCGGGGCGGACGACTACCTGCCCAAGCCGTTCGACCTCAATATCCTCCTCGCCCGGCTCAAGAGCCTCCTCCGCCGCGCGGCCTGGCACACCAGCACGCCGCCGCCGTCACCCGCCATCCCCGACCCAACCTCCGAGTACACCTTCAACCACCGCACGGTCCGCTTCGACGAACTCGAACTTGTGGCACCCAACCGCACGACGCAACTGACGCTGATGGAAGCCGACCTGCTCCGCTACCTCACCGACCACGAAGGCCAGGTCGTCCCACGCAAAGACCTCCTCGAACAGGTCTGGCGCGTCCACGAAGACACCGACACGCGCGCGATCGACAACTTCATCGTCCGCCTGCGGCGCTACATCGAAGACGACCCCGCCAACCCGCAGCACCTGGTCACGATTCGCGGCGTCGGCTACCGCTTCATCGCCAACCCAGCGTGATGACGCCGAAGCTAAACCTACCCTCTCTCAGCCACCGTCTACACTCAAACTAGCCAGCCTCATGCGCATCCTCACCCGATACATCCTCGGCGAAGTTCTCTACCATGCTCTGCTCGGCGGCTTGCTGTTCACGTTTATCCTCTTTATGCCGCGGCTCAACAGCATCCTCGAGCTGGTGGTCCGCAACTCCGCGTCGCTCGCCGACGTGCTCCGCATCTTTGCGTATCTCCTCCCCAACTTTCTCACCGTCACCATCCCGATGGCCTTACTGGTCGGCATTCTGCTCGGTCTGTCGCGCCTCGCCGCCGACTCCGAGATCACGGCCATGCGCGCCGCCGGCATGGGCGCGATCAACTTCGTCGGCATCATCTCCATCCTGTCGGTCGCGGCGGTCTCGCTCGGCCTCGTCAACTCGCTCTTTCTCGCACCGCGCGCCGCCGCCGCTCTGCTGGCTCTCGAAGGCTCGCTCAAAGGCTCGCAAGCCACCTTTGAGGTCCAGCCCCGGGTCTTCTATGAGGACTTCAAAAACTACGTCCTCTATGTCCAGGACATTCGCCCCGCCGCCGGCGCCGCCCTGTGGCACCACGTCTTCCTCGCCGACCTCTCCGATCCCGCGGCGCCTCGCGTCACGGCAGCCGAGAGCGCCGTCGTCGTCAACGGCTCGGCCACCGCTGGCGACGCGCAGACGATCCGGCTCCACCTCATCACCGCCGTCCAGCACCAGACCTCGGCCGGCGACCCGAACCAGTACAACGTCTCGACCTTCAGCTCCACCGACTTCCCGATTCAGACCAACGCCGGCGAAGATGCCCACGTCTCGCGCTCCGACGCCCCCTTGCTCGCGATGTCGCTCCCTGAGCTCTGGCGGCTGGGCAACGTCCCCACACCGACACTCGCCGCTCGGCGCACCGCCGACCAGTACCGCATCGAGTTCAACAAGCGCTTCTCCTACCCGCTCGCCTGCTTTGTTCTGATGCTCGTCGGCGTCCCGCTCGGCCTGTCGTCGCGCCGCGGCGGCAAATCGACCGGCTTCGTCCTTACCATCCTCCTCGTCTTCAGCTACTATCTCCTCTCATCGGTCGGCGTCGCGTTCAGTAAAACCGGGAAGCTCTCGCCCTTTCTCGGCGTGTGGGGAGCGAACCTCCTCTTCGCCGCTGTCGGCGCCGTCCTTCTCTTTCAGCTTTCGCGCGGAGGCGTCGCGCTCAGCGTCTTCACCTCCATCGCGGATCGCGTGCGGGGCGTCCTCTCCAGCCGCGGCGCCGGCCCAAACGCCGGTTCGCAGACCAACTTCCGATCGCGTCTCCCCACCATCGCCACCACCTTGCGCCGCGTTCGCGCAGTCGCCCACACCCGCTTCCCGCTCCTGCTCGACGACTACGTCCTCCGCGAATACGCCACCAACTTCGCCCTCGTCCTCTTCACCTTCAGCACGCTCTTCCTTATCTTCACCTTCTTTGAGCTCATCGGCGACATCATCCGCAACCGCACACCGCTCGTCACCGTCGGCGACTACCTCCTCAACCTCCTCCCGTACATCCTCTACAACACGACGCCGCTGTGCTCGCTCGTCGCTGTCCTCATCACCTTTGGCGCGCTCAACCGAACCTCCGAGCTCACGGCCATGAAGGCGACCGGCGTCAGCCTCTACCGCGTCGTCGTGCCCGTTCTCCTGCTCACCAGCGTGATGGCGGCCGGCCTCTTCGCCTTCGATGAGTTCTACCTCCCCGGCGCCAATCGCCGACAGGAAGCCCTTCGCTCGACCATCAAAGGCAAGCCCGCGCAGACGTTCTTGCGCCCCGATCGCAAGTGGATCTCCGGCCAGACCGGCCGCTCCGGCGACCCCAGCCGCATCTTCTACTACCAGTTCTTCGACCCCGACAAAGACCTCTTCGCGAACCTCACCGTCTTTGAGTTCACGCCCGGCAACTTCGCCCTCAAGCGCCGCATCTTCGCCGGCTCCGCGCACTGGGACCCGGCGGTCAACCAGTGGGTCTTCGAAAACGGCTGGCAGCGCACCTTCTCGGGCGAAACCATCTCCAGCTTTCAGACCTTCAACCACTCTTCCTTCCCCGAGATCCGTGAACAACCCGCCTACTTCAAAAAAGAAGATCGACCCTCGCAAGAGATGAGCTACGGCGAACTTTCGCGCTATATCGCCGACCTGTCGCAGTCCGGCTTCAACACCATGCGGCTCCGCGTGCAGCTCAACCGCAAGATCGCGTACCCACTTATCACGCTCGTGATGGCGATCCTCGCCGTCCCGTTCTCCGTCTCGATGGGCAAACGCGGATCGCTCGCCGGCATTGCGACCGCCATCGCGCTCGCCATCGGATACTGGGTCGTCGACGGCCTCTTTCAGGCGATGGGCAACGTCAACACGCTTCCCGCCATGCTCGCCGCCTGGTCGCCCGATCTGCTCTTCGCGATCGCCGGCACCTACCTCCTGCTTCGCACGCCGACGTAAGATCAGGTGTGGTAACGGATCCGGTCTGGTAATCTTGAGAGGACGGAGGCGCCGATCGAAGATGAATAACCTGCAGCTAGCCCTATCCATCGGCATCCCAAGCCTTCTTGTCGTTCTGTCGTGGATCAACAACAACACCAGGCTGAGCCGCTTGGAAAGTGCGTCCGACATGAACAATCGACGCATGGACGACCTCCAAAGGTCCATGCATAGCGACATGCTCTCGTTTCAGGCCGCCGTCCTCGGCGAGCTGGCAAATATGCGTGAGCGCCTTGCCAGCGTCGAAGCTCATCGCTAGCCCCGATCGAGCCGCTAAACTAAAGGCACGATGAACAAGCTCGCCGCCCCCGGCCTCCTCCTCCTCACGACCCTGACCGCTACCGCCGCCGCCATCGCTCAAACCACCAGCACCACCCCTAAGCGCACCGCGACGCACCGCACCGCGACCGCAGCCAAGCCGGCGGCAGAGAACCCCGCCGACAATCCGCCCAACGTCCCGCACGTCGCCGGTACCCCCAAGCCCCTCTACGCCCTGCGCTACATCGACACCGTCGTCGGCAACGGACCTCTGGCCGAGCCGCGTAAGTGGTACACCGTCAACTACACCGGATGGCTCACCGACGGCACCAAATTCGACTCCTCGTCCGACCACCCCGGAAAAGATCCCATCTCGTTTCCGTACGGCATGCACCAGGTCATCCCCGGCTGGGACACCGGCTTCACGGGCATGCACGTCGGCGGCAAACGCCGGCTCTACATCCCCTACCAGCTGGCCTACGGCGAACAGGGCCGGTCCCCCGTGATCCCGCCCAAAGCCGATCTGATCTTTGACGTCGAACTCCTCTCTTTCTCGGACACCCAGCCCGCCCCCAAAGCCGCGCCCGCCGACGCCGCGGCGCCCCACCCAGACTCCCAGAAACCCGCCGCCGACCCACCTGCCGGCACTGCCTCGCCGTCCTCGAACCCGGCTGCGAATCCGGCTGCGAGTCCGTCCACGAATCCGACCGCGCCTCCACCCACGCAGAGCACCACGCCCAACTCCACCGCACAGCCCAAATCCGTCCCCAACCCCGCTTCCAAAACAACTCCGAATCCGTAAGCACCGGCACGCGTCCGATCTCCAGGCGCCGCCGTAGAGACCTCGCCGCACGGCCGCCGCAGCCCTTATCGTCATGTTCAAAAAGCTCAAGCCGCTCGCCCCCTACCTCCTCCACTACTGGCGATCTCTCGCCTGGGGCGGCGTCGCCGTCCTGCTCTACAACACCATCAAGGTGCTCATCCCGTTTGTCATCGGCCACGCGGTCGAGGACATGCGCCACGGCCTCACCGAGACCAAGGTCCTCCACCACGCGCTTCGGCTGCTCGGCATCGCGGTGCTCTCCGCCATCTTCCTCTACCTCACCCGCCAGGTCATCATCGGCGTCTCGCGCGAGATCGAGTTCGATCTCCGCAACGACCTCTTCCGCAACCTCGAGCGGCAGTCGCCGAGCTTCTACCACACCCACCGCACCGGCGACATCATGGCCCGCACCACCAACGATCTCAACGCCGTCCGACAGCTGCTCGGACCGGCCATCATGTACTCGGCCAACACGATCGTCTTCACCGCCGCCGCGCTTCCGTTTATGCTTCACATCTCGCCGCGGCTCACCTTTTTTGCCTTTGTCCCGCTCCCCATCGCGTCGGTCGCCGTCCAGTACTTCGGCAACCGCATCCACACTCGTTTCGAGCGCATCCAGGCCATGTTTTCGGAGATCTCGGCCCGCGCCCAGGAGAACTTCTCAGGCGCCCGCCTCATCCGCGCCTTCGCCCAGGAGGAGGCCGAGGCCGAGCGCTTCGAACTCGCCAACCTCGAGTACATCGAGCGCTCGCTCCACCTCGTGCGGCTCATGGCCATGCTCTGGCCCACCCTCGAATTCGTCCTCGGCCTGTCGCTCATGATCACGCTTCTGGTCGGCGGCCACGAGGTCCTCCGGCACCGCATCACCATCGGCCAGTTCACCGCCTTCAACGTCTACATGGTCCAGCTCACGTGGCCCATGATCGCCATCGGCTGGGTCGTCAACCTCTTCCAGCGCGGCACCGCGTCGGTCGTCCGCATCGACGAACTCCTGCAGCAAAAGCCCGAGATCGCCGACGATCCCGCTCTGATCGCCTCCGCCGCATCCGCCTCCGCCAGACAGATCCGGGGCGACATCACCTTCCGGCACCTCAACTTCTCCTACGTCCCGTCCACACCGGTCCTGCGCGACATCGACCTCCACATCCCCGCGGGCACATCGCTCGCCATCGTGGGCCCCACCGGCTCGGGCAAATCCACCCTCGTCAACCTCATCCCGCGCCTCTTCGAAGCACCTCTGGATGCCGGAGCCGAGCTCCTCATCGACCACCAGCCCATCCGCACCTACCCTCTCGCCACTCTCCGCGCGAGCATCGGCTTCGTCCCGCAGGAGACGTTTCTCTTCTCCTCCACGGTCGAGGAGAACATCGCGCTCGGCGTCCCCGACGCCACCCCCGCCCAGGTCCGGGAATCCGCCCGCATCGCCCACATCGCCGCCGAGATCGAGGACTTCCCCGCCGGCTTCCTGACCGTCGTCGGCGAACGCGGCATCACCCTCTCCGGCGGACAGAAGCAGCGCTCGGCCATCGCCCGCGCCGTGCTCCGCGACCCGCCTATCCTGATCCTCGACGACGCCCTGGCCTCGGTCGACACCGCCACCGAAGAGCAGATCCTCCAAAACCTCCGCCAGGTGATGGCCGGACGCACCACCATCCTCATCTCCCACCGCCTGTCGACCGCGCGCAACGCCGACCAGATCGCCGTCCTCATCGACGGCCGCATCGCCGAACTCGGCACCCACGAAGACCTCCTCGCGCAGGGCGGGTACTACACGTCGCTCGCGGAAAAACAGCAGCTGGAAGAAGAGCTCGCCGTCACGGCCTGAATCATTCCCCGATTCGGTGATGCCACGGGTGATACCATCCGTATGTGAGAATCGTCCTCGATACCGCATCGCTGATCACCGCGTTGCGATCGGGACGAGGCGCAGCAGCAGAGGTCCTACGCCTCGTACTCGCAGGAGAAACTGTCATGCTGCTCGACTACAAACTCGCCTCTGAGTACCGGAAAGTGTCTCTACGCCCAGAGCACATAAGAGCTTCAGGACAAACCCGTGAGGACGTCGCAAAGCTGCTGGACGTCTTGTGGAATCCATCGCCGAGCCCGTGTACGTCAGCAGTACCGTCCGCCCACTCTCACCAGATCCAAACGACGACATGGTTCTTGATCTCGCGGTTCAGGGTCAAGCCGATGCCATCGTAACCCAAAACAAACGACACTTTGCCATAGCGGAAACACACCTCGGTATAGCTGTTCTGATCCCGGCAGAGCTGCTGACCCGACTTCAGGGAGGAGCCTGATGGAAACGCAAACGAAACGCAGCAGTGTAGGGAAATTTCCCCTCCGCCTGATGCCCTCAGTCCGAAAGAATGCAGAACGATTCTCCAAGAAGGAAGGCGTGTCGCTCAACCAGTTCATCAACCTCGCCGTCGCCGAAAAGCTGGCGCATCTTGAGCACGAAGATTGGCTTCAGCGCCGGGCAAAACCTGCAACCTCCGATCTCAGCACCGCGTTCACCATCCTGAGCCGCGGCCAAGCCGAACCGGACGCAGCGGACGAGATTCACATCGGGTATCAGCCTGTAAAGGCTCCGGAGTAGACGCTTCCAAGCAGAGGCGGCAATCTCGCGGTCACGGCCTAGGTTTGTAAGCGCTCTCGCCGGTCGGTCCCTATCCCAATCCCCCGAACTTCGCGCATCGGGACATCTGCATTCCCTCTCCCGCCATCCGAATCATCAGCAGGATCAGCGCCCGAGACGCGCGCACGCCACCGCCGCCAAAGGCCGTCTAACCCTTCTCTAACCACCCGTCTCAAACAAGGAGATCTCCGTTATGTACCATCACGTGAAAAAACTTATGTACGATGTCCGGGTCGACACGCCCGACATCCGCTTCGGCAACCTTCTTCTTGAGCAGTTCGGCGGCGCCAACGGTGAGCTCGCGGCCGCCATGCAGTACACCATCCAGGGTTGGAACTGCGACGATCCGGAACGCAAAGACCTCCTGATGGACATTGGAACCGAAGAGATCAGTCATCTTGAGGTGGTCGGCGCCCTGATCCGCATGCACCTGAACCCGCAGAAGAAGACCCTCGACGAGGCCGAGATGGATCCTCTGCTCGCGGTCACGGGCGGCGGCGGCATCAACATCTATAACTCCAACGGCAATCCCTGGACCGCCGATTACCTCAAAATCAGCGGCGAGCTGGACGTCGATCTGCGCAACAACATCGCCGCCGAGGCCCGGGCAAAGATCACCTACGAACGCCTCATGCACCTGACCGACGATCGCGGCAGCCTCGACGCGCTTCAGTTCCTGATGACGCGCGAGATCACCCACCTGAAGGCGTTCAGCGCGGCGCTCGACAGTCTCGGTCAGGACCGCTTCCAGATCGGCATGCTTCCACCCACCCCCGGCATCGTCGACGACTACTACAACGACTCGACCGGCTCGGGCGCGCTCGGCAACGACGGCGTCGGCAGCTGGATCAGCCTCTACGGTCTCAAGGTGGCCGACACCCCAGCCATCTTCAAATCCATCGCGGGCAGCGAGTCGGCCAACGCGAAACTCGCCAAAGCGGCCCCTGACACCAAGATGCAAGCGCAGATCCCCGCCAAGGATCAACCCTCGGCCTTCGGCAAAGCCACGGTGGTCAGCCCAGCCGAGGGCAACACGCCTGTTCTGGTCAAATAAAACGGTCTTCTAAGATCGTTAGCTCGTCAGACCGCCAGAAGACCACCAACCCGAGAGGGATCGACAAGCGCCAAAAGCCTTGTTGATCCCTCTTCCAATTTTCGGGCCTTCCCCGATCCCATCCCACACGGCTCTCAGTGGGCTACGGTGCGAGCCATCAACAGCCGAACCGCTTCTTGAAACGATCCACGGGACCCGTTCACTACTTGTCTGGGGAGATACGGGCGCAGCCCCTGCGCGAACGATTTAGGAGACGAGGAGATGAACATGAGCGAGACAACGGCTGTTGCACCTATGGAAGAGACGAAGTCGGAAGTAAAGATGAATACCCTGCAGACCAAGGTGCTGACCTGGTCGGAGCTGCATCGCGGGGACTGTCAACAGGATGGCGGAAGGATGCTCTTCCACTCCGACGGAACGGGAACCTGGAGTTGCACGGTGCTGACGTACCAGACCCATTTCCATGATTACTGGCATGCTCAGTTTGCGATCAAGGGAGCGAATGGCGCGACGCTGTTTGGTGTAGGTCCGTTTACGGGTCCTCCGATGAGCGACGGCAATCCTCCGCCGAAGTACACCTGGGTGACGCAGTTTGCGTTTCCACCGGACTTCTTCAATGCGATTGCTTCGGCGAGTCAGAGCTGCAGTTGCTAGAGCGGTTTCCTTGTAGATAGAAAAGGCTCCGGATTGCTCCGGAGCCTTTTCTGTTGCTGCTCTGTGCAGCGTTGGGGCGTGAGGGTTTAGTACATGCCGTCCATGCCGCCGCCGCCGTGCTGGTGTCCGCCGCCGCCTGCTTCCTTTTTCTCCGGGATCTCGGAGATCATGGCTTCGGTGGTGAGCATGAGGCCAGCGATCGACGCTGCGTTCTGGAGCGCTGTACGGGTGACCTTGGTGGGGTCGATGACACCGGCGGCGACCAGGTCCTCGTAGGCTCCGGTTCCGGCGTTGTAGCCGAAGTTGGGCTCCTTCGATTCGTGGATCTTGCCGATGACGACGGCGCCTTCTTCGCCCGCGTTCGAGACGATCATGCGAAGCGGCTCTTCGAGCGCGCGACGGATGATGTTGGCGCCGATCTTTTCATCGCCTTCAAGCGTCTTGACGAGGGCGTCGACGGCCGCGGCGCAGCGAACCAGGGCAACACCGCCGCCCGGGACGATGCCTTCCTCGACGGCCGCGCGGGTGGCGTGCATGGCATCCTCGACGCGCGCCTTCTTCTCCTTCATCTCGGTCTCGGTAGCCGCGCCGACCTTGATGACGGCGACGCCGCCGACCAGCTTGGCGAGACGCTCCTGGAGCTTCTCACGGTCGTAGTCCGAGGTGGTTTTTTCGACCTGCGCGCGGATCTCCTTGACGCGGCCCTCGATCTCTCCGTCCTGCCCGCCGCCGTCGACGATGGTGGTGTTGTCCTTGTCGATGGTGACGCGCTTGGCGGTGCCGAGGTCCTCGATCTTGACGCCTTCGAGCTTGATGCCGAGGTCTTCGGTGACAGCTTTGCCGCCGGTGAGGATGGCGATGTCCTGCAGCATGGCTTTGCGGCGATCGCCGAAGCCGGGGGCCTTGACGGCGGCGACGTTGAGGGTGCCGCGGAGCTTGTTGACCACGAGAGTCGCGAGCGCTTCACCGTCGACGTCTTCGGCGATGATGACGAGCGGCTTCGCGGTGCGGGCGATCTGCTCGAGCAGCGGAAGGAGGTCCTTCATGGACGAGATCTTCTTCTCGTAGATGAGGATGTAGGGGTTTTCGAGCGCGACTTCCATCCGCTCGGCGTCCGTGACGAAGTAGGGTGAGAGGTAGCCGCGATCGAACTGCATGCCCTCGACGACGTCGAGCTGGGTCTCCATCGTGCGCGACTCTTCGACCGTGATGACGCCGTCCTTGCCGACCTTGTTCATGGCTTCGGCGATGATGGTGCCGATCTGCGCGTCGGAGTTCGCGGAGATGGTGCCGACCTGCGCGATCATGTCGCCGGAGACGGGCTTGGAGAGCTTGGAGAGCTCGCCGCCGATCGAGACGCCCTGGTCGTTGCGCTTGCCGATGATGGCTTCGACGGCCTTGTCGATGCCGCGCTTGAGGGCCATGGGGTTGGCGCCGGCAGCGACGGTCTTGACGCCTTCGCGATAGATGGCCTGGGCGAGCACGGTGGCGGTGGTGGTGCCGTCGCCGGCGACGTCGGAGGTCTTGGAGGCGACCTCACGAACCATCTGCGCGCCCATGTTTTCAAGCGCGTCCTTGAGCTCGATCTCCTTGGCGACGGTGACGCCGTCCTTGGTGATGGTGGGCGAGCCGAACTTCTTCTCGATGACCACGTTGCGACCCTTGGGTCCGAGCGTGACCTTGACTGCGTCAGCGAGGATGTTGACGCCGCGCAGGATTGCCTGGCGGGAGTCTTCTCCGTGCAAGATTTGCTTTGCCATGATTTTTGCTGCTCCTAAAATGATGTTCGTTTTACGTTGTTTCGTTCGGACGGAGGTGCTTACTTCTTGATGACGCCGAGGACTTCTTCTTCGCGCATGATCAGGAGCTCTTCGCCGTCCAGCTTGATCTCGGTGCCGGAGTATTTGCCGAACAGGATGCTGTCGCCGGCTTTGACATCGAGCGGAAAGGTCTTGCCTTCGTCGTTCGACTTGCCTTTGCCGACGGAGATGACTTCGCCCTGCTGGGGCTTTTCTTTAGCGGAATCCGGGATGATGATGCCGCCGCGCAGCGTCTCACCCTCTTCGACGCGACGGACCAGGATGCGGTCATGGAGCGGTGTAAACGATGTTGTTGCCATACTTTGAAGTCTCCTTGATGATGATTGACGCCGGTTGGGGCGTCTGCTTTCAGAACACGCGACAGGGCTCCAGGCGGACCTGGTGGCTTCGGTCGCAAACTGTAAGAAAAGAGCGGCGATCTGCTCTGACGGTGCTTCTCTGGTTAAGCGACGGGACGGGTCCAAGCAGTCCATGGAGCCCGTTAGCACTCAACCACTCCGACTGCTAAGATAGGCCACCGGCGGCGAGCATGTCAACTCGGCTGTGTGAAATGTGAGTGAACGTTGCGCAAGGGAGTCTCGTGACCATCTGGCCGGCGAATGTAACGACCGGAGACAGTTGCGCACCTTCAGGTATGGGCCTGGGAAAGCTGGTGCTCAAATTAATTTGAAGGAAAAGAAAATGGTAACCGAACAACAGGAGGAGAAACTTACTACATTTCAACGCTACGAACCAAAGCAGCCGCTTTCCGTACGCTACTCTGCCCAGTATTGGCAGATCACAGGCGTGTGGGGGGAGGGAACTATCCGCTACATCACCGTTACGGCTGAAGTGCTCAATCCGGAAGCGGGTTGCAAGACATATTTTCAGCACCTGGTGTCCCTAGAAAATCAGCCGGCGAGAGTCAGGCTGATCAACCTGGAACCCGAACCAGGGCCCGTCTCTAAGCAGGCAAAGTCTTTTGAAACTGAGATAGCAGTCACACCTGGTCCGTCCACACCGTTGGACGAGGTCCTGGTCGTAGATCTAAACGGGACTCATGTTGTTAAAGTAGCGCCGGGGCAGAATATTTAACCCTGCCTGTGTGCATTTCGCCCGCTTGTGTTTCGTGTTGCGATCTCGAGAGATCGTCTACGCCGACAAGCGGGCGGATCTATCACTCGCGCAGCGTCCACTTTCCAGCCGGCCTCGCGGTAAGATGGGTATATGCGCAGACGCTGGTTTGCCCTTGCTGTTCTCCTGCTGAGTTTTGCTGCTGTTTCACTCCCGCCCGCACGTGCGCAGCAGGACGAGCCGGTGCGTCATGGGCGCAAGTACAAGGCGCCGCCCGAGACCGCGCATATTGAAGTTCTCGTGACGAAAAAGACGAACGGAAAGCCGATCATGAATGCCGCGGTGGTCTTTCACTCGAAGAAGGACGGCCGGGACGAAGGCAACATGGAGGTCAAGACGGACCCCGAGGGAAAGGCGTCGATCGACGTGATTCCGACGGGCAGCGACCTGACCGTGCAGGTGATCGCGAACGGGTTTGCGACGTTTGCGGGCGAGTATGTGGTGGATGCGTCGACCAAGCAGATTGCGGTGGCGATGCTTCGGCCGCAGGCGCAGGTTTCGGCGTACGAGGACACCTCGGGCAAGGCGTCGGACCGCAAGCCTGGCGTGCAGGAGCCGGTGAAGCCGCAGGCCAAGGCGAGCAAGCCTGACGCTCCGACTATACCGAAGCCGAAGCCGGCACCGGCGGCGGAGCAGAACCGACCGGCGCCTGCACCGCCGCAGATCTAGCGGATGTCTGAGAGTCAAAAGCCGCTTCTAGGGAGCCAAAAGCCGCTTCTGGGCCAAAAGCCTCTGTTGGGACGGGCTGTGCTGGTGACTGGAGCGGCGAAGCGCATCGGTCGGGCCATTGCGCTCGAGCTGGCGCGGGCAGGCGCCGATGTCGCGATTACGTATCGCGGCTCCCAATCTGACGCCGAGGAGACGGTGGAGCTCCTGGGCGCGCTCAATGTGGACGCGATCGCGATCCGCTCCGATCTGCGCGATCCGGTGTCTGTTCGAGAGGCGGTCGGCGAAGTCACGGCGACGTTTGGCGGGATCGACATCCTGGTCAACAATGCCGGGATGTTTGCTCAGGAGCCGATGGAAGAGATCACGGCGGAGCAGTGGGACGAGATGTTTCAGACCAATACGCGGGCGCCGTTCCTGGTGGCGCAGGCGGCGCTGCCGTCCCTGCGCGAGAGAGGTGGTCGGATCATCAACATCGGTTCGCTCGGCGGCATCCACCCGTGGGCGACGCACGCGCACTATTGCACGTCCAAGGCGGCGCTCCACATGCTCTCGCAGACGATGGCGAAGGCGTGGGCGCCGGAGATCAGCGTGAACTGCATAGCGCCGGGGATGATTGTGCAGGGCGAGGTGGGCGCGAGCTACGAGCGGTTCGCCGAGAAGACGCCGATGAAGCGCAACGGGACGGCGGACGATGTGGCGGCGGCGGCATTATTTTTCGCGACCGGGCCGCACTTTATTACAGGGCAGGTGCTGGCGGTGGATGGCGGCTTGGGGCTGTAAGAAGTGGCACATCAAACGTTTAGAAAATCGTACCTGGATGATCTAAGGTCAACACAACTAACACTGCTTCCGACATAGCCGAGAAACATGAGCCAAGTGACGTGAAGGGCGTTTCTCAGGACTTCTCTATCCCGGCACCGAGTGGAGTCGCGCTCTGTGGACAATGATCTTCGTGCTATCCCCTAGAAACGCACTGATTGCGTCGTCCCATTTCTCCATCTTCGTTGTCGCAGGCGCTAGCGAAAGATTCCCGTCCTGAACAAGTCTTGCTACACGCGTGGCGCCATCCCGTGCATTGCAGAGGCCGATCTTGAACGTCATGCCGATGGCGTGCATTTGCATTAACGGCAGAAGCGTTTTCTTGAAGTGCCACCCGGTGCTACTCAGGGTGCCAAAGGGTTTCACCTTGGCGACGGCAGCCACCAGTTCATCCTTCGGAGCGCAGCAATCAACAACAATGTCGTACGAATCGCGAAGCTCTTTATATGAGCCGACGGCAACATCAGCACCGACATGCAGGGCTAATCGTTGCTGTGCCTCTCTGCGGTCGACGAACGTTATATGACGCGCTCCCATTGCACGCGCAATCAGAACTGTATAGATCGCGATGCTTCGAGCATCGCCGCTGGCGACAAGGACGGAGCGATCCTTGTTCTCAAGGAGACTTGGCCCGACGTGACGATAGGCGTCCGCGACGTTGTCACCCAGACTCGCCAGATGCTCCATATCCCCACCCTCGGGCAACTTAACCAGCATTCCGTCAGCAAACGGGACTTTGAGAAGATCGCACATCGCTCCGCCGAAGTGCTTGTGTCGCCCAAACCCATAGACCGCTACTGGTGGCACGGAAGAGCAGATCGACGTGTGGTCATCCCTGCAGTTTGTACATGTTCCGCAGGAGATCTGAAACGGCACTGACACGACGTCGCCCACCTGAAATCCCGCGACTTTGTCTCCGACATCTACTACCTCGGCAACGCACTCATGACCAAAGGGAAGAGGTGTGTCGAAGAGACCGCCGAAGTATCGCTCGAAGTCACGATCGACGATGCCAAGCGCGCGACCAGTTCGAAGCTTCAGTCCCATGCGGTATGCCAACATCGCGTGATCAAGGTCGCACTTGGCGACAGCGAATGGGCGCACCAGTGCCTCAAGTGGACCCTCTAGGCGCGGAGCAACAGCTTCACGCCATTCCAGCTTCCCTTTACCGAGCAAGAACAATTGCTGCATGTCCGCCTGCTCCCCATTTAGAGCGCCTGGCCGGGAAAGGCGAGACCGTATAGACAGTTTATTGGACAGGATTAGTAATGCTCTGACCCACCGCTGTTCTGACCCCGCTACTTCCCCACCCCCAGCACTTTCACGATCACCCGCTTCTTTCTTTGCCCATCGAACTCCGCATAGAAGACCCTCTGCCATCTTCCTAAATCCAACTTCCCGCGAGTCACCGGCAAGGTCGTCTCGTGGTGCAGGAGCAGCGCCTTCAGGTGCGCGTCCGCGTTGTCTTCGCCGGTCCGGTGGTGCTTGTACCCCGGCCAGCGCGGCGCCAGCTTCTCGAGCCACACCCCGATATCCTCGATCAGACCGTCCTCATTGTCGTTGACATAGATCGCCGCCGTGATATGCATCGGCGAAACAAAACACAAGCCGTCCTCGACACCGCTTCGCCGCACAATCTCCTCGACCGCCGGCGTCAGATGCACCATCTCGTACCGCTCGGCCGTCTTCATCTCCAGATACTCCGTATGCGCCTTCATCTCGCCCATCTGTTCCCCTCCCTTCTCGTCCTCTCAGTCATAGGACGCGCCCTGGGCATGAGTCGCTGACACTCCGGGTCGCATCACAAAGTCGGGCCGCGGTCTTGGCCCCAGAGAGCCGCCATCCTGACGAGCGGGGGAGACACCAGCCCGATGCTTCTGCACGCGATCCTCGCCGCCCTTCGCATGTCCGGCATCATGGCCTGGGAGCTCCTTTGGGCACTCTGCCTCGGCTTTCTCCTCTCCGCCATCGTCGAGGCCGTCGTCTCGAAAGAACGCATCAGCCGGCTCCTGCCCGACTCCTCACCCCGCACCATCGTCGTCGCCTCCGCCCTGGGCGCCGCCTCCTCCTCCTGCTCCTACGCCGCTACCGCCCTCGCCCGATCGCTCTTCCGCAAAGGCGCCGACTTCATCGCCAGCATCGCGTTCCAATTCGCGTCGACAAATCTGGTCGTCGAACTCTCCGTCCTCCTCGCCGTCCTCCTCGGCTGGCAGTTCACCCTGGCCGAGTTCGTCGGCGGCCCCATTATGATCGGCCTCCTCGTCGTCCTTCTCCGCCTCACCCTCAAACCCAAACTCATCGAAGCCGCCCGCCGCCACGCCGAACAAAACCTCCCCGGCAAGATGGAAGGCCACGCCGCCATGGACATGAGCCTGCACACCGGCACCTTCTGGCAGAAGCTCACCTCGAGCAGTGGCTTTACCGCCACCTCGCACTACTTCTGGATGGACTGGGACTCGCTCTGGCCCGACATCGCCGGCGGCCTCCTCATCGCCGGGTGCCTAGGCTCCTGGGTCCCGCAATCCTGGTGGCAAGGCCTCTTCCTCACCGGCCACCCCACCCTCGCCCGCCTCTGGGGACCTCTCATCGGACCCTTTGTCGCCGTCCTCTCGTTTGTCTGCTCGGTCGGCAACGTCCCCCTCGCGGCTGTCCTCTGGAACGGCGGCATCTCCTTCGGCGGCGTCATCAGCTTCCTCTTCGCCGACCTCATCATCCTTCCCATCCTCAACATCTACCGCAAGTACTACGGCCTCAAAGTCGCCGCCCTGCTCTTCGTCGTCTTCTACGCCTCCATGTCGCTCGCCGCCCTCGCCGTCGAGTTCCTCTTCAGCGCCCTCCACCTCATCCCACCTCACGGCCACGCCCGCATCCTCGCGGAGTCGATCCGCTGGAACTACACCTCCATCCTCAACATCCTCTTTCTCCTCGTCACCGCCGTCCTGCTCGTCCGCTTCCTCAAAACCGGCGGCCCCGCCATGCTCAAGAGGATGGACGAAGCCCCACCCGAAGGCGACGAGCACCACACCTGCTGCCACCACTAGCGCCGTATTCAGCGCAGCTGATCTTCGATACAGGGTCGCCGGATCGGAGGCAGTACACTCCTACCCATGCGCGTCCGCCTGCTCCCGGCCATTCTCGCCGCCATCGCAGCGGCCGTGCCCACCTCCGATCTCGAAGCTCAGTGGCAGATCCTCGAATCCCACACCACCGCCGACCTCCGCGGCATCCACTCTGTCGGCAACGGCATCGCCTGGGCGTCCGGAACCGCGGGCACCGTCCTCCGCACCACCGACAACGGCGCCACCTGGCAACGCTGCCCCACACCCCCCAGCGCCGAACACCTCGACTTCCGCGGGATCCAGGCCTTTGACGCCACAACCGCCATCGTGATGTCGTCGGGCAAAGGCGACCTCTCGCGGCTCTACAAGACCACCGACGGCTGCAAGAGCTGGAAGCTCGTCTTCACTAACCCGGATGCGGAAGGCTTTTGGGACGCCGTGCAAGTGAAGTTTGGAGCTCAGGGCTACCCACAACGTATAAATGGCGTTTTGATCGGCGACCCAGTAGATGGTAAGTTCTCGATCTTTATCAGTTCGGATTCGGGGGATAGTTGGCGAAGATGGGGTAATCACCTGTCAGGCTGGAAAGGTGCGTGCGGTGAACGCAACGCACGCGCTAAAAAGGATGAGGCTTTATTTGCGGCAAGCAATGAGTCTTTACTTTTCAGCTCCGGTCCTACCTCCTTCCTTTTTGTGACCGGCGGTAAGCAAGGCGCAAGACTCATCTCAAGCAACTGGTCAGAGTGGGATGGACCCCCGTGCTCCACAAACTTTTTATCAGACAGTCTCGATGAAAGCTTCAGAAGCTCATCTTCAGGCGCTTTCGCTGCAGCCGCTTCGCGATGGGATCAATGGCTTCCGGAGAAGATAATCGTGATGGTGGGTGATTACTCCAGGCCCGACAACGCTAGTTGCCCTTACCTGATAACGCAATCTAGTAGTGCTCTCCATCTGCCATTTACCAACTACTTCAAGAAGCCTGAACGCGCCCAAACCCCACCGCACGGCTACCGCTCCGCCGTAGCCTACGACGCCACCCATAAAACCTGGATCACGGTAGGTCCCAACGGCACCGACATCTCCACCGACGACGGCAAGATCTGGCGCGCGCTCAAACCCAGCCCGGGCGAAGCCCCCGACGCCGACCGCGACTGGAACGCTCTCTCCCTCCCCTTCGTCGTCGGACCGCACGGCCGCATCGGCCGCCTCCGCCCCGAAGCCCTCCCCATCCACTAACCAGAAACATCGAACCACGCACACAACGAGAGCAGCGAAAACCATGCACCTCTACATCGCCACCTCCAACCCCGGCAAACTCCGCGACTTCGCCGCCGCCACTACCCCCGGCGTCACCCTCGATCCCCTGCCCGGCCTCGCCCACATCCCCGCCCCGCCCGAAGTCGCCCTCACCTTCGCCGAAAACGCCGTCAGCAAAGCCATCTTCTACTCGCAGCAGTCGCCCGGCCACATCGTCCTCGCCGACGACTCCGGCCTCGAAGTCGATGCGCTCGGCGGCGCCCCCGGCGTCCACTCCGCCCGCTTTGCCGCAGACCGAAACTTCAC
>CAXTYQ010000012.1:0-54013 GCA_964248505.1 uncultured Acidobacteriaceae bacterium
TGCGCCCGCGCCCCCTCGCCCTGTGCGGCCGCCCGCGCCTCAGCCGCCGCGGCATTCGCTCCCTCCAGGAACGTCCTGTGCCCGGTCGCCTCGACCTCCATCTGAGCGATCTGCTCAACCGCATGACGAAGATCGTCGGCACCGGCGGTTATCCGAGTCTCCAGCTCAGCCACACGGTCGGCATTCGACCCAAGTCGCGCCAGGATCCGCTCCAGCTCGACCGCGCTTTCACTTGCCTGTGCATTGGCCGCACGGATCTGCCCGTCGAGCGCGTACCCAGCCGCCATGCCCGCCGTATGCTCCGCGTCCATCGCTTCAAGCTCCGCCGCCCGCGTCTCAATCTCCCCAGCCAACGCCGCGATCCGCTCCGTCAACTCCGCATGCTCGGCATCGAAGATCCGCATCCGACTGCTCAGCACCACCCGCAGGCGCCCGCGCATCTCGTCCCGCAGCTCCCCATAGCGCTCGGCCTTGTTCGCCTGCCGCTTCAAGATGCCCATCTGCCGCGTCACTTCATCGAAGATGTCGTTTACCCGCGACAGGTTCTGCCTAGCCGACTCCAACCTGAGCTCAGCCAGCCGCTTCTTGGTCTTGAACCGCGTGATTCCCGCAGCCTCCTCCAGAATCGATCGCCGATCCAGCGGCTTCGAGCTCAGGAGCTGCCCAATCCGCTCCTGCCCGATGATCGCGTAGCTCTCGCCACCCAGACCCGTGCCGAGAAAGATGTCCTGAATGTCGCGCAGACGGCAGATCTTCCCGTTCAGCAGATACTCCGAGTCGCCCGATCGAAACAGCCGCCGCGTCACCGTGATCTCGCCGGCCCGCACCGGAGCCCGGCCAAACTTGCGCCGGCGAATCTTCAAGACAACGTTGGTACCCGCCGCTCCCGCACCCTCACCAACTGGACCCTCAGTAGCCAGACCCTCCCCAGCCTCCGGCTCTGCTCCCGCTCCCAAACCCGCCCCATCGTCGCCCGTGATCACACCACCCACAACCTCGCCAGAGCCCGGCCCATCACCCCCAACCACGGTCCCCGGCTGCGCCTCCGCAACGGCCATCTCCGTCTCGAGAGCGGTCCTCTGCCGCAGCAGAGCCTCATCCCAGTCCTCGCCCTCAGAGCGCTCCCGGCCCCCCTTTCCGCTCACCACAAGCTCCGGTCCATCGCCCTGCCCGTCCCCGCCGTCGTACACCTCCGGGTCCACCAGCGTCAGCGAAACCTCCGCCATCCCGGTCGGCTTGCGGTCCCGCGTCCCCGCAAAGATCACGTCCTCCATCTTGATCCCGCGCAGGCTCTTGGCCGACTGCTCCCCCAACACCCAGCTGATCGCGTCCGAGATATTCGACTTCCCGCATCCGTTCGGTCCCACCACCGCCGCCACACCCTCGCCCGAAAGCAGCACCTCCGTCCGGTCGGCAAACGACTTGAAGCCAAGAATCTGTACCCGTTTCAGCTTGAGCATGGCCTGCCTGAACTCCGTTCCTGTCCCGGTCCGAACCCGGCCACGGACATTTCACCGCCGTGCTCCAGCCGGTCCAGACACACCCATGCTATCGACTCAGACAGGGACAAGCAACACAGCAGTCCCCCATATTGTGGATAAGAAGTCCGGAACCCAACACCTTGGGCCCAATGTGCATCCCGATCCCTATCCCGCAGTCTCTCCCCGCTCAGGATCGACCCAAATCGCCATCCACCCCGCAGCAAACAAGCCGAGGCGAGATCACCAGTTCACAACATCGCTCAGCCCACGGACGCACCTCCGTCCGCCCTCACTCGACGCCAGGTCTGCACTTCCGTGCGCGCCCTCCAACAAAAGCGCGAGAACCTGTGGCAAAGAATGCTCTATGATGTGTCTGTCTGCGATGCCGGTCCACGCTGCGATCCAACCGATCTGCGCTAAAACGGGTCCGGGGCAACCGCATATCTTCCCAACTTCCCGAGGAGTGTTGAATGAACAAGGTACTTGTTGCATCTTTCCTGGCCGCAACGGCCATCGCCCCTCTCGCAAAGGCCGCGCCGACACAGACCGCAGTCAATCTGGGCGCCGGTCAACAGGCTGGCGCGACCGGTGAGGTGCAGATGTCGCAGGCCGAGGCGACCGCCTACAACAACGCCATGGGTCAAACCGCGCCCGCGGCAAAGGCACAGGCCCTCGAAGCCTACCTGACCGCCTACCCGCAGTCGGCCGTCAAGTCCAGCGTGCTCCAGCAGCTCATGGTCGCCTACAGCTCCATCCCCGACCCGGCAAAGACCCTCGACGCCGCCGACCGCCTCCTCCAGGTCGATCCTGGCAACATCCGCGCCCTCACCCTCGAGGTCTACTTCCGCAAAAATCAGGCCGACCAGCTCACCGACCCCGCCGCCAAGCAGGCCGGGCTCGATAAGGCCGCCGACTACGCCCAGAAGGGTCTGCAGGCAACCAAGCCCAAAGACATGTCCGACGCCGACTTCCAGAAGATCCAGCAGAGCGCCAACCCCATCTTCTACAGCGCCATCGGCACCGCCGCTCTCGACAGAAAAGACACCACCACCGCCATCACCAACTTCAAGCAGGAGCTCGCCGGCGTCCCCGTCGAATCGACCACACAGCCCGGACCCGTCCTCCAGGACACCTACTTCCTCGGCCTCGCCTACCTCCAGTCCACACCCCCGGACTACGTCAACTGCACCTTCTACATCACCCGCTTTGTCAGCTACGCGCCCGAACCATACAAGTCGCAGATGGCCCCCACCGCCACCTATTGCTACAAGAAGTACCACGGCAACTCCGAGGGCTACGACGCCGTCGTAACCGCCGCCAAGGCCAACCTCAACCCGCCCAGCGGCTTCACCATCACACCCGCGCCAAAGGCCTCGGACATCGCGCACCAGACCGTCGCCTCGACCTCTGACCTCGCCACCCTCGCCCTCAGCGACAAGGAGTTCATCCTCCAGAACGGAACGCAGACCGACGCCGATAAGGTCTTCGCCACCATCAAGGGCAAGGACGTCAAGATCCCCGATGCAACCGTGATCTCGGCCACCGACAACGCGGTCCAGGTCGCCGTCTCGGATGACGCCGTGCAGTCGAAAACCGCTGACTTCACCTTCAACATGAAGGAGCCGCTCAAGACCGCACCCGCGGTAGGCTCGAAAGTCACGCTCAGCGGCATCTACCAGTCCTACACCCGCGGCGGCGTCGCCATGGGCGGCGGAAGCTCGGCCTCGGGCTCGTCCGCGACAACCGGCAGCTCGGACGCCTCCTCCACCGGAGCGGCCTCAGCAACCGCCACAACCGGCTCAGCAGGCAGCTCAACCGCCGGCAACTCCGCCGATCCCGGCCCCGTCATGATCGTCATGACGGACGGCGAACTGGCAAGCAAAGCCGCTGCCAAGGCCCCGGTTCACCACACCCCGGCCCGCAAGCGCTAACAGCAAACCAACCTGTCTCAATCCAAAAGGGGCGCCCCCACAGCCGGGGCGCCCCTGGATTTTTTCCACACGCCTCCCACTCAGGCTCGCCAACCTACCCTGTTCGTGGCATGGCAGGGCTCGCCGGCCAGGCGGACCATCTTGGTATGAACACCTGCTCTACTTGCCTCACTTTCTCCTGTCCCCGTCGCTCGCGCCGCCCCGGTCAGATCCTGCGATCTCTCCCCCTCGGGCTGCTTCTGCTCTCCGCCGCGCATCTTTGCTCCGCGCAGCGGATGGCCGCACCGTCGAAGTCTCACACCTCCCAGGCCACCGCGACCCACCTCCATCAGCCGGGCCTGCGTCTGCTCACCATCTCCACCGGAAGCTCCGCATCGCACGGCTGGCGATCCCTCTTCACCGGCGGCGGCAGCAGCAGCAGCTCGGCGCCGCACCACGGCGAAGGCTTCCACCCCGGCGACGGTCTCCCCGTCGACGACGCCCTCGACTGGTACAAGCGCGTCCGATCGACGCGTCACCTCGCATCGTCACCCCGGCGGCAAACCCTTGGACTTTTCGCCACCAGGACCGGTTCGCCCTCCCGCGGCATCCCTGATTCGGCCCAGCAAACCGGAAATCCCCCGCCAAAGTTCCTTGAACGGCTCAGCAACGCGCTTCCGAACTGGCTCGACTGGTAGGCGGTGCGCCCGCGCCTACTCGCCCATCATCAGCCGGCGCACGCTTCCGGCTCGCCCGGTCGCGCTGTCACACCCGATCAGCGTCGCGCACATCTTCGGATTGCCGCGCGCCGGCTCAAACTTGCCCGGCATCCCGGTCAGAAAGCGGTGCAGGGCCAGCTCCGTCTCCACCCCGATCACCGAATCGTACGGCCCCGACATCCCGACATCGGTCTGAAACGCCGTGCCGTTCGGCAAAATGCGCTCGTCCGCCGTCGGAATATGGGTGTGCGTGCCCAAAACCGCCGTCACCCGGCCGTCCAGATACCACCCGAGCGCGACCTTTTCGCTCGACGCCTCCGCATGCACGTCCAGCAGGATCACCTTTGCCCCCGACTCCCGCTCCACCTGCGCCAGCAACTCGTCCGCCTTGCGAAACGGATCGTCGCAGGTCGACATAAACACGCGCCCCTGCAGGTTCATCACGGCATACCGCTCACCTGTCGGCAGGGTCCCCTGATACAGCCCAAAGCCCGGCGTCTTTGCGACGTAATTCGCCGGTCGAAGGATCCGCCGGCCGCGCTCATGCGACTCCGGCGGCACCGTCATGTACTCAAAGATCTCGCGCTTGTCCCAGACGTGGTTGCCCGTCGTGATCACATGCGCCCCCAGGTCAAACAGGTCGTCCGCGATCGCCGGCGTAATCCCAAATCCACCGGCCGCATTCTCGCCGTTGATCACCACGAGATCGACCGCGTTCTGCTCAACAACGGAAGCGAGATGCTCAGAGACAATGTGACGTCCGGCCGACCCAAACACGTCGCCGACAAAAAGAAGATTCATCCCGGTGAGGGTATCATTCGTCCTGTCGCGTAAACGCTTGCTAGGACTGAGACATGCCTCCCACCACGCTCACCGCACGCCGCCTCCTGACCGACATCGGCGAGATCGAATTCCCCGTCCTGACCATCACCGACGGCGCCATCACCGACATCTCCTCCGACCCGTCAGTTCAGAGCGACGAGACCCTGACCGCCGCCTTTCTCGACATCCACACCCACGGCGCCGCCGGCTACGACGTCATGGAACCGACCCCCGCCGCCCTCCCCACCATCAGCCGCTTCCTCGCGACCCGCGGCGTCGCCCACTTCCTCCCCACCACCGTCACCGCCCCCATCGATACCACTCTGCGCAGCCTCGAACGTCTTGCATCCGCGGTCGAAGCTCCCGGAGAACCCGGGTCTGCGCGGCCCATCGGCATCCACCTCGAAGGCCCATTCCTCTCGCACCAGAAACGCGGCGTCCATCCCGCAGACCTCCTCCAGCCCGCTTCGGTCGATCTCTTCGATCGCCTCCAGGCAGCCGCTCGCGGTCACATCCGCCTCCTCACCCTAGCCCCCGAGCTCCCCGGAGCCGTCGACCTCATCACCCACGTCACCGCGTTCGGCGTCCGCGTCTCGCTCGGCCACACCGACGCAACCGCCGCCCAGACCCTCGCCGCCATCAGCGCCGGAGCCACCTCCGCAACCCACACCTTCAACGCCATGCGCGCGCTCGACCACCGCGAACCCGGCGTCCTCGGAACCGTCCTCGATCAGGAGGAGATCTACGCCGAGATCATCGCCGACGGCGTCCACGTCCGACCCGAACTCATCCGCCTCTGGCTACGCGCAAAGGGCCCAGACCACGCCATCCTCGTCACCGACAGCATCTCCGCCACCGGCATGGGAGACGGCCGCTACACCCTGGGAGGTCTCGACGTTGAAGTTACCGGCGACATCTGCCGTCTCCTGGACGCGCCCGAAACCCTCGCCGGCTCCGTCCTCACGTTGGACCGCGCCGTCAGCAACCTCCAACACTTCACCGGCGCGCCGCTCTCGCTCAGCACCCGCCTCGCCTCCCACAACCCCGCCCGGATGCTCGGCCTCGATCCCCTCACCCGCATCGCCCCCGGCCAGCGCGCCGACCTGAACCGCTTCTCCCTCACCGGCCAACTCGTCGCGACTTACATCGGCGGTAAAGCAGTGTAAGTGGCCGAGACCCCTTCGCCTGGCAGATCCACGCCCGGCAGATCCGCGCCCGCCAAGTCCACATTCGAAAGATCCACGCCGGCGGCGGCCAGTGGCAACCTCCGCTCCCCCGCCACATCCATCCGCCGCGCCCGCCAGAGCGCACCGTCGATCGGGTCCACGGGCAGAGCAAGAACCTCGATCCCCGGCGAACTCTCGCGGAGCGCCTCCACCATCGCCCGCCGCACCGCAGGCACATACTCGAGCACGCTCCCCGCGCAGGCCACACGTTCCGTCCCGCTCTTTCTGGCCGCCACCAGCACCTGCCGCGCCAGCTCACGGCCCGCATCCTCGAGCAGGTCGCGCGCCACCGGATCCCCTCCGTCAGCCGCCCGCACCACCACCGGAACCAACTCAGAAAACTGCGGTCCCGGGCGCAAATTCACGTGCTCCACCAACTCCGCGAGACTCGGCAGCCGCCAACACCTCTGGACCGCCTCAATCAACTCACAAGCGACCCCACGATCCCGCGCCCACAGCCCACGCCGTATCGCCTCCACTCCAATCCAGTGACCCGAACCCTCGTCGCCCACCGCCGGCCCCCACCCGCCCGCACGAAAGATCTCTCCCGCCGCACTCCGCCCAACCACGTTCGACCCCGTCCCCGCCACCACCAACACCCCCGGACCTCCGCGAAACGCCGCATCCAGAGCAATCTCCTCATCCCCACACAGCATCACCTCGCCCCCGACCAGAGGCGCGATCGTCCTCTGCGCCCAGCTCCTGACCGCCGCAATCGACACCCCCGCCAGACCCACACACGTCCCGCCAACCGACTGCAAACTCACCCCCGCCCGCGCCGAAACCTCCGCCATCACACCCAGGAGCCGCGTCGTCGCCTCCATCTCCCCCACCCGCATCAGCTTCACACTGCCGCACTGCGCCTCCGCCAGCGTCCGACGATCGTCCCCCAGCGCACATCGCGTCTTCGTTCCACCAGCATCAATCGCCAAGAAATAATCCATCGCCTCCAACCCTCACGCAACTCAGTCCAGGCGCGAAGTATATCCGGCCGCACCCACGGGAGGCAAAGCAAACCGCACACCGACCCCTTACCATCGTGCGCACCAAGCCGGCACACCCCGACCACCGTGCCGGTATCATATCCAACAAACCCGGTCGGCCCAGCCGCACGCCCCAAGCCGGCCCAGAGGACCCCACACCCCTTGCCCCACCTCGCGTTCGCGAACCTCGCCTCCACCACCCGCCTCCGCCCCGCCGACCTCGCGCTCGTCGCCCTCTACCTCCTCGGCATCACCCTCTTCGGCCTCCACTTCCGCGCCAAAAAATCCGACCCCAACACCCGCTCCCTCCACTCCTACTTCCTCGCCAACAACACCATCCCCTGGTGGGCCATCGGCCTCTCCATCGTCTCCGCCGAAACCTCCACCCTCACCATCATCTCCATCCCCGGACTCTCCTTCGCCGGCAACATGGGCTTCCTTCAGATCGTCTTCGGCTACATGCTCGGCCGCATCCTCGTCGCTCTCCTCTTCCTCCCACGCTACTTCCGAGGCAACCTCCTCACCGCCTACCAACTCATCAACCAGCGCTTCGGCCCCACCCTCCACAAAACCACCGCCGGCCTCTTTCTCCTCACCCGAGCCGCCGCCGAAGGCGTCCGCGTCTTCGCCATCTCCATCGTCGTCGGCATCGCCATCGGCACCGGCGACATCCTCTCGATCGCCATCATCTCCGCCCTCACCCTCCTCTACACCTTCGAAGGAGGCATGGCCGCGGTCGTCTGGACCGACGTCGTCCAAATGGCCATCTACCTGCTCGGAACCGCCGTCGCCCTCTTCACCCTCAGCGCCCACATCCCCGGCGGATGGCACACCATCCACACCATCGGCGCCGCCCAGGGCAAGTTCCACGTCCTCCACTTCGCCCTCAACCTCACCCAAAACTACACGTTCTGGGCCGGCGTCCTCGGCGGCACCGCCCTCACCATGGCCTCGCACGGAACCGACCAACTCATGGTCCAGCGCCTCCTCGCCGCCCGCTCCCTCAACCAGTCCCGCGCCGCCCTCCTCGGCTCCGGCCTGGTCGTCCTCCTTCAGTTCACCCTCTTTCTCCTCATCGGCGTCGGCCTCTACGTCTTCTACGCCCAACACCCACAGGGCCTCTCGAGTGGAGCCATCAGCAATGTAAGTGGAGCCGTCAGCACTATATCTGGAGCCGTCAGCACTATCTCTTCAGACCGAATCTTCCCCACCTTTATCGTCCGCGAGATGCCCTCCCCCATCGCCGGCCTCCTCGTCGCCGCCATCCTCGCCGCCGCCATGTCCAACCTCTCCGCCGCCCTCAACTCCCTCTCCTCCACCACCGTCGTCGACTTCTACCTCCACTGGCGCCCCCTCGCCCGCCTCGCCTCGCCCACCGCCGACCGCGAACGCGCCCTCGTCTCCCGCCTGTCGACCGTCCTCTGGGCCGTCCTCCTCTTCCTCATCGCCGTCTACGCCGTCAGGGCCGGCGGCAAAGGACACGTCGTCGAAACCGGCCTCTCCATCGCCTCCGTCGCCTACGGCAGCCTCCTCGGAGTCTTTCTCCTCGGAACCCTCACACGCTTCGCCACCGAGCGCGGCACAATCCTCGGCATGATCACCGGCTTCTCCGTCAACCTCCTCCTCTGGCTCCACCCCAGCCCCCTCCAACTCGGCCCCATCCACCTCCCCCACATCGCCTTCACCTGGTACGTCCTCATCGGAGCCCTCGTCACCTTCGCCGTCGGCGCCCTCAGCAGCCTCCTCCTCCATAACCAATCCCGCCGTTCCACAGCCGCGGCCGCATCCTTGTCGCTGCTCTTCTTGTTGTCATTCCCGCAGGGAATCTGCGTCTCCGCCCAAGCCCAAGCCTCGACGTCGACCCCTTCAAAGACCCGGGTGCCCCATCCTCTGCGCAGCCTCATCGCGCAAAGGGTGGGGTCAGCCACCGAGGCCCCGGGCCAACCCCCGTCCTCAAACCAGCCAGGCGCCCCACCCTTGCCGCAGCCCAAACGCGCCATGAGCCCACCCACCCCCACCCCAACCACCCCCGACTTCACCCCCACAGACCACCTCATCACCACCGCCATCGCCGCCCACAAACTCCCCGGAGCCGTCCTCCTCGTCGGCCACAGCGGCCACATCGTCTACCAGCACGCCTTCGGCAACCGCAAACTCCCCGGCGAACCCGGCCTCGAAGGCACACCCTCCCCCGCCGAACCCATGACCGTCGACACCATCTTCGACATCGCCTCGCTCACCAAAGTCATCGTCACCACCACCGCCATCATGCAGCTGCACGAGACAGGCAAGATCCAAAGCTTCGACGACCCCGTAGCGAAGTACCTCCCCGCCTTCGCAACACCCGGCAAACCAGAGATCACCCTCCGCAACCTCCTCACCCACACCTCCGGCCTCCCCCCGGACATTGACCTCAAAGACCCCTGGGGACTAGCCGCCCCCGACCGCGCAGAAGGCCTCCGCCGAGCCCTCAACGCCACCCCCACCACACCCCCCGGAACCCACTTCGAATACTCCGACATCAACTTCATCCTGCTCGGCCTCATCGTCGAAACCCTCTCCGGCCAACGGCTCGACGACTACGCCCGCCAGCGCATCTTCACTCCACTCAGAATGACGCAAACCTCTTACCACGCATTCGGTCGAGCATCCGGCAGCTTCACCGTCAGCGGCTCCGCTATCCAGTGGGCACCTCCAGCGCCACCGCAGACCAAAGTGACATCGAAGCCAGATGGTTCCTCAACGTTCGCCTCACCAGGAGCGATCGGAGTATTCAGCAGCTTCTGGTCTCCCATCCCCCAAACCGCCCCCACGGCCCACGACAACGAAGGCACCCCCGCCACCAACCCCGACTTCGACCACCTCCTCCGAGGAACCGTCCACGACCCCACCACCCGCCGCATGGGCGGAGTCGCCGGTCACGCCGGAGTCTTCTCGACCGCCCACGACCTGTCCCTCTTCGCCCAGGCACTCCTCGACCGCATCGCCGGCCGCCCGAGCAGCTTCCCCCTCACCCAAGCCTCCGCCCTCCTCATGACCACACCCGAGCAGCCCGGCCACACTCCCGCGGACCTCTCCCAACCCACCCCCAAACCCGCCACCCCGACCTACCCCAGCCGCCCCGCACACCAAGTCCGCGGCTTCGGCTGGGACATCGACTCCGGCTACTCCCGCCCGCGCGGAGAAGTCTTCCCCATCGGCTCCTTCGGCCACACCGGCTTTACCGGAACCTCCCTCTGGCTCGACCCCGGCTCCGACACCTACGTCATCCTCCTCGCCAACAGCATCCACCCCCACGCCGCCGCCCCCATCTCCGGCCTACGCGGAGAGGTCGCGACCGCCGTAGCCCGCACCCTCCACCTCTACGGCAACTAGCACCCTGCTCCCCAAACACCTGTCATCTCGACCGGAGCGCAGCGGAGTGGAGAGACCTGCAGTTAGCTTTGTCTTTCGCCGTTGCCGTTGCCTTTGCTCGTTTCACGCCGTCATCCTGACCCTGAGCTCGCCGAAGGGGAAGGACCCCTGTAGTTGCTTTTGCCCTTGCCTTTGCCCCTCTAGCCGTCATTCCCAAAGCGAATCCGCGTCTGCTTCACCGCGCGCAGCCCACGTGGCGCAACTCCCACCCCAAACCGCTAAACTGAAATCAGAGGAGAAAATCCGCCAGCAAGATCTCTGCAATTCGATCTATCTAACCTCCACAGGCTCAATATTTTAGAGATCACCCAAGATACAGAAATGGGATTTTCCGTCCACAGGAGTGCCTTGATCCAGATCTAAATCGTTTCAATCCAATATTTTACGCAGATCTGATGGGGTGTGGGGAGGTCCGCTCGCGCAGCGAGAGGACAAGCTGTATCCCGCAAGGTTCTGCATATTTTCACGCGATCTTATTGCGGTTTCCGTCACAATATCAAACAGATCGGATCAGGGGCCCCGCCGCCATGCCGCGCATCAACTTCCAGCAACAGCTCGTCGCCCTCAAGGACAAGCTCCTCGCCATGGCCGCCCTCTCCCAGCAGGCGCTCGAGTTCTCCCTCGAAGCCTACCTGACCGGCGACATGAGCCTCTGCTCCCACGTGGGGGAGATCGAGGCCGCCATCAACGCCGCCGAGCGCGACGTCGACCAGATGGCCCACGACCTCCTCGCGAAAGAGCAGCCCATGGCCGTCGACCTCCGCTTCATCCTCTCCGTCATCAAAATCAACGGCGACCTCGAACGCATCGGCGACCAGGCACACAACATCGCCCAACGCGCCGAAAGCCTGCGCGACCTTCCGTCCATCGCCCTTCCGATCGACATTCCCGACATGGGCGAGAAGGTCCGCGTCATGATCCGCCGCGCCATCCAGGCGCTGCTCGAAGCCGACGCCAAGCTCGCCGAGTCCGTCCTCGAGCTCGACGACGAGGTCGACGACCTCAACCGAGCCGTCCAGACCGAACTCGTCGCCGTCATGCAGCAGCACCCCGTCTTCAGCAGCCAGGCCCTCAGCGCCATCATCATCTCCCGCAACCTCGAACGCGCCGCCGACCACGCCACCAACATCGCCGAAGACGTGATCTTCTGGGTCCGGGGCTCCGACGTCCGGCACCAGATGTCCCTCGCCGCCGCCGAGTAGGTTTACGATGGAAGGCCATGAGCCTCCTCCTCGCCACGGGCTCCAGCACCGCCGAGATCTCCACCACCGAGCTCCGGGAGCATCTCTTCACCGCCCTCGCCACCTTCCCCGACCGCAAACGCATCCTCATCGTCCCCCCTGACATCACCCGCCTCCACTCCCGTGCCGGCGATCTCACCGAACTCGCCGCCCAGTTCCTCGGCGATCGCCTCACCGACATCCTCCCCGCCCTGGGCACCCACAAGCCCATGTCCGACGGCGACATCGCCGTCATGTTCGGAGCCACCCCCCGCCCCCTCTTCCGCACCCACGACTGGCGCCACGACGTGGTCACCCTGGGGGAGGTGCCTAGCGATTTCATTCACGAGGTGAGCGAGGGCAAGCTCAGCTACACCTGGCCGGCCCAGGTCAATCGCCTCCTGCGCGACGGCGGCCACGACCTGATCCTCTCGATCGGGCAAGTGGTTCCGCACGAAGTCGTCGGCATGGCGAACGGCAACAAGAACATCTTCATCGGCACCGGAGGCGTCCTCGGCATCCATCGCTCGCACTTCCTGGGCGCGGTCTACGGCATGGAACGCATGATGGGCCGCGCCGACACCCCCGTCCGCCAGGTGCTCAACTACGCCAGCAAAAACTTCGGCGGGCAGCTCCCTCAAGTGCTGTACGTCCTCACAGTCGTCGCCAAGAACAGGGAAGGGAAGCTCGTTCTGCGCGGGCTCTTTATCGGCGACGACACAGAGTGCTTCGACCGTGCCGCGGCTCTCAGCCTCGAGTGCAACTTCCTCAAACTCGACCGCGAGATCACCAAAGCCGTGGTGTACCTCGATCCGGGCGAGTTCCGGTCAACCTGGCTCGGCAACAAGAGCATCTATCGCACACGCATGGCGATGGCGGACGGAGGCGAACTCATCGTCCTCGCACCCGGCATCCACGAGTTTGGCGAGGACACGACGATCGACCGCCTGATCCGCCGGCACGGCTACAAGGGAACCCCCGAGACCCTCGCCGCCGTCAAAGGTGACCCGGAGCTAGCCGCCAACCTGAGCGCTGCGGCTCACCTGATCCACGGTTCGAGCGAAGGCCGTTTCCGCATCACCTACGCCCCCGGCCACCTCACGCGAGACGAGATCCAACACGTGGGCTACGGGTACGCCGACCTGGTGCAGATGGCAGAGAGGTACCAGCCAGAAGCGCTTCAGGACGGTTGGAACCTCGTCGACGGAGAAGAGATCTTCTACATCTCGAACCCGGGGCTGGGATTGTGGGCATACGAGGGGCGGTTGTAGCAGGGTGTGCAATGTTCCAGGTCGCGGCTAGCAGAGGTCAGGTATGCTGGAGCGGCTCTGCAGTTTCGATGTGGAGCATCGAGGCAAATGGAAGTGAGTGAGCGAGTGACACTGCCGCGGTTTTCGTTAGGTGTGGGCGATCGATTCGCTCAGGAGGCCGAAGCGCAGCTCCAGGCGTGCGTCGCTGCCGCAAAGGCCGGAGCCGAAGTGATTCCGGTCTGGAACAAGTCCAATCGCGAACACAACATCATCGGATCGGAGCCGACGTCCACGCGCGCTTCTGCGGACGCGGCAGTAGCTGCGCTCGGTTGGACAAAGCCGTATTTCGTGGATGCGGACCACATCAGTCTCGGAACGGTGGACCGGTTTGTGCCCTCATGCGACTTCTTTACGCTCGATGTCGCAGACACGATAGGTCAGCCGGCGGAAGCTGTCGATGTCGATGCGTTTCTAAACCGTCATCGGGAACTGGTTGGCGAGATTACGCTGCCGCTAACGGGCAAGCCACTAACAACGAACGAGCCTGTGGTCAGGGCGGTGCTCGATAAATTCCTGTCCGCAGTGCAGTCAGCAGGTCAGATCTATCGGCATCTGCTCGAAGCCAAAGGAGAGTGTCCGTTTGTGACCGAGATCTCGATGGACGAGACTGATTCGCCCCAGACGCCGATGGAATTGCTCATCATTCTTGCAGCCATTTCGGACGAACGCATTCCGATCCAGACGATCGCTCCGAAGTTCACGGGGCGCTTCAACAAGGGTGTCGACTATGTGGGAGAGGTCGCGCGGTTCGCCGCCGAGTTCCGGGACGACATCGCTGCCATCGCCTATGCTGTTGAGCGGTACACCTTGCCCGACGATCTAAAGCTCAGCGTTCACTCGGGATCGGACAAGTTCTCGATCTACCCGGCGATGCACCAGGCAATGCGGGACCTGGGTGCGGGCGTGCATCTCAAAACCGCCGGAACCACGTGGCTTGAGGAGATTGGAGCGCTCGCGGAGTGTGGAGGCGACGGCCTGAGGATCGCCAAGGAGATCTACAGCGAGGCGTACGCGCGCATCGACGAGTTGACGGCTCCGTACGCCACGGTTCTCGACATCGATCGTGCGCATCTGCCAAACGTAGACACGGTCGAAGAGTGGTCGGGAGAACAGTTCACGGGCGCTCTGCGGAACGAG
Source organism: uncultured Acidobacteriaceae bacterium (assembly GCA_964248505.1). Lineage (GTDB taxonomy): Bacteria > Acidobacteriota > Terriglobia > Terriglobales > Acidobacteriaceae > Edaphobacter. The sequence continues at coordinate 14,223 of CAXTYQ010000012.1, forward strand.
GTGAAAGACCCGTTGTATAACCCGAGTTTTCGTCAGCTTCTCCATGTCAGCTTCAAGGTGGCTGCGAAGATGGGGGACCGGTATTTAGCAGCTTTGAGGACGAACAAGGATGTTGTGTCGCGCAATGTAACCCACAATCTTCTGGAGCGGCATATTCGGCCGGTCTTTCTTGGCAGCTAGAGATCGCATCCAAGTTGGATAGAAAGGTGTTGACGCATGGTCGTGATTGTTATGGGGGTGAGTGGGTCAGGCAAGACACGGATCGGAACGCTTCTCGCCAGTCGCACGGGTGTGGTGTTTGCGGATGCGGATGATTATCACTCTGCCGCAAACAAGGTGAAGATGGCTACGGGTAATCCGCTTACCGATGAGGATCGTCAGCCTTGGCTCGAGCACCTAAACGGGATCCTACGCGGGTGGATTGGGGCAGGGAAGGGCGGTGTGATGGCCTGCTCCGCCCTGAAGGAGAGCTATCGGGAGACGCTGGAAGCGGGCATTCCATGCACCGAGATCAGCTTTGTCATGCTCGACGTCTCTGCGGAGATTATCGCGACCCGTATCGCAGGCAGACATCACGAATTCATGAGTCCGGCATTGCTTGGCAGTCAGCTCGCGACGCTGGAGCCGCCAAGCGGCGAGGAGGCCGTGCATGTATGCAACGACCGATCTCCGGACGTGGTAGTGGACGAGATTCTGCAGCACGCCGTTCCCCGTGACGAGATCTCGAATACGGCCGCCGTCCCTTCTGCGACATAGAGTGCGGATCTCCGTCAACAGATCGCGCGCATGAGGTCCACGCAGGTTGGAGAAACATGATGGGAAGTGATCTATTCGACTTGACCGGAAGATGTGCCGTTGTGGTGGGCGGTACCTCAGGGATCGGTCTGGCGATGGCGGTTGGTCTGGCCGAAGCTGGTGCGGACGTAGTTGCAACCTCACGAACAGAAGCACAGGTCGGCGCGACTGCGGAAAAGATCGAAGCCCTTGGCCGGCGGACGGCGCGGATAACCAGCGATGTGGAGGATCGAGGGTCGATCGAGAACCTTCTGCAGCAGACGCTGCAGAAGTTCGGAAAGGCAGACATTCTGATCAACTGTGCAGGCCGGATCAAACGAGAGCCGACGCTCGATGTCTCCGAAGCGACGTGGGACGGGATCATGGACACCAACGTCACAGGAACACTTCGGGCCTGCCAGATCTTCGGCAGGCACATGCTAGAGCGTGGCTACGGCAAGATCATCAACATCGCATCTCTGAATACGTTTGTGAGTCTGAAGGAAGTTGCGGCTTACGCAGCCAGTAAAGCGGCGGTGGGCGCTTTGACACGCTCGCTGGCCGTGGAGTGGAGTTCGCGAGGGATCACGGTCAACGCCATTGCTCCCGGCGTCTTCCGGACGGCGCTGAATCAGAAGCTGCTGGATGAAAGTGAGCGCGGCAAGGAGCTCAGCATGAGGACGCCGATGGGCCGGTTCGGCCGGACGGAGGAACTCATCGGGGCGGCGGTATTTCTCGCGAGCGATGCTTCTTCCTTTGTCACCGGCGAGATCCTGGTGGTGGACGGCGGCTTCCTAGCCAGCGGTGTAAATCAGTAGGTCCAAGCCAGGGCTCACCCGGCGACCGGCTCAGGGAACTCAGCCGAGCCACTTGGGGTTCTGCGCAGTTCCGTCAAAGTGGTTGGTCGTTTTAAACAGCTCTGTCTTCCCGGTCATCGCGACATCCCGCGTTCGTGCGAGGAGGCTCGCGACGTCCGTCTCCGACATCGGCTTGAAGGTCCGAGTAGCTTCGATCGCCTGGTCGAGAATCGCGGGCTTGTCGATGCCGGTGATGACCACAGAGACAGGCTGAGTAAGACCGTAATGCAAAGCTTCGAGCGGTTGAACTAGGTTGCTCCTGAGGATGAAATCATCGCCAAAGGTCTTCATGGCAAGCACGCCGGTCCCGGCCTTCTGCGCGACTGGAAGAACGCTATGGGTGAAGGATCGGAAGTGCGCGTCCATCACGTTGACCGGCATCTGCACCGTGTCGAAGTGGAAGCCGTGCTGTGCGGCGGTCTCGAACATGCGCAGATGCACCGCAGGATCCTTGTGGCCGGTAAACCCGATGTACCGGATCTTTCCGGCCTGCCGCGCTGCGACGGCAGCTTCAAGCGCGCCACCCTCAGCGAAGATTCTGTCGGGGTCTTCCATACGGATCACCTCGTGGAACTGTACGAGATCGATCATGTCTGTCTGCAGCCGGCCGAGCGACTGTTCCAGCTGCTTGTTGTATTCCTGCCGGGTGCGACCGTCCATCTTGGTCATCAGGAACACCTTCGGACGGTACCCGTCGCGAAGCGCTTGGCCCATGCGCACCTCGCTGATGCCGTCGTTGTAGTCCCAGCAGTTGTCCATAAAGGTGATCCCACGATCGATCGCCGATCGCATAAGAGCGACGCTGGCTTCGGGCGTAAGGCTCTCCTTTCCGATGTGGTACCCGCCCAGGCCGATCGCTGAAACCTTCTCTCCCGTGGTTCCGAGGTTTCTGTAGATCATGTCCGGCGACTGCGGCCGGCTGCTTGCAACTGGTAAAGAAGTGGACTGAGCCGCTTGTGAGAGGGCAGTAGCAGATGCAGCTGCAACGCCGGCTGCCGTGGCCGTCTTCAGGAAGTCTCGCCGTTGCATGTCATCTCCGGGGCTTGGAATGCTAAGTGTGTCGCCTACGGGTTTGGATGCGTTTGCGGCCGGGTTTTGCAGGCTATGGACGAAAAGAAGCCCGTGCGATCATGGTCGCCGTGTACGCCGCTCCGAATCCGTTGTCGATGTTGACGACCGTGACATTGGGTGAGCAGGAGTTGAGCATGCCGAGGAGTGCGGCTACTCCCGAGAAGGAAACACCATACCCGACCGACGTCGGTACAGCGATGACGGGAACCGCGACGAGGCCGCCCACTACGGACGGAAGTGCGCCTTCCATACCGGCACAGACGATCACCACGTCCGCGGCAGTGAGGTCTTCGCGCACAGCAAGTAGGCGATGGAGGCCGGCTACTCCCACATCGTACAGGCGCGTGACGCGGCAGCCGAAGAGCTCCGCTGTTACGGCTGCCTCCTCTGCGACCGGCAGATCGCTGGTGCCCGCGCACAAGACGGCGATGTGTCCCCGCGGAGGTTGTGGCGCACTCTGCCGCAGGGAGAGGGTGCGTGCCGGAGCACTGTGGCTTGCCTCTGGAAACGCCGCGAGCACAGCGGCAGCCGTCGCGGCGTCAACCCGCGTAGCCAAAACGTCCTGACCAGCTGCCGCCATGCGGGCGAAGATGGCAGAGGTCTGCTCCGGCGTCTTTCCTGCCGCATAGATCACCTCAGGCAGACCGGTCCGCAGCGCCCGGTGGTGATCGATGCGAGCGAAGTCGAGGCTCTCGAACGGCAGGTCTCGAAGCCGGTCGGCGGCTGCACCTGCTGTGAGATCACCGCGTTCGACGCCAGCGAGCAAATCGAGAAGTCTGGTTCTGTCCATGAGGCTTTACTGCGATGGCCCGGAGCTACTCACGGGAGCCGAAGAGCTCGCGTGAGAGTTGGCGTATGCGCTATGTGCCGCTTGCAGAACTCGCTTAAGCGGCACTTGGTGAACATCAGCCGCCGCTTTTGCATCGGCAAACTCGGGCGCTGCATTCAGTTCCTGACCGGCAAGAGAACCAACCTTCATGCGGATGGCGCCAAAGGGCGTCTCTACCGTTATGTGAGTTCTGCTGAGGTACGAGCGTTGCTCTGTGTGGGTTCGAATGCCGAGAGTTGTGGTCTGCTCAAACAAGATGCGCTCAATCGCCAGCGCATGCGCTTGGTCCGTCAGCACCGTGAGCAACGTTCCGAGACGACCCTTCTTCATCGTCACCGGTGTGCTCATCACATCGAGCGCGCCGGCCGCGAGCACGAGGTCTGTAACGTAGGCCAGAACTTGCGGGCTCAGGTCATCGAGAGCTGTCTCAAGCAGTGTAACTGTCTCGGTTCGAGGAGATGCTCCGTCCCATGCTCCCAGGTCGCTCGGGTTTGTTCCCAAGGCGTTCTGTACCGGAGTAGCGTTTGCGTTCTGTGTGTCCAGGACAGGATTGTTCGCAGAAGCCGCCACAGGTGAGATTTGAGGCGAGTTTGCAGCTTCGCCCAGAAGCACGCGAAGGACATTTGGGAAGCCTTCCGGGTTGCGTGTCCCCGCACCATATCCGATGTGCGTCGTCGTCATGGCGGGTTGTGGGCCGAAGGTGACGTGGAGCGCGCGCAGGAGTGCCGCACCGGTCGGCGTGACCAGTTCCTTTTCGAGGTGCGCCGAGTAGGTGGGAAAACCGCGAAGAAGATCTGCGGTGGCGGGTGCGGGTACAGGAAAGGTTCCATGCGCACACTTCACCATGCCTCCGCCAACGTTGATCGGGGAGGCGTGCCATTGGACCGGCGAGCCCGTCTCGTCACGAGCTTGCTGATTGAGCGCGTGGATACATGCGCTCGCGGCCACGATGTCAACGATCGCGTCCACGGCGCCTACCTCGTGGAAGTGAATGTCCTCGATCGGGACGTCGTGGATCTTGGCCTCGGAGGCGCCCAGCAGCTCGAACGCGTGGACAGCGAAATTCTTCACAGGTTCGGCGAGCGGCGCCTTTTGGATTAGGTCCCGGATCACGGAGAGGGACCTTCCATGCGCATGCTTGTGAGCGGACGAGGTCTGCGACTCCTGTTCATCACCGTGATGGTGAGAGTGCGCGTGGCTATGTGCGTCGGCGTGCACCTCTGCATTCGCGTGCGTGTGGCTGCCCTTGTGGAGATGCTGCGTCCTGAGTTGTTGCTGCAGCAGCGGTACGGAGACCTGCTCGGGGAAGCTGGCGGAGAACTCCGCAGGTGCTGCCGCCGACGAACTGTGAGCCGTTTGAGAGTGCGCACTCTCGGCCAGATGTTCCCCTTCGAGGACGTCAACCTTGGTTGCTGTAATCCCGGAACGATCGACGGAATGGATCTTCAACGAGGCCCCGAGATCAAGAGCCGCGACCGCCTCCAGCAGCACCTTGGGGTCAACGCCGGCATCGATCATGGCTCCGAGAAACATGTCGCCGGAGATGCCGGCAAAGCAATCGAGGTAGGCGATGCGCATAGCGTTATTCTGTCACGCGGAGTTGGGTAGAGGAGGGATGAGCTGCGGCAATCGCAGATACGGAGAGAACGGCGTTCATGCTTCCGGAGCGGTACCCCGACGTGTCCAGCGTGACGTAGAGGAAGCCGACCGACTTCAGGTTCGCGGTGATCTCGTCCAGCATGTCGATCGAGAGGGCGCGCGCGAGGTCCTCGCGGGCGATCTCGATTCGCGCGAGTTCGCCGTGATGACGAACCCGTACCTGTCGGAATCCCAGACGGTGCAGGCTGGCTTCGCTCTGCTCCACCTGCAGGAGCCGCTCCGGGGTGACGGGAAGACCATACGCAATGCGGGATGAGAGGCAGGCGCTAGCGGGCTTGTCGGCGATACGAAGGCCGGCCTCCCGGGCGAGTGCACGAACTTCAGCCTTTGACAGCTGAGCCGTCACGAGCGGAGCGACAGCGTGGTGCTTCTCTGCGGCCTTCTGCCCTGGGCGGAACTCGCCACCGTCGTCGAGATTCATCCCAAATGCGATATGTGCATAGTTTCGCGTCTCCCGGAAGTGCTCCATCTGTGTAAACAGCTCGTCTTTGCAGTGGAAGCAGCGCTGTGCGTCGTTGCGCCGGTAGTCCGGATTTGCGAGTTCGTCGGTAGGGAGGATCTCTGTCGGGATTCCGTGGTCGCGCGTGAAGACGAGAGCTGCCGCCAGTTCCTCGCGCGGAAGAGAAGCGGAATCGGCAATCACGGCAAGCATCCGGCCGCCGAGCGCGAGATGCGCGGCATAAGCGAGATACGCCGAGTCGGTTCCACCCGAGTAGGCGACCAGGACGCTGCCGAGATCCTGCAAAGTCGTCTGCAACAGAGCGGATTTCGCTGCGAGATCCATCGGACAGATTGTAGCGGCTTTCTAGACGAGAGATCCGTCCGGTCGACGACCCATCAGTGAAGAAGCGCAGGCAGCTTCGCGGAGGATCCAAGAAGAAAGATCGTCCCAACGATCAGGCTGTAAGCCGCGGTGATCGAGGTAACGATGCCTTTGAGGCGAGGCCGCTCCGAACTTCCGGCGAAGATGCCCGAGGCGGACGCGGTCATCATCGTATTCATGACGAGCAGTCCGCCGATAAAGCTCAAAAGCCCGATGAACCCTCGACTGGTTCCGCCCAGATTGGCCGCGAGCAGAAAGAGGAGCAGCTGGGAGGGCGTCTCGGCTCCCAGACCGTGGATGACACCGACCCCAAAGACCGAACTCTGGTTGTAGCGAAACGCGAACGCATCCGGCCGTGGGGCAGAGCGGTCCCAGATCCGTCTTGTCCGCCAAGCCAGAAACTGGGTTCCGGAGATAAGCAGGGCGATACGGCTGGCGCTGTGGTGCTGATGCCGGGCGCCCCCTGGAGTGCGGCGATGCCGGATGGAGGTAATCACGACATAGAACGCCAGGACAACCAGAGTTGCGCCGACTAGCCGCTCGCCGACGGTGTCGAGCCCGGGTGGTATCCGCACCTGAAACAAAATGACTGCCGCACCCAACACCGCCACGGTGAGAGCGTGGCCCAGAGCGTAGAGCAGACCGAGACGCATCCCTTCGCGCCAGCCCTTTTGCACGCTCGTAATGTCCGAGATAGCCGCGAGGTGATCGTAGTCGAACCCATGGCGCAGCCCAAGCAGAGCGCAGGAGAGAAGAGCGAGCTGAAGCTTGGCCGACACGGGGTGTCCCTAGGGTACGTCCGCGGCAATCTTTGTGCCAGTTCGGGCTTCGTTTGGTAGGTCTGGTGCTCAAGATAGGAGCAGGTCAGCGTCCTGAGGCCGGCCGACTCTGCGGGAGCGACGGAAGGAACGGCGGCCGCGTCACCCAGAGGAGCGGCTGTCGAATGGGGAAGCTGTGCATAATCTCAGGACTCATCGTATCCGGCCGGAGCGATGCCCAGAGCGTGGCGTACTCCGGCCGTTGATAGGCGCGTGCGGCGAAGAGCAGGCTGGGTCGGCGTCCAGGAAGGTCCGCGAAATGGTTCGCGTCGGCACGATACGGCCAGGCCCCGCGATCGCGGATAAAGGGAACATCTCGTGCCACCGCAACGCGCATGCCAGGGCCATCCTGCAGCTGGAATTCCCATAGGCTCTCAAAGCGGCTGGAAAGGAGTTCAACGGAACCTGCGAGCAGGTCGAGGTTGAACAGTGAATTGCGGTAAGGATTCGCGGTCTGCAGCTCGTGTGGGAAATTGCCGTCTGCGACAATCTGGGCCCGCACCGCTGTCGTTTTATAGAAGTGCCGGAGTTCAGCAAGCTGTTCGTCTGTTCCAGCAAGCCTGGCGCAGCTCGACGCCTGCAGCAACCAGGAGCTCGCATGGTGATCTCGGCTGTCGCGCGCCAAGCCTGCCGTTCTCGAAGTCGTAAGCCAACTCAGGTACGAGTTGAACCACGCACGCACTGCCGCGAGGTCCACTGCGGAGAAGCCCTCAGAGCTGGACAGAAACGGAACAGCGACCGCTACCTCTGCTAACCCGACGGCCTGGACGAGTGCCTTGTACTCCGCAGGTGTTCTGGAGGGAATACTCGGGTCCATTCGTGTCGCAGGGTCGACAAACCATGCTTTGAGGTGCTGCACAGCAGCTTGAGCGTAGGTTCCGGCGAGCTCTGGCTCCTTCTCTCGAGTCAAAAGGTAGGCAGACGTCAGAGCCGGCATCTGCAGGGTGAAGCGGTCTAGGAGATCGCGATGGGCAGCGAAGTATGGCCTGGTTCCTGAGTCCGTATGACCGATCTCGTCCGGGTCCTCCTGAGCATAGTAAAGATGTGGGTCATCACTGACCGGTGCGCGGACCGAGGTAATGGTCTGAGGACGTTCGGTAAGGAAACGATTCGCATCCCGGAGAATGCGGTCACGATCGAGAGCGGCCACGTCGGGACGGGACGTTGAACTCGGACCGGAGTTCGCTCCAAGTGTTTGGGCGATCGTATACGGTTGAAGCAGAAGACCGAAGCTCTGAAAGCAAAAAGTCCGTCGCGTCGTCATAGCAGGTCGCTGCGCCGCAGACTATCACGCACACCCCCAGAACGATCACCGGTGAGGATGTATGTACCAGAGAGATCGCCTGCGTACCTTAATGTTTTTTGGCGTTTCAGCTCTGGCTGGAGCTGGGACGGCCAGAGCCGACGTGCGGGTGTGCGTCACCGACGTAAGTGGGCTCCCTCTGCCCAAGGCTGAACTCCTGATCCGAGCTCGGCAGGACACTTCGATCCCTCTAGCAGGCTCGCAGACCGGCGCGGATGGGTGCGCCACCCTGAGCTTGCAGCCGGGAAGCGCTTACTCGGTGAGCGCCCGCCTGGAGGGGTTTACGGACCTAACGCATGAGCTCGGTACGGACGATACGGACGTCAAGATTGCGCTTCGCCCAGCTGCGGCCTTTGCGGTTGAGGTCACGGCCGCGCGGACGCCGTTGCCGCTCGATGCAAGCGCGAGCAGCGTCCGGATATTGTCCGCGCAACAGCTTGCGGAGGCGCCTGGGTTCACTTTGGATGATCGTCTGCGGGGGGTGCCGGGGTTCCAGCTGTTCCGGCGCACCGGGTCCTATGTCGCCAACCCGACCACGCAGGGCACATCGCTGCGTGGCCTGGGTTCGACGGCCGCGAGCCGGACGTTGGTGCTGAGCGACCAGGTGCCGCTGAACGATGCCTTTGGCGGGTGGATCCACTGGAATGAGATACCGGAGCTGGCGATTGGGGGGGTGGAGGTGGTGCGGGGTGGGGCGTCCGATCTCTACGGGTCGAGTGCTATCGGAGGTGTGATCGACGTGAACCCGGTGCCGGCTGGGCGGCGCGGCTTTGGGCTGGACCTTGCGGGCGCGAGCGAGGGGACGTCGTCGGTCAACGGTCTGCTTGCGGGGGAGCATCGAGGCTGGAGCGCGCTGGCGGCTACGACGCTGTTCCGGACGGGCGGTTACATCCTGACGGCTCCCGAGTTCCGGGGTGCGGTCGATGTGCCGTCGGACGTCCACTGGCAGAGTGGGCGTGTGGAGCTTGCGCGCCGGTTTCCCGGTGAGGACCGGGCGTTTCTGCGCGGCAACCTCCTGAACGAGGCGCGCGGGAATGGGACGCCGCTGCAGACCAACGGGACGCGTCTGTGGCGGTATGCAGCGGGTGCGGACTGGGCTCGGCCGGAGCTGGGGCGTGTGCTCCTCCGCGGATATGGAGATACGCAGAGCTATCGCCAGAGCTTCTCGAGCATAGCTCCGGGGCGGGCGTCCGAACAGCTGACGCGGCTGCAGCGGGTGCCGTCCGAGCAGGTGGGCGGATCGGCGCAGTGGGCTCGCTCGGTCAAGACATGGACGCTGGTTGCGGGCGCTGATGTGCTCGAGACGCGAGGGACGGATAATGAGACGCCGTTCAGCAAAATTGCTCTCCCTACGATTGCTACCAGTGCTCGGCAGAGGGACGTGGGGGGGTACGGGGAGGTGTTGTGGAACCCGTCGGGCGGGTGGTCGGCGGCGATTTCGGGGCGGGTGGATCGGTTTCGGAGCTTTGATGCTCGGCAGGGGGGGGTGGGGGGTGCTGCTGGGAGCCTTGCGGCGACGGACGAGACGGGGTTTGACCCGCGGCTGGGGTTGGGGCGGCGGCTTGGGGGCGGCCTGTCGGTGGGCGGGGCGGGGTTTCGGGGGTTTCGGGGACCGACGCTCAATGAGCTCTACCGGGCGGGGCAGGTGGGGCAGCAGACCACCCTGGCGAATCCGAGTCTCCTGTCGGAGCGGGCGACGGGGTGGGAGGGCGGAGGTTTGTGGGAGCGGTCGCCTCTCCTGCTGGTGCGGTCGAGCTACTTCTGGACGGAGGTGAACCGGCCGGTGGCGGCGGTGACGGTTGCGTCGACACCGACCACGCTGACGCAGATGCGGGAGAATTTGGGGCAGCTGCGGAGCCGGGGGGTGTCGGTGGAGGGGGAGATGCGCCCCCTTCCGCGGGTGGTGCTGACGGCTGGGTACCAGCTCGCGGTCTCGACGGTGACGCGCTTCCAGGCCGACCCGACGCTGGTGGGGAAGTGGACGCCGGAGGTGCCGCGCAACAGTTTCACCGTGCAGGGCCGGTGGGACGGTCGCCGGTGGGGGACGCTGGCGCTCGACCTGCGGACCAGCGGGCGGCAGTACGACGACTCGGCCAACGTGTATGAGCTGCACGGGTACACGGAGGTCGGCGGGTACTACGAGCGGACCATCCGGGAGCGGCTGTCAGGGTACGCTTCGGTGCAGAATCTGCTCGACCGTAGGATCGAGGCGGGGCGGACGCCGCTGCTGACCCTGGGGACGCCGAGGTTGGTTGAGATCGGCATCCGGCTGCGGTAGGGTATACCCCCCCCCACCCCCCACCGCTTGTGTGTCAAAATCTTCAAACGGTTGGACTTAGGTCTGTATCGATAGCGGCAGATCAGGTTTTTGAACGCAAGGTCTGGATCTCTTGACGAGTTTTTGACCTCTTTCTTTATTGTAGAGATCTGGGTGAGTTGCTGCGCCAAGCTTGGTGTTTTTGGGGGATTTTCGGCTGGCGAGGTCTGTCTTCTGTCGCTTTAGTTGCGGCTGAAAGGTCGCGGCTTTCATCTATAGATCGACTGGAGGTCTGCCGATCTCTCTTGTGCCTCAGTTGCGGCCGTACGTCCCATCGGATCTCGAAGCGATGGTTCTGCTGGACCGGGTGTGCTTTGCGCCGGAGTTTCCGTTTTCGCGGCGGGCGATGCGGGAGTTTGCCGAGGCGGCGAACGCACGGACGGTGGTGGCTAATCGTGGGGGCGAGATCGTGGGGTTTGCGATTGGGCACATGGAGAGGGTGTATGGGGGTGTGGTGGGGTACTGTGTGACGCTGGATGTGAGCCTGGCGGAGCGGAGGCGGGGTCTGGGCGGGCGGATGCTGGGGGTGCTCGAGAGGTGGGCGGAGGGGGAAGGCGCGCGGGCGATGGTACTTCATGTGCATACGGGCAATGCGGCGGCGCGGAGGTTCTACGAGGGCCGGGGATACGTGGTGCTGCGGGAGGTGAAGGGGTTCTACCGGCGGGGTGTGGATGCGTTGGAGTGCCGGAAGGAGTTGGGTGGCGAGGTGGCCGGCTTGGGATGAATCTGTCGGTCGACGGATTTGGAGATGGGGCACGCTGCTTTGGGGACCACGGGTTCGGAATGGCAGCTAAAACTTACGTGTACATGCCGCTTTTCGTAATACGCGGCGAATCTTACCATTCGCTACAGCAAGTAGATCCATTCTTGTTTGTACGAGAGCGCTCGTGAGGCGCTCTCGTACGTACACCATAAGTACCATTTTCCACGTTCCACATGCCGAATACACTCAGCGAGAATTCTTAATGTGAGAGAACTCATAAGGAGAATTGGAGATGTCAATCAGCGGGCTTAGCGCCATCAGCTCAGGAACCAGCTACGATTTCACGAGCATGACCCCGAAACAGCTTCTTTCAGCGGGTTCGCAGATGTATCGGAGCGGCCAGATCACAGAACAGCAGAACGCGACCTTGATGGGACTTGCTTGCTCGTATGCGCCAGGGCCTGGTGAATCACAGTTGCCCAATAACCTGGGCCTAGACTCGACTGCATCGTTCAACTTCCTCCAGGAGCTAAAGAACAACATCGCGGAGCTTAGGGAAGCTGGCGGTGCCTTCGGCACGCGAACCTACCTGATGAACGATCAAGCACTGCTGCAGGCCTTCACCGCGTATCAAGGGCAGAATGTGGGCGTATTCTCATCCCAGACCCGTACCCAGCTTCTGCGAGATACGCAAGCGTGATTCGGCTCGCTGGTTGTGATCAAGGGGGACTGCTCTAGGTTTGGGGCGAGGTGGGCGGAGGGGGAGGGCGCGCGGGCGATGGTGCTCCACGTGCATACCGGCAATGCGGCGGCGCGGAGGTTCTACGAGGGCCGGGGATACGTGGTGCTGCGGGAGGTGAAGGGGTTCTACCGGCGGGGGGTGGATGCGTTGGAGTGCCGGAAGGAGTTGGGTGGTGAGCTGGTGGGTCCCGAGTGATCCGCCGAAATTTGCTGCGCCCGCCGTGCCTCCGCGGGCATCTTTGGTAGGCATGGCGGATTTGCAGGATCAAGGTTCACCGCAGCCGAACGTTTCGGAGTTGCAGATTTCGGGGCGGTTCTGGATGTTTCTTGTGGTTACGGGGGTGGCCGCGGGTGTTGCGGGCGGACTTTTGATGAAGCTGTTGCGACTTTCGCAGCACCTGAGCTACCGGTACCAGGCGGGAGACTTTGAGGAGGCGATCGGCCAGGTGTCGTCGGGGCGTCACGTGGCGGTGATGGTGCTGGCGGGCCTGGTGGCGGGAGCGGTGCTGTATGGGACCAAGCGGATGGGGGTGCGGACGGGCGCCGATCTGTCGGTGGCGGTGTGGACGAAGTCGGGGCAGATGCGGACGGTTTCCACGCTGATCAGTGCGGTTCTTTCGATTGTGACGGTGGGTATGGGGGTTGCGCTCGGGCGTGAAGGCGCTCTGAAGAGTGCGGGCGCGGTGGCCGCGAACAAGGTTTCGGACTGGACGGGTCTGACGCTGGCGGAGAGGCGCGTTCTGGTGGCTTGTGGAGCGGGGGCGGGGATGGCGGCGGCGTACAACGTTCCGTTAGGCGGCGCGTTGTTTGTGGCGGAGGTTCTGCTGGGATCGCTGAATCTGTCGACGGTGATGCCGGCGTTTGTGGCGACGTTTTCGGGGGTGGCGGCGTCCTGGATTCTGCTTCCGGACCAAGCGACGTACAGCTTTCCGACGCTTCAGGCGTCCCCTTCGCTGATTGTGTGGTCGATCCTGGCTGGACCTGTGCTGGGTTTGCTTTCGGTGGGGTATGTGCGCGTGATTGCGTGGGCGCAGATGCACAAGCCGAAGGGCTGGCGGATGGCGGTGACGCCGTTGGTGATTTTCAGCGGAGTTGGCGTGGTGGCGATGAAGTTTCCGCAGATTCTTGGAAACGGCAAAGGCATTGTGCAGCTGACGTTTGACGACAAGTTGGGCGCGGGTCTGCTGTGTTGGCTGATCGTTTTGCGGCCGATGGCGACGGTTTTATGTTTGCGAAGCGGATCGCCCGGCGGCCTGTTTACACCGACGATGACGCTGGGTGCGCTGTTTGGCGACGGCCTGGGGAGTTTGTGGAAGTACGTGATGCCGGGACCGGCGATTGCGAGTTACGCGCTGATCGGATCGGCTGGGTTTTTGGCGGCGGCGACACTTGGGCCGGTGTCTTCGGCGGTATTTTTGTTGGAGTTGACGCGTCACGCCGACTCGTTGATGGTGCCTCTGCTGATTACGACGGTGGGGGCGACGGTGACGGCGAGACGATGTGATATTCGGTCGATCTATTCGGCGAAGTTGCTGACGCCGAAGCCTGAGGGGTAAGGGGGCGTGGCGGCCGGTGTTAGTCGAGGGCGGCGAAGGGTTCGGTGAGGTCGAGGGTGATGGGGGTGTTGGGGATGGTGAGGCGGGTGGGGTCGGCGTGGTGGAGGCCCTGGTGGTTGAAGGTGTGGGCGGAGCGGCGGAGGGGGTCGATGAGCCAGAGGTTGGGGACGCCCATGGTGAGGTAGTCGGCGAGGACGAGTTGGGCGCGGGAGAGGCGGTCTTCGGAGTCCAGGGGCGAGAGGATTTCGATGCAGAGGAGGGGTGGGGTCTCGGTGACGGGCTCGCGGGGGGCGTCGGCGTGGAGGATGGCTAGGTCGCAGATACGGACGCGTGTGGGGGTGACGCGGATGCGCTGCTCGACGACGGTCTGAATGCGCCAGAGCTTCTCATGCGTGACGAAGAGGCTTGCTAGTAAGGTCTGCAGGCGTGCGTGTTCGAACTCTCCCAAGTTGCGTTCCTCGATTTCGCCGTCGATGAAGTCGACGTCCGGGTGGTAGGAGGTGTGGAGGTAGACGTCGATGGGCAGGAGGGCGGGGGTGGTTGCCATGGTCGGGCCTCGTAGGTTTTATGGTGCGCCGGGGTGAGGCGCGGGGGCAAGTTATTTTTTGCCGAAGACGTCGCCCATGCGGCGGATTTGGGCGCCGACGCCGCGGAGTTTTTCTTCGAAGCGCTCGTATCCGCGGTCGAGGTGGTAGACGCGGTCGAGGATGGTTTCGCCGTCGGCGACGAGGGCGGCGAGGACGAGGGAGGCGGAGGCGCGGAGGTCTGAGCACATGACGGCGGCGGACTGGAGCGGGGTGCCGCCGCGGACGGTGGCGGAGCGGCCGTTGACGGTGATGTTGGCGCCCATGCGGTTGAGTTCCTGCACGTGCATGAAGCGGTTTTCGAAGATGTTTTCGGTGACGGTGGTGGCGCCTTCGGCCTGGGTGGCGAGGGCCATGAACTGGGCCTGCATGTCGGTGGGGAAGCCGGGGTACTCTTCGGTCGAGATGCTGGCGGCACGGAGCGAGCCGCCGGAGCGGCCTGAGGACCGGATGCGGACGCACTCTTTGCCGATGTCGAGCTGGACGCCGCATTGCTCGAGTGTGTGGAGGAGGGCGCCGAGGTGGCTGGGGTTGCAGCCGTCGACGTTGAGGTCGCCGCCGGTGATGGCTCCGGCGAGGAGAAAGGTGCCGGCTTCGATGCGATCGGGGTTGATGCGGTGGCGGGCGCCGTGGAGTTTGGGGACGCCCTGGACGCGGATGGTGGAGGTGCCGGCGCCCTCGATGTTGGCGCCCATGCTGGTGAGGAGAGCGGCGAGGTCGGTGACTTCGGGCTCACGGGCGCAGTTTTCAAAGACGGTTTCGCCGTCGGCGAGGGTGGCGGCCATGAGGAGGTCTTCGGTGCCGGTGACGGTGATTTTGCTGAATACGATGTGGGCTCCGTGGAGGCGGCCTTCGCCGTTGCCGGGGGCGCGGGCTTCGAGGTAGCCGTGCTCCTGCGAGATGGTGGCGCCCATGGCTTCGAGGCCTTTGATGTGGAGATCGATGGGTCGGCCGCCGATGGCGCAGCCGCCGGGCATGGCGACGCGGGCGATGCCGGTGCGGGCGATCAAGGGGCCGAGGACGAGCGAGGAGGCGCGCATGGTCTTGACGATCTCGTACTTGGCGACGGGGTCGGAGAGGACGGCGCAGCGGATGTGGGTGCGGTGCTGGGCGCGGCCGTAGCCGAGTTCGACCTCGGCGCCCATGGACGCGAGGAGTTTGCGCTCGGTCTCGATGTCCTGGACCTGGGGGATGTTTTCGAGGACGACTTCGTCTTCGGTGAGGATGGCGGCGGCCATGCAGGGGAGCGCGGAGTTTTTGGCGCCGGAGACTTTGATGGTTCCGAGGAGGGGATTGCCTCCGCGGACGACGAACTTGTCCATGAGGTTTAGTTTACGGGGAAGAGGGGCGAAGATGGATTGGCTTGGGGAGTACCGCTCTCGCAGGTCGGTGGATGGAGGCCTCAGCGGAGGAAGTTCGCTTTTCCCGGCGGTTTGGTTTTCTTCGAGGTGAAGGACCTTTTATTGCTATTGGCGTGGGAGGAGAGCGGGCCGGATGGCGAGATCAAGCTCCGGTTTGAGGCGGTCTCGCGCATCGATCCTGCGTCTAAGGAGGTCTTTCGGCAGGTGCTCGACAGTATATTCTTCAAGAGGAAGCGCGCCGCTAGACGGTCCGAACGTCCGAATGTCCGAACGATCGTCTTGAGGAAGGATTCACGATGCCCTATGCACGGACCCGAGAACAGGCCCACGAACTGATCGACCGCATGGCTCCAGGCCAGGTGGCCGCCTTGGTCGGGCTGCTGGAGGCGATGCTCGATCCCGTCTCCCGCGCCATCGCAAACGCTCCCATCGACGACGAACCCGTCAGCGAAGAGGAGGCCCGCGACATCGCCGAGTCGCGCGCCGCCTATGCGCGCGGGGAGGTCGTCTCGCACGAGGAAGTCCTGGCCGAGTTCGGACTCACCGCCGCCGATTTCGAGCGCATGGGACAGACGCCGCTCGAAGCCACCGACACGGGCCAGTAGCGATGCCCAAGAAGATCGCCTGGACGGACCAGGGCAAGGCCGATCTTCGCGTCATCGACCAAGCCGCCGCCCTCCGCATCCTCCAAAACCCTCTCCCGCTATCTCGCGACTGGCGAAGGCGATGTGAAGCGCCTCCAGGACATCGACGCGCCCGAGTTCCGGCTCCGTTCCGGCGACTACCGCGTCCGTTTCCACGACCCCGGCGACTTCATCCTCGTTCTTGCCGTCCGCCATCATAGAGAAGTTTACCGATAGACCGCCGCCGTCGCTCTCCTGATACGGCACATGAGAAGAAGACAGAGCGAGGCCGGAGGCGAAGGGGTGGCCCGGCACGAGAGATGCTTATACAGTTACAAGATGGCACGTCCGTCATCGCTGGTCGATACACGCATTATTTACTGCGGTGACTGTCTTGATCAGTTGAAGCAGCTTCCGGATGGCTGTGTCGACCTGTGTTATATCGATCCTCCGTTCAACTCCAACCGGAACTACGAGGTGTTCTGGGGGGAGACGAAGGAGAAGCGATCCTTTGAGGATCGACATGAGTCGACGCGGGCTTACATCGAGTACATGCGTCCGCGTTGTGTGGAGATTGCGCGCGTGCTGAAGAAGACCGGATCGTTTTACTACCACTGCGATTGGCATGCGAGTCACTATGTGAAGGTGATGCTGGACCAGATCTTCGGTGAAGGCAACTTCATCAACGAGATCATCTGGAAGAGACAGTCTGCACACAATGATGCGAAGCAGGGGTCGAAGCATTTAGGCCGTGTGCATGACACGATCTTCCTGTACAGCAAGGGCTCGGAGTACTCATTTAAACATCTTTACCGGCCGTATGACGATGTATATCTATCCAAGTTTTACAAGCACCGAGAGCCCGAGACCGGGCGGCGCTACCAACTTGGGGATCTTGGTGCCCCAGGTGGTGCGGCGCCGTCCAAAGGGAATCCGCATTACGAGTTTATGGGAGTGACTCGGTATTGGCGTTACAGCCAAGAACGAATGCAGAAGCTGTTCGATGAGGGTCGGATTCTACAGGCGAGGTCGGGTGCTGTCCCTCGTTTCAAGCGCTACCTGGACGAGGGCAAGGGTGTGCCTCTGGGGTCTATCTGGGACGACATAGCGCCCGTGCAGGGCCGTGGAGGGGAGGGTCTGGGATACCCGACGCAGAAACCGTTGAAGCTCCTGGAGCGGATCCTTGAGATTTCCTCGCAACCGAACGACATTGTGCTGGATGCATTTTGCGGTTGCGGGACGAGCCTGGTCTCCGCGCAACGGATGCAGCGGCAGTGGATTGGGATCGACATTTCACCGACAGCTTGCCGCGTGATGGCGAAGCGATTGCGGGATGTAGAGCGTCTCCCCGAGAATGACAACTTGTGGCGGCTGGGAAGAGCTTTTGTGGTTCGGGACCTGCCGAAGACCGAGAAGGAGTTGAGACGGCTTCCGGCCTTTGAATTCGAGAACTGGGCTGTGATTGCGCTTGGCGGGATTGGCAACAAGGTGCAAACGGGCGATATGGGCCTGGACGGAAGGGTTTATCCACTTTCGGCCGCGCCCAGTACGAAGCCTGGATCACTCGACTTTATGGACGTGTGGTATCCGATTCAGGTGAAGCAGAAAGAGAAAGCTGGACGCCCGGATATCGATGCGTTTGAGGCAGCCATGATCCGTGAGGAACGGATGAAGGGATTCTTCATCTCTTTCGATTACACGAGCGATGCTCTGACCGAGATTCAGCGCTTTTTCAGGCAGACGGGCCGTGTAATCGTTCCCTTGACGGTACGCCAGATACTGGAGGACGAGATTGCGATGAAGCTCAGCTAAGCGAGATCTAGAGTTCGAGGCGGGAGTCGTCTATGGCTAGGCGGACGTTGCCGTCGGATTGGGCGAGGCGGCGGATGGCTTCCATCTTGTCGACGTCCGCTCGGAGCATGACTACGGCGATGGGGATGGATTTGCCGGCGGATTTGATGGTGCGGATGGCGGTTTCGCGGTCGATGTTGCAGACCTTCATGAGGACGCGGATGCCGCGTTCGACGAGCTTGGCGTTTTTCATGTGTACGTTGACCATGAGGTTTTCGTAGACATAGCCGAGCCGGGTCATGGCGCCGGTGGTGATCATGTTGAGGATCATTTTTTGGGCGCTGGAGGCTTTCATGCGGGTGGATCCGCCGATGACTTCGGGGCCGACCTCGGCGACGATGGTGGTGTCGGCGACTTCGGAGAGGTCGGTGTTCTGGTTGCAGGTGATGGCGGCGGTTTTGGCGCCGCGGGCGCGGGCGTACTCGACGGCGCCGACGACGTAGGGGGTGCGGCCGGAGGAGGAGACGCCGATGACGATGTCTTTGCGGGTGGGGCGGCGGCGGGCGATGTCGCGTTGGCCGAGTTCGGGCGAATCTTCGTTGACGTCGGAGGCGGAGGCGAGGGCTTTGGGGCCGCCGGCCATGATGTATTGGACCTGGCTGGGGGCGGTCGAGAAGGTGGGTGGGCACTCGGAGGCGTCGAGCGAGGCGATGCGGCCGGAGGAGCCGGCGCCGACGTAGATGAGGCGGCCGCCGTCGCGGAGGGATCGGGCGACGGTGTCGATGACGATGGCGATTTCGGGGAGTGCCTTTTTGACCGCGGCGGCGATCTTGGCGTCTTCCTGGTTGATGATGCGTGCGATCTCGAGAGCCGACTTTGTATCGAGACCTTCCGAGGCGGAGTTGGCGGTCTCGGTGGTGAGATCGTGCATGTCAGGGTGATGGTGACCGTTCTTGGGAGAGGGTGCCTGGTCGAGCATTGTCAGCGTAGCCATGGTCTTTTCTCGTGCCTTAGGGTCTTCTTCTTGTGCCTCTTCAGTTTAGCCCAACAGAGATCGGATGCGGAATCCCACATTGGTGGTGTGACGGGATGAGGGGCAACGGATCTGCGATGATGGGTGTACACGGCTAGAGCTACGGGCCGGCCGAGTCTTCTCTCCGGGCGGCTGGTTGGCGAGGCTCTGAGACTTTCGTCTAAATTGAGTAGGATGCTGGCGCCAGAGTCCACGGCGTGGCGAGAGGTTTGGGGCGGGTTTTTCTGATGATAGACGACCAGACGAAGGTGGAGGATCGGAGCGAGGTGGACGGCGTGGGGCCTGAGCGGCTGCCTGCGAGTGCGGGGCCTGAGCGGCCGGCTCGGAGCGTGCGGGCTCCCGTGAGTTCCTGGGCTCGGGACATCCTGCTTTCGGTGCTGGTTTCGGCGTTCATCATTGTGTTTTTGTACCAGCCGGTGCGTGTGGAAGGGACCAGCATGCTGCCTTTGCTGGAGGATCAAGACCGCTTGTTTATCAACAAGATGGCGTACCGTGTGGGGGAGATCCAAAGGGGCGACGTGGTGGTGTTTTTGTATCCGCACGATCACCAGAAGAGCTACATCAAGCGCGTGATCGCGGGGCCGGGGGACGATCTTCGGATCGACCATGGGCGGGTGTATGTGAACGGCGATCCGATCTCGGAGTGGTACGTTCCTGGGCGGTACGCGGACGACCGGTCGGAGCCGGAGCGGGTGATCGGGCCGCACGAGTATTTTGTGATGGGAGATCATCGCTCGATTTCGAGCGACAGCCGGGACTTTGGGCCGGTGGACCGGTCGTTGATCTACGGCAAGGCGGCGTTTGTGTACTGGCCGGTGGACCAGTTGGGTGTGGTTCGGTAGGTCTGGTGGCCTGAAGAACAAACAACACCAAGAACAACAGCAGATTCCCTTCGGGAATGACAACAAAAGAGCAAATGCCTCTATGCCAATACCTCCGTTGCTCTAGGCGGGCGGGTGGGCGGCGCGGAGGATGGCGGCGAAGGATTCTGGGTCGAGGCTGGCACCGCCGACCAGGGCTCCGTCGATGTCGTTGAGGCAGCAGAGGGAGGCGGCGTTGTCGGGTTTGACGGAGCCGCCGTAGAGGATGCGGGTGGATTGGGCGAGGTGGTCGCCGAGGGCGGTCTGGATGGCTCGGCGGATGGTTTTGTGGGCCTCTTCGGCGATCTCGGGTGTGGCGGTTTTGCCGGTGCCGATGGCCCAGACGGGTTCGTAGGCCATGACCAGGGGGGCGGCCTGGAGGGGGTCGATGCCGGTGAGGGCGGCGGCGACCTGGTGCTCGAGAACTTCGTCGGTGCGATTGGCTTCGCGGTCGTCGAGGTGTTCGCCGACGCAGACGATCGGGACGAGGTTGTGAGCGAAGGCGGACTTGAGTTTGAGGTTGACGGTCTCGTCGGTCTCGTTGAAGTACTGGCGACGTTCGGAGTGGCCGATGAGGACGTGGGTCGCGCCGATCGCGGTAAGCATGGTGGGCGAGGTTTCGCCGGTGTAGGCGCCGGAGTCGAGCCAGTGCATGGTCTGCGCGCCGACTTTGATGTAGCTGCCGAGGGCGCGCTCGACGAGGGCGGGAAGCGAGGTCATGGAGGGGAAGATGGCGATCTCGGCCGGGGGGGTGTCGGGGACGAGCTCGAGGAAGCTGTCGAGGAAGCCGATGGAGGTGGCGGGGGTCTTGTACATCTTCCAGTTGGCGGCGATCAGGTGCTGGCGCATGGTGTGGATCAGTATTCCATTTTTTGCTTGTTTTCGGGAATGGTTGGGGTTTGGTGCTGGTCTGGTTTGTTGGTGAGTTATGAGTGATGAGTAAGGGCTCGGTGCTCGGAGGATTTTGTGCTGGTTCTGTTTTGTTGGCGAGTTATGAGTGATGAGTAATGAGTAAGGGCTCGTTCCGCGTTTGGGGGAGTGCAGTTGATTGCTGGGGTGGGTAGGTTTGGTGACTGAGGCCATTGCATGAAGGATTTCAGGGATCTGGAGGTCTGGAGGAAGGCTCACGCGCTGACGCTGGACACGTACTTTGCGACGCGGGTGCTGCCGAGCGGTGAGAGCTTTGGGCTGACGCATCAGCTTCGGAGGGCGGCGACGAATGTCTCGACCCGGATTGCCGAAGGTTGTGGGCGAGACCTCAATGCAGAATTTGGTGTGGAGCTACGGCGGTCGAAGGCGGCTGCTTCCGAGCTGGAATATCTGTTGCTGCTGGCTCATGATCTCGGGTACCTGAGCGCGGAGGATCACGGGCGATTGACGGAGGCCGTTGTCGAGGTGCGCAAGATGGTTTCCGGTCTATTACGTCGGTTGTGAAGTTTATCGGTCGGTGAGGGCGGCGACGCCGGGGAGGGTTTTGCCTTCGAGGAATTCGAGGGAGGCTCCGCCGCCGGTGGAGATGTGGCTGATCCTGTCGGCGACGCCGGCCTGGACGACGGCTGAGACCGAGTCGCCGCCGCCGACGATGGTGGTGGCGTCCTGGTTGGCCGCGACGGCGTGGGCGATGGCGTTGGTGCCGGCGGCGAAGGGGGCGAGTTCGAAGACGCCCATCGGTCCGTTCCAGACGACGGTGCTTCCGCGGCTGATCTCGGCGGAGAAGGTTTTGATGGTTTCGGGGCCGATGTCGAGGGCCATCCAGCCTTCGGGGAAGGGTTCCGTGCCGGAGACGATTTGGGTATTGGCGTCGGCGGAGAAGCGGTCGGCGAGGACGTGGTCGGTGGGGAGGAGGAGATGGACGTTATTTTGTTTGGCGCGGCTGAGGGTGGCGCGGGCGAGGTCAACTTTGTCGGGTTCGACCTTGGAGCTGCCGGTGGTTTGGCCCTGGGCGTTGAGGAAGGTGTAGGCCATGGCGCCGCCGATGAGGATGCTGTCGGCTTTGGCGGGGCCGGGGTCGAGCAGGTGGTCGATGACGGCGATTTTGTCGGAGACCTTGGCTCCGCCGATGATGGCGACGAAGGGCCGGTTGGGGTCCGAGACGGCTTTGCCGAGGTAGGTGAGCTCTTTTTCGAGGAGGAGGCCGGCGGCGGATTGTTTGGCGAAGTGGGTGATGCCCTCGGTGGAGCTGTGGGCGCGGTGGGCGGAGCCGAAGGCGTCGTTGACGTAGAGGTCGCAGAGGTCGGCGAGTTGCTTGGCAAAGGCTGGGTCGTTGGCTTCTTCTTCGGGGTGGAAGCGGAGGTTTTCGAGCAGAAGCGTCTGTCCGGATTCGAGTTTAGAGGAGAGTTCCTGGGCGATTTCGCCGACGCAGTCTGGGGAGAAGGCTACATTTTCGCTCGGTCCGAGGATGTGGTCGAGGAGTTCGCGGAGCCGGTCGACGACGGGACGGAGGCTCATGGATTCGACGCGCTTGCCTTTGGGTCGGCCGAGGTGGGAGCAGAGGATGACTTTGGCTTTGTGGCGGAGGGCGTACTCGATGGTGGGAACGGTTTCGCGGATGCGGGTGTCGTCGAGGATCTCGCTGCCGTCGGGGGAGAGGGGAACGTTAAAGTCGACGCGAATGAGGACGCGTTTGTGGGGGAGGTCGAGGTCGCGGATGGAGAGCTTAGGCATAGGAGTCTTGTTCATACTACGGGACGGGTCGGGAGTGGGAGGCGTGGGCGCGGGTGGTGCTGGGCGGCTACTCGGAGGCGTTGACGTCGCCGCGACCGAGGACGAGGTTGACGGCCTCGGGGACGAGGGCATCGGCTTCGATTTCGACGTGCCATGTGGGGTTGAGGAGGCCGGCGACGACGACCATGGTGGAGGCGGGGCGGACGATGGAGAAGAACTTTCCGTGGATGCGGCCGACCTCCTCCCAGGTGCCGCGGTCGGTGAGGTAGATGCGGGTGCGGATGATGTGTTCGAAGGAGGAGCCGGCTTCTTTGAGGACGCCGGCGATGATGGTGAGGATCTGTTCGGTCTGGGTGGCGGGGTCGGCGTCGTCGGCGCCGATGGGACCGGTGCCGGAGACGGAGATGTAGCTGCCGACGCGGACGGCTCGGGAGAAGCCGATGACGGGCTCGTAGGGGCTGGATCCGGGGATGTTGCAGCGGGTGGCCATGGGGAGGTTGGATGCGGGGTTCGGGGGAGGTGTGTGGTGGGGAAGGGAAGAGAGGGTGCGGGTTTGCTGGCGGCGTCCGGGTAAGAAGCTGCGGGCGTGGGTTGAGGGCCAAATTAAATTGCATCTGCGGCGAAACGGGTGTTCTGAACGTCTTAGAAGAGAACCCACACGTTTTGCAAGAGCGGACCTTTGTCCGGGTAAAGGCAGGAACTATTCAGACGATGCTGTTTTTCTTTGTGGATCGGTGCCCCCGGGCACTATGTTTCCGGGCACTATGTTTGCGGGCGCTGCCGATGTTTGCTGTTTTCGTGTGTTTGCTGGCGGGCGCGGGTGGGTCTGCGCTCGGGGCGGAGGCGGCGGAGGGTAAGGGAGGTCTGCTGCTGCCGGAGGCGCCGGGGCTGGGTGTGGGTGTGGCTCCGGACGTTGGCGCTGGAGTTCAGGCGGCGTCGTCCACGTCCTCGTCATCTCAGACGTCTACGCCGGGGTCGCAGGGAGCTACGCCGGGGTCTCAGGGGCCTACGCCGGGTCCTCAGACGGTTGGGCAGGCGACTTCCGCGGCGGCTCCCGGCGATGGGACGGCTGCGCAAGGGCAGACGGATCGGGAGCGATCGGAGGCGCAGCTTAAGAAAGAGGAGAAGCAGCGCATCATGGGCGTGCTTCCGAACTTCAATATTACGTACGACCAGAATGTGCCGCCGTTGTCGCCCCGGCAGAAGTTTCAGCTGGCGTTTCGGAGTGCGATCGATCCGGTGCAGTTCGGGGTTGCGGCGGTGCTGGCCGGGGTTGGGCAGGCGGACGACAGCTTTTCAGGGTATGGGCAGGGAGCGCAGGGGTATGCGAAGCGATTTGGGGCGCAGTATGCCGACAACTTCGATGGAACGATGATCGGCAATGCGCTGTTGCCGGTGATTCTGAAAGAAGATCCGCGGTACTTTCGCCGGGGGACGGGGACGATCCCGAAACGTATGCTGTATTCGATCTCGACGGCTGTGTGGTGCAAGCGGGACAACGGCAAGTGGGGACCGAACTATGCCAATGTCATGGGCAATATTGCGTCGGGCGGGATCTCGAATTTGTACTATCCGGCGTCGGACCGGGGCGCGGGTCTGGTGTTCAGCAACGCGTTGACGGTGACGTGGGAGGGTATGGTGGGCGGTCTGGCGAATGAGTTCCTGCCGGACCTGACGCAGCACTTTTTGCATCGGGATATTTCGGGGAGGAAGACCTCGGATGTGAGTACGGTGCCTATGGCTCCGCAGAAGTAGGAGGCACGTGAGGGGAGGCTTAGGTCTCTCGCTTGATGGCGGCCTGTGCTTGCCGGATGGCTGCGACGTCGGCTAGGTCTTGGGGCCGGCCGGAGGCTAGCTTGTTGGTGATGAGGTCTTCGGCGGAGATATAGCGGGCGGCGATACCGTCGTCGAGTCGATGCTCGGAGCTCCCAGCCCATACAGTCTCGAAGTCTAAGCCATCGATGTGCTGGAGTATGTCGACACAGATCGGTGGTACCCCAATGCGAACAACCGAGTAGGGCTTCTCAAAATCGTCGGGCGCGATGTTTTCGAGCGGCGCGCCAAAGTCGGCCAGGGCTGCATACACAAGGCGCGCATTTGTGGGACTGGAATCTATAAAGACGTCGAGATCCTTGGTGACGCGTGGCTGAGCGTGGACACCGATCGCGTAACCGCCCACGACGACATACCTAGCTCTGTGGGCGTTCAAAGCGGACAAGAGTTCTTCTAAGTTCCTGTCCATCCGTCACGACCCCCTTCATGCGGTACATCTCGACGCTGTGCTCGAAGGTCGCTTCGATACGAGCGGCGGGAGACACGCTCTGCCAGTACCGATACTCTTCGTCTTTCACTTCCTTGAAGCTGGCGAATTTGCGAGCGCTTTTGTCCATGGCACCTTCTCTATTCTACCGGGAGATCTGTGAGCTTACGAAATAATCGAACGGCGTCTTCACGCGAGCACCTGAGGCGCGTTTGGGACTCCTGGACATCGATGCCGTGCAACACCTCGTTGAGGGCATTGGCGAGCAGGATCAGCTCCTCTCTGTTTAGGGCAAGGAGCTGATCGCGTTGCGGAGTTTGGGAGAACATAGCGGCGGGCTACAGGCCCTTTTGCACGAGGAAGAGGATCAGGTCTTTGACGCGGTTGGAGTAGCCCCATTCGTTGTCGTACCAGGAGATGACCTTGCCGGTTTGGCCGACGACTTTGGTGAGTTTGGAGTCGACGATGGAGGAGAGCGGGTTGCCTTTGAAGTCGGAGGAGACGAGTTCTTCGTCGGTGTATCCGAGGTAGGGTTTGAGGGGGCCGTCGGCGGCGGATTTGAGGGCGGCGTTGATGGTTTGGACGGAGATGGGTTTTTCGGCGACAAAGGTGAGATCGACGACCGAGACGTTGGGTGTGGGGACGCGGATGGCGAAGCCGTCGAGCTTGCCGTCCATGGCGGGGATGACGAGCTTGAGGGCTTTGGCGGCGCCGGTGGAGCTTGGGATCATGGAGAGGGCGGCGGCGCGGGCGCGGCGGAGGTCTTTGTGCGGCGTGTCGAGGATGACCTGGTCGTTGGTGTAGGAGTGGATCGTGGTCATGATGCCGGACTGGATGGTGAAGGTGTCGTTGATGACCTTGACGATGGGAGCTAGGCAGTTGGTGGTGCAGGACGCGTTCGAGAGGATGTTGTGTTTCGCGGGATCGTATTTGTCTTCGTTGACGCCGAGGACGACGGTGAGGTCTTCGTTGGTGGCGGGGGCGGAGATGATGACTTTTTTGACGGTGGACTTTGCGCC
Source organism: uncultured Acidobacteriaceae bacterium (assembly GCA_964248505.1). Lineage (GTDB taxonomy): Bacteria > Acidobacteriota > Terriglobia > Terriglobales > Acidobacteriaceae > Edaphobacter. Next base: position 39,869 of record CAXTYQ010000012.1, read on the forward strand.
TTCCGCGCCGAGGTGGGCCTTGGCTTTGGTGGCGTCGGTGAAGAAGCCGGTGGATTCGACGACGATCTCGGCGTTGACGGAGTTCCAGTCGAGTTTGGCGGGGTCGCGTTCGGCGAAGACCTTGATTTTTTTGCCGTCGACGGTGATGGAGTCGGCGTCGGAGATGATGTCTTGTTTGAGGTTGCCGAGGATGGAGTCGTACTTGAGGAGGTGGGCGAGGGTCGCGGGTGTGGTGAGGTCGTTGACGGCGACGATTTCGATGTCGGGGTTGCCGAGCGCGGTGCGGAAGACGTTGCGACCGATGCGGCCGAAGCCGTTGATGCCTACCTTGACTGCCATGCTTGCGGATGCTCCTGTGTGTTTTGGGTGAGGTTGGTGGTGCGGTGTGCTTTCGACTTTGATTGTACTGGGTGCCGGGTCTGGGTTTGGGTGTGAGTAGCTGGGGAGGTTCTGGGGGTTTGGCCGGGCTGGGTGGCGTGTGTTACAAGCAAGCCATGCGCGACGTGCGCGAATGGATACAGGAAAAGATGAGACGACTTCCCCGACGCGGGCCGAACGACTCGGAATCAACGGGCAAGATAGGGCAGGAGCTGCCGCAGAATCAGCAGGCGCCGCTGCGGCCGGTGTACCCGGAGGCGCGGGCGGCGGCGGCTGAACCGGAGCCGGCGCTTTCTGAGAGCCTGGAGGCCACAGCCGGTGTGGGCGATCAGGCGGGGCCAAGCAGTTTGGCGCCGGAGACGCAGCGGGCGCAGGCGCTGGATGCACCGGTGCGGGAGAGTTCGCCGGCTGTGCCGGTTCCTTCTCCGGCGCAGGCGGATGGTTCCGAGAGGCCGGTTGCGGAGCCGTCTGGTGCCGAACCGCTCCGGGTGCCTGAGCTGTCTGCTGCCGAGCTGTCTGCGCCTGAGCCGCCTGCACCTGAGCCGCCTCAACCTGAGCCGGAACGAAAGATTGTGGTGGAGACGCAGCCGGAGTTCCTGTCGACGCCGCCGGCGGAGGCGGTCGCGGCCAAGTCGGTGCGTGGGTATGTGGTGCTGACGATCGGTCTTCCGGGGTCGGGCAAGACGACGTGGTACAAGCGCCGGGGGGTGACGCCGCTTTCGAGCGATCTCCTGCGGACGATCCTGTTTGACGATATTACGGAGCAGCGCTATCAGGGCCTGGTGTTTTCGACGTTGCGGAGCTTGTTGCGGGCGCGGCTGATTGCGAAGATGCCGTGGAATTATGTGGATGCGACGAACCTGAGTCCGCATGAGCGGCGGCAGTGGATCAAGATGGCGAAGAGCTTTGGGTACGAGGTGCAGGCGGTGTTTTTTGATGTGCCGCTGCTGGTGTGCATGGAGCGGAACTCGAAGCGTGAGCGGGCGGTGACGGACGAGGTGATGCAGCAGATGGCGGGGCGTTTGCGGCCGCCGACGTTCAAGGAAGGATTTGAGAAGATCACGGTGGTTCGGGTGAAGGGGCAGCCGGGGACGGAGCCGGTGGCGGGCTCGGCCGGTGCGGATCTGGCAGCTTCGGGTCTGGGTGCTTCGGAGGCGGGTGCTCCGGATCTGGCGGGTCCGGAGGCGGGTGCCTAATTTTGCCTTGACGTCGTGTGAGTGCGGATCTTGTCTCGGGAATGGACCTTAGAAGAGCCCAAGCCGGGGTGGCGAGCAAGGAGGCGGGTGCGGGCGGCGTCCTGTTTCGAGATGTGCGGTACCGGCTGCCGGATGGGCGGGAGTTGTTGCGCGGGATCTCGTTCGGGGTGGAGCCGGGGACGACGACGGCGCTCCTGGGGCGGAGCGGGTCGGGCAAGACGACGCTGTTGCGGACGGTGAACGCGCTCGTTCGGCCCACTTCTGGGGAGGTGTGGGTGGATGGGCGGGAGAGCTCGGCGGCGCGGACGGACGTGGTTGCGCTGCGGCGGAGCATCGGGTATGTGATCCAGGAGACGGGACTGTTTCCGCATATGACGGTGGAGCGCAACGTGGGCATGGCGATGGAGTTGGCGGGGCAGAGGGGGGCGGAGCGGGGCGGGCGTGTGGAGGCGATGCTGGATCTTGTGGGGCTCGATGGGGGGGAGTTTCGCGGGCGGTATCCGTGGCAGCTTTCGGGTGGGCAGAGGCAGAGGGTGGGTCTGGCGCGGGCGTTGGCGACCGATCCGGAGGTCTTGTTGATGGATGAGCCGTTCGGCGCGCTCGATCCGATCACGCGGGCGGAGATGCAGACGATGCTCAAGGACCTGCTCGGGCGGGTGCGGAAGACGGTGCTGATCGTGACGCATGATTTAGAGGAGGCGCTGTTCCTGGCGGATCGGGTGGTGTTTCTTGAAGCGGGTTCTGTGGCGGCGGAGGTGGCGGCGGCGGAGGTGGCGGGGAGCGGGATTGGGGCGGTGGAGGAGTATGTGCGGGCGGTGAGACAGGGGGCAGGGAGCAGGGAACAGGGAACAGGGAACAGGGCAGGGTAAGGGGCAGGGATTAGGGGTGGGGGAGAGTGACAGGATTTCTGGGGGCGCATGGATGGGAGATTGGGCGGCTTACGTTTGAGCATCTTTGGCTGACGGGGAGTGCGATGCTGCTGGCGGCGGCGGTGGGTCTGCCGATGGGCGTGTGGATGACGCGGAGGCCGGGGTTGGCGAGGCCGGTGCTTGCGGTTGCGAATGTGGTGCAGGTGGTGCCGAGCCTGGCGCTGTTTGGGCTGTTGTTGCCGGTGCCGTGGCTGGGCGAGGATGCGGCTCGGCTGGCGATCCTGGCGTTGACGGGGTATGCTTTGCTGCCGATCTTGCGGAATACGTATGCTGGGATCGGGGGTGTCGATCCGGCGCTGATCGATGTGGCGAATGCGTTGGGGATGACCGGCGGGCAGCGGCTGTGGAAGGTGGAGTTGCCGCTGGCCGCGAGTGTGATCCTGGCGGGTCTGCGGACGGCGACGGTGACGTGTGTGGGGGTGGCGACGATTGCGGCGGCGATCGGGGCGGGCGGTTTGGGGGAGCTGATCTTTCGCGGTGTGGCGAGCGTCGATAACGGTCTGGTGCTGGCGGGGGCGATTCCGGCGGCGTTGCTGGCGCTGGCGGCGGATGGCGGGCTGGGGTGGTTGGAGAAGCGGTTGGCGGTGCGGCGGTGAGGCAGGGGACAGGGGGCAGGGAGCAGGGAACTGGGGGCAGGGAACAGGGAACAGGGGGCAGGGAACAGCGGGCGGGGGGACTAGGGGACAGGGGACAGCGGGCGGGAGTTGGGACGGGTAGGAGGGGACAGGGTGCGGGGAGCGGGGAATGGCGGGCTGCGGGGGGTGGGGAACGGCGGGCTTCGACTCGCTGCGGTGGGTTTGTTGCTGCTCTGTTTTGCTCTGACTGCGTGTGGGCCGCCGCGTGGCTCTCGGGTTGTGGTGGGGGCGAAGAACTTTACGGAGCAGGTGGTGCTGGGCGAGCTTCTGGCTCAGGAGATTGAGGCCGTCTATGCCGGTGAAGGGAAGCCGCAAAGGGTGGAGCGGAGGTTCTATCTGGCGGGCAGTTATATCTGTCAGCAGGCGTTGGTGAGCGGGCGCATTGACGCGTATGTGGAGTACACGGGGACGGCGCTGACGGCGATCTTGAAGCAGCCGATGGATCGGGATCGCGGGCGTGTGCTCGGGACGGTGCGGGGGCTATATGGGAGCCGGTACGGTGTTCTGGTCGGGCCGCCGCTGGGGTTTGAGGATACGTTTGCGATGGTGGTGCGGGGCGAGGATGCGCGGGCGATGGGTCTGCGGACGATCTCGGATGCGGTGGCGCGGGCGCCGGGGTGGCGGATGGGCGTGGGGTATGAGTTTGAGGAGCGGCCGGATGGTTTGCGCGGGTTGGAGGCGGCGTATGGGCTGCGGTTTGGGGGCACGCCGCGGGTGATGGATCTGGGTCTGCTGTATCGTTCGCTGGCGGCTCGGCAGGTGGATATTGTGGCGGGGAACTCGACCGATGGGCCGATCCGGGCGCTGGGGTTTGTGGCGCTTGAGGATGATCGTCACTACTTTCCGCCGTATGAGGCGGTGCCGTTGATGCGGGCGGAGTCGGTGCGCGAGCATCCAGAGATTGCGGCGGCGGCGGAGCGTCTGGCGGGGGAGGTGAGTGCGGAGGAGATGCGGGCGATGAACGATCTGGTGGACGGGCAGCACAGGGATGTGGGGGAGGTAGTGCGGGAGTTTCGCGAGAGGAAGGGGTTGTAAAGCAGCTGTTAGCTTTTAGCTGTTAGCTGTTAGCTTTTAGCACGGGCAAAGGCTAGGAGCTAAGAGCTAGGAGCTAAGAGCTAAGAGCTAAGGGCTAGCGGCCGGGAGGCAGGGGACGGGATGGCAGAGACTTCTGTGGAGCCTTGGTTGCGGGGGACGCTGGGCGAGGTGGATGCGGTGAGGCGGGGGGTGCTCCATGCGCTGGAGCTGGCGGCGGAGGATGCGGAGCGGTGGTGCGCGGGATTGGGCGATGAGGAGGCGGAGCTGCGGCCGTTCGGGCTGCCGTCGGTGGGGTTTCAGCTGCGGCATGTGGCGCGATCGCTGGATCGGTTGCTGACGTATGCCGAGGGTGGGCAGCTTTCGGAGCTGCAGATGGGGGAGCTGCGGTCGGAGATGGTGGCGGGTGGTGGGATGGCGGAGTTTCGGGCGGAGCTGGAGCGCGCGATGGAGCGGGTGAGGGCGATCGGGCCGGGGATGTATGAGGAGGTGCGCGGGGTGGGGCGGGCGCGTCTGCCGTCGACTGTGGGCGGTCTGCTGGTGCACTGTGCGGAGCATACGCAGCGGCATGTGGGGCAGATGGTGACGACGGCGAAGGTGGTGATGGCGCTGCGGGCTTAGATCAGGGGATTCGCCAGGAGGCGATGGAGGGTGAGGGCGTTGCCGAGCGCGGCTCCGGAGGCGGTGTTGTCGAAGATGACCCAGGCTTCGGTGCCGGCGGGGAGATCGGTGAGGGTGTCGGCGAGGGCTTGGAGGAAGTCGTCAGGGTAGGGGCTGTAGTAGGTGCGGGGCGAGCCGTGGAGGCGATAGTAGACGAGGTGGGGGTCGCCTGCGGGGGATGCGGCGGACGGGACCGGGGCGGGGTCGGCGGCGGCGCGGGAGATGATGTGGGTCCGGAGGAGGTCTTCGGCCGCGGTGGTGAACCAGGTTGGGTGGCGGGGCTCGAGGACGACGGGACCGGTGTGCAGGCGGCGGAGGTGCTCGAAGAAGGTGCCGGCCTTGGCGGGGTCGAAGGCTTGTTTGGGCGGGAGTTGGAGGAGGATCGGGCCGAGTTTCGGGCCTAACTGGCGGATTTGTTCGAGGAAGCTGGTGAGTTGCGCGAGGGTCTCGGGCGTGGTCGCGAGGGCGGCTTCGTGGGTGATGGTTTTGGGGGCTTTGACGGCGAAGCGGAAGTTGTCCGGGACGGAGGTGGTCCAGCGTTGCCAGGTGGCGGGGCGATGGGGGCGGTAGAAGGTGGTGTTGATCTCGGCGGCGGAGAATTGGCGGCTGTAGCGTTCGAGGTGGGAGCCGGGGCTGGGGAGGTCGGCCGTGTTGGGTCGGGGGATGGTCCAGCCTGCGGTGCCTATGCGGAGGTTGGGCGGCGGGGATCGGAAGCTGTTGTCCGGGCTGAGATTTGTCAAACGAGGTCTGTCAAGCGAGGTCTGTCAAGCGGGGTCTGTCAAGCGAGGTCTGTCAAGCGACGAGGTGGCCCATCTTTTCGCGTTTGGTTTCGAGGTAGCGGGCGTTTTCGTTTGACTCTGGGACGAGGGCGGAGATGCGTTGGACCTCGATGCCGGCCTGCTCGACGGCGTGGACTTTTTCGGGGTTGTTGGTGATGAGGCGGACGGAAGCGAGGCCGAGGTTTTGGAGGATGGCGGCGGGAAGCTCGAAGTTGCGGCAGTCGGCGCGGTAGCCGAGATCGAGGTTGGCTTCGATGGTGTCGCGGCCCTGGTCCTGGAGCTCGTAGGCGCGGAGTTTGTTCATGAGGCCGATTCCGCGGCCCTCCTGCATCTCGTAGAGGAGGATGCCGGTGCCGGCGTCGGCGATGGTGCTGAGGGCGAGTTCGAGTTGCTGGCGGCAGTCGCAGCGGAGCGAATGGAAGACATCGCCGGTGAGGCACTGCGAGTGAATGCGGACGATGGGAGGAGCGGCGTGGATATCGCCCATGACCAGGGCGACGGCGCTTTCTGTGCGGGTCGGCGGGTTGGTTCCGTTGCAGGGCGGCGGGTTGAGGAGGATGCCTTCAAAGCCGAGGATGCGGAAGTGTCCCCAGCGCGTGGGGAAGTCGGCGTCGGCGATGCGGCGAAACGAGGAGAACGGCATGGCTGGATTATATGATTCGCCTGGGGCACAGAAGATACAACCGACGTGGGACAAGGGCGTGGGGACGTTACTTTTGGTTGGAGAAAGTTCGTCTGGGGGCTAAAGAAAATGGCGGATCTGCCGAAGAAGTAGAGTATGAGCATGACGCCGCACAATTCCACGCTGATCCTGATTACGCTGTTGATCGAGCTGGGTGTGGCGGCGGCGGTTTCGAGTTCGCTGGCGCGATCGAATCGCTTCAAGGATCTGTTGTTGCTACCCCGGCGCACGGCCGGCGAGACGGCAAAGCTGGTGCTGATGATCTGCGTCCCGTTGACGCTTGGGGTGTGGGTGCGGGTGCGTGTGCCGAACTTCCTGGCCGCCGATATTTCGATCGAGGCGACCGTGCTTTTGGCGCTTCTGCTGGGTCCGTTGCCGGCGATGGCGGGAGGCGCGCTACTGGCGATTCCGGCTGTTCTGCATCACGAGTTCTGGTCCTTGCCGGTGAATCTGCTGGTGGCCGGAATTGCGGGGTCCTTTCGGCGCTTTGCCGATTCGGAAGATGTCTGGTCGTTTTCGCCGATGATCGATCTCAGTCTTTACCGGTGGGTGACGCGGACGCTGCGGAGGCCGCAGTTGGACCGGCAGATCCTGCTCGTGCTCTTGATTACGGCGATCCAGTTTGGCACCAGTATGTTGTCGAGATATCGTCCGCGGCGGTTGTTTGAGCTGTGGTCGAATCGTTGGCTGATCGAACTGGCGATCTGTGCGAGTGCACCGATTGTGGTGGGCATACCGCTGAAGATCTGGAACGCGATCCGGATTGAGCGGCAGCTGGAGGAGCAGGGGCGGCTCTTGCTTGAGGCGCGGCTGGACGCTTTGCAGCGACAGATCAATCCGCATTTTCTTTTTAATACGCTGAACTCGATCACGTCCTTGATTCGATCGAAGCCGGAGCTCGCGCGCGAGATGATCGGCAAGCTGGCAAATATTTTGCGCACGCTGCTGAAGGATCGGGACGCGTTTGTTCCATTCCGCGATGAGCTCGAGTTTACGGACGATTACCTGGATATCGAGGTGGTGCGTTTCGGCCCGAAGCTGCGGGTGGTGAAGGAGATTGCCGAGGAGACGCTGGACATTGTTGTGCCGAGCATGCTGTTGCAGCCGCTGATCGAGAACAGCATCAAGCATGGTCTGGAGCCGCGGATCGGGGGTGGCACGGTGACGCTGCGGAGCCGCATTCCGGAGGCGGGATTTCTTCTTCTGGAGGTGGACGATGACGGTGTTGGGATCGCGCCTGAGCGGAATTTGCCCGAGGCGAGGGGCGGCCTCCCGCGCGATGGAACCGGCATTGGAATGCAGAATGTGCGGGAACGGATGAAGGTGTTATATGGCGATCTGGCCAAGGTAGAGGTGAACAGCCGGCCGGGTCGTGGAACAAAGGTGACGTTGTTGATGCCGATACTTGAAGTTGGTGAGACGGCCTGGTCGACCGCGGGTCGGTACACCGCTCGGCCGAGCGTACCGTCGTCCCCGGTTCGAGCGAAGCCACGTCTGCAGGCGGAAGGAGGATAGCAGCGATAGTGTTCGGATGAGGGTCCGGGATTTGTGTGCGGATTAGGGTCTGGATTGTGTTTGGGATGAGGGCTCAGGGTCGGGTCTCAGAGGTCGCCGTAGTTGATTAGGGTCAGGCTGGCGTCGCGAGCGAGTGCGTCGGGAATGACCTCGAGCAGAGCCTCGCGTTCGGTCTCGCGATGCTCTCGAAGACGGGTTCGGACGTGACTCAGATGTGAGTCAACGTAGCCGGGATGACAGCAGATCTCCCACACGCCGTCAGGGAGGTGTGTGAGTACGTCGCGAAGCTGGAGGCGGTCGAGCGATCCGGTTGCGGAGATCGCGAGGGTGCCGTCGGTGGTCTGGATGTTGAGGCCGGGATCCGGTGCGGAGGAAGAGGGGAAAGGAGACCCGGCCGAGGCGCGGAAGGGGGGCTGCCGGCGGAAAGAAGGTTCGAGGGTCGAGAGGCTTTGGATCTGGAGACGGCGCATGGGACCGCCGTGACCGAGGCGGCGATTCCATCGGGGCTCGAAGGGGTTGCGGATGGCGGGGATACGGAGCTTCTGGGCGACACGAAGCAGAACGCGGGTGACGGGAGGAAAGATGTGGGTGTGCTTGTGGGTATCGAGATGGGTGACGCGGATGCCACTTTGCTGGAGCTTTTCGGCCTGAGCGAACGCCTCGCGGTAGAGGTCGTCTTCGCGCAGCTTGCCGAGCGAGAGCGCCAGGACGAAGGCCGCCAGGGTAGGGCGCAGAGCTGATGTCTGGTCAGGCGACGGGGCAGGCGTCAGGAGGGATGGGATCCGCTCGGGCGAGAGAATGGGCGCGCCGTCGAGCAGGACGATGTGGCAACCGACGCCGAGGCTGGGGTGTCGACGGGCCAGATCGGCTGCGTCTTCAAAGGCGGGACCGGTCGCCATGAGAGTTGCGGAGGTGAGGACGCCTGCCTGATGGAGATCGATGACGGCGCGATTGATGCCGGGTGTAAGGCCGAAGTCGTCGGCGTTCAGGATGAGGCGGCGGGGCATGCTCGAGAGGTGGGCGGTGCGGCTGCGAGGGCGGAGTTTAGAATGGTGGGCGAAGAGGGACTTGAACCCTTCGGACGCATTTAGAGTCTGTAACGGTTACAGATTCTCTCTGTCGCAGAGAAAAGAAAAGTAAGAAATTTGAGCCGCTCTGACACAAACTTACCAGTCCTGCATTGCGATTGCACAGAAGTACTACTTCCGCTCGCTCGCGGCCTCGACGGTATACATGGCCTCATTGTCAAAAATGGGTGAATGCACCCGGATGACCCCACGCTGTACGTCTAGGCTCGCGTCCAGATCGTGCCCGACATCTTCCGTCTTCACTGGCATGTAGCAGCCGACACCAAGCGCAGTTTCGGGGCGCACCGGTGAGAGGCGGTAGGTTTTGTCCCCGAGTGATCCGGTTATTTCCTCGGAGTTGCAACCGTCTACGGCGTCGATGTGTAGGTGTGTTTCGCGCTCGTGGCGTTCGTGCTGGCGTTCGCGCTCGCGGCGGACCGCAATGGCGCGTATGCCGAGGCCGACCACGACCGCCAATACGGCGAGAAAAGAAAGGGTCCAAAGTGCAGAAAAGCGTTTCATGTGTTCCCCATTCAGATAGTCCATGCATTACCACGTTCCAACAATCAGGTTGTCGAGCCGTTCTTGACGGCCCTTGGCTCATTCTACATAGTGCCTTTTCGAGCGGATCGACCGCAAAAGTAAATCCCGCAGACGCACGTAGACAAGAGTTGTCAACAAAAGTTGACACAAATCGGCAAAATATAACGCCCCTCGCGAAAAAGGGGCGTCTTTATTGAGGTTTAGGTTGGTGGGCAGAGAGGGACTCGAACCCCCGACATCCTGCTTGTAAGGCAGGCGCTCTAACCGACTGAGCTATCCGCCCACGTTTGTCCTCCGCATAGTCTATGGGACGGGGGGAGGCGGCGCAAACGAGACGGTGGCGGGCGTGGGGGTGACGGTGGGTGAGCGCTGCTGTCGTAGGCTCGGGAGGAGCGGACCTCGATCCGCCGTGAGGAAGACGTCTTCGGCCGACGGGGAGAAGGAATTCTAAACTCGGCCTCATCTGCTAGACTTACTGAGTTGTTTGCAGAGACGTTTCTGGTGCCTGATGTGTGTACGGAAGCGTCGTCAGGAACCGAGTTTTGTCGGTAACAACAGATGTGGGGACGTAGCTCAGTTGGTTAGAGCGCTGCCCTGTCACGGCAGAGGTCGCGGGTTCGAGCCCCGTCGTCCCCGCCATATCATCCCGAAGCAGTTACGAGGGTGTTTTGGCGACCAAGTGACAAGCCTATCGGGCATGATGTGGGTGGGGAAAGCCGCTGCCCCGGGTCAAAGTAACAGTTCTGCTGATAGCCTATCGTCTGCTGTCCGGTCGTGGGCCGAACAGATCCCGGCTTTCAGGAGATCGGCTTGCGGCTTTGGTCTACGTTTTTTCTCGCTTTCACAGCGCTTCTTCCGATCATCAATCCGGTGGGTTCTGCGTTGATCTTTCTTGGCCTGGTCGGCGATGCGCCTATCGGTGTCTATCGTTCGCTCGCGCGGCGCATTGCGGTCAACAACATCATCTTTCTGGCTGTCATCGAGGTGCTTGGATCTTCTCTGCTGAAGTTTTTCGGTATCTCTCTGCCGATCGTTCAGGTTTCGGGTGGACTTGTGATTGTGGGCATTGGATGGTCGATGTTGAACGACAAGGATGCGCATGGGCCGCAGAGCAAGAGCGGTGACGCGGCAGAGGCGCGCAAGGAGGTAGATGCGGCGGAGTTTGCGGATCGGTCGTTTTATCCGTTCACGTTTCCGATCACGTCCGGTCCTGGAACTCTGGTCGTCACGCTGACCCTGAGCGCGCACGCTGCCGACCGCGTTCTTGTGACGGATGTGCTTGCGCACGTCGGTCTGTTTCTTGCCATTGTTGTTCTCAGCGCCATGATTTACTTCTGCTACGCCTATGCTCCGCGGCTGACGCGAGCGTTTTCGCCGTCGACGGTCAACGGCGTGGTCCGGGTGATGGCGTTTATTGTGCTGTGTATTGGAGCGCAGATCGCGTGGAACGGGCTGACAACTCTACTTGCATCGCGATAAATACAGACGTATGCGCACGTGCCATACTTCGAAGAGATGGCGAGGCGAAGCGCGGGACTTCTGATGTATCGGAGGCGGGAAGGGGAGCTCGAGGTGTTTCTGGTTCACCCAGGCGGACCTTTCTGGGCGAAGAAGGACCTTGGGGCGTGGACGATTCCGAAGGGCGAATATGCGGACGGAGAGGAGCCGATTGACGCTGCGAGACGCGAGTTTGCGGAGGAGACGGGGTTTGCTACCGGCGGGGATTTTGCGGAGTTGGGCACGATAAAACAAGCGGGAGGCAAGGTGGTCACGGCATGGGCGTTTGCGGGGGACTGCGAACCTGCGGATCTGGTCAGCAACACGTGCGAGATTGAGTGGCCGCCGCGTTCGGGACAGAGGATGGAGATACCGGAGATCGATCGTGGCCGGTGGTTTGTTGTCCGGGAGGCGAGAAGGTACATCAAGAGCAGTCAGGAGCCGTTTTTGGATCGTCTCTGTGGGGCTCTGGGGCAGGGCTGAAGCTGTGCCGTTGACGAGACGCTAAGAAGGGCAAGGGCGAGAAGCAGATTCCCTTCGGGAATGACAACAAGAAGGAAAGGGCAAGGCGGCGGTGTGAGAAGTGGTGCGCCCGGAAGGAGTCGAACCTCCGACCTACTGGTTCGTAGCCAGTTGCTCTATCCAGCTGAGCTACGGGCGCACATTGCGTGAGGGGAGCAACTGCTTTAGGATACGCAACTTTGGAGACGAGGGCAAACGGGTGGTGAGGGGAGGTGGACCGATCCTGAAGGCCGCTCGTTTTGGGGGGAGGGGATGGTGCGCCCGGAGAGATTCGAACTCCCGACCCTTTGGTTCGAAGCCAAATGCTCTATCCAGCTGAGCTACGGGCGCGCGCATGGCAGAGGCCTGCTACGGACAAAGTACGCGAAGTTGGGGGTGGAGGGCAACCTCTGTCTGGGGGGCCGTGGGCGCCGGGGGCCGAGTGGGGTGGGACGTGCGATCTGCACAGGCGGTGTAGGTGGCGGGGTATAGTCCGAGAGGGCGCCAGCGGGATGCGACCGGGGCGGCCCAGGCCGATGCGGCCGATGCAGCCGGCGGACATGAGCGTTAGGAGGAGTTTGGGATGGCGGCAGATGCGGGGACGCTGGTGGCGGGGGTGGATTTCGGCACGTTGAGTGTGCGGGTGACGCTCCTGGACAGCGTGCGCGGACGGCTGGGGACGGCGATCGCGGAGTACCTGTTGAAGCGGAGCCGCGAGGACCCGGAGGAGGCGACGCAGTCGCACGACGACCAGATGGCGGCGCTGGTGAGGGCGATGCGGGAGGTGCTTGCTAGGTCGGGGGCGGACGGGGGCCGGGTGGCGGCGATGGCGCTCGATACGACCGGGTCGAGCGTGATCCCGGTGGATGCGGCGATGCGGCCGCTGAACGACTACTATCTGTGGTGCGACCACCGGGCCAAGCATGAGGCGGCAGAGATTACCGCGCTGGCGCATGCGGAGGGGCTCGAGGCGATCCGGTGGTGCGGCGGGGTGTACTCGCACGAGTGGGGGTTTGCGAAGCTGCTGCACTGGCTGCGGCATAACCCGGAGAAGCGGGATCGGTTTGCGTCGGCGTTTGAGCACTGCGACATGGTGGCGGCAACGTTGTGCGGCATCGGATCGCCGGCGGAGGTGAAGCGGTCGGCGTGCGCGATGGGGCACAAGTGGATGTGGAATCCGCGGTGGGGCGGTCTGCCGCCGCAGAGCTTTCTGTCGGCGCTCGATCCGCTGTTCGACGGCGTGCGGGAGAAGCTTGCGGGAGAGTACTTGACGTCGGATCATCTGTCGGGGCATCTCTCGGCGGAGTGGGCGGGGAGGATGGGTCTGCGCGCGGGCATCCCGATTCCGGTGGGGGCTTTTGACGCGCACTGGGACGCGATCGGTGCGGGCTGCCGCGAGGGCGACGTGGTCAATGTCGTCGGGACCTCGACCTGCATCATTGCGATGGAGCGGAAGACGGAGCTGATCGCGGGTGTGTGTGGGGTGGTGCCGGGGAGCGTGCATCCGGCGTTTACGGGGGTTGAGGCTGGGCTGTCGGCGACTGGGGACATCTTTGAGGCGATCGCGCGACGTGCGGGGACGACGGTGCGCGAGCTGGCCAGGGGGCTGGAGAGCTATCGTGCCGGGCAGACGGGTCTGCTTCGGCTGAGCTGGGATAATGGCGACCGGACGGTGCTGGTGAATGCGGATCTGGGCGGCGCGACCCTGGGCTGGAACCTGACGCATACGGCGCAGGATGAGCTGTTTGCGGCGATCGAAGGGACGGCGTTTCACACGCGGATCATCCTCGACCGGATGGCGGAGGGCGGTGTGCCGATCCGGCGGGTGATCAACGCGGGCGGCATTCCGCAGAACAACGCGGTGTTGAACCAGGTGTATGCAAATGTTTTGAACAAGCCGGTGTTGGTGCCGGACGGTGTTCCGACGAGCCTGGGGTCGGGGATCTTTGCGCTCCTGGCGACGGGGGCGTTCGCGAGCATCGAGGAGGCGCAGGCGGCGATGTGCCTGCCGCACCGGACGGTGATGCCGGAGGCGGGTGCGGTGGAGGTGTACGAGCGTCTGTTTGGGCTGTATCGGGATGTTTACTTCGGCCTCGGGAGCCCGGACGCGAAGCCGGTTGCACTGGGCCGGGTGTTGCCTGAGCTGAAGCGGGTTGCGGCGGAGCAGGTGCGTCGGCCGGCAGCGCTGCCGGCTTGACTTTGCCTGTGGCTCAGGATTTGAGCTGCGGGAAGGATGTGATGCGGAGCTTGGCGGCGCCGTACGGGATCAGGGTGATGGTCTCCTCGGCTTCGGTGCTGGTGACGGGGCTCTGCGGGACGGGGGCGGCGACGCCGTCGACGGCCTGCCACTCCGGGAGCTTGCGGGCTTTGACCGAGAGGGTGACGGGGGTGGAGTTTGCGGCGAAGGGGACCGGGCCAACGGCGGCGGCCTCTTGCACGGAGATGTTTCCGGCGCCTCCTGCGTCGGGGCTCAGGGCGTAGTTCCAGGGGCGCGTGGGAAAGGCCTGCCAGTCGGCGGTCAACCCGCGATCGCGCAGCTTGACCCACTCCTCGCCGATGGGAAAGGAGAAGAGAAGCGGGCCGCGACTGACGCTGACGGAGTTGTTGTAGCCGGTGGCGACGCGCGGTGTGAGCGGAAGTTTGAGCTCGACGCGGTGGCCGGGCTTCCAGGTGCGGTCGAGGTAGGCGAAGGTGCCGGGGGTGGGGGCGGGTGGGGGCCGGCCGTTGAGGG
>CAXTYQ010000013.1:0-53396 GCA_964248505.1 uncultured Acidobacteriaceae bacterium
AATGAGTGGTGAGCAATGAGTGGTGAGTAATGAGTGGTGAGCAATGAGTGGTGAGCGACGAGTGGGGGCGTGAGTCGCGCGCATGCCACAACGGTTTTCACGACTGTGAAGCTGTCGCGGAGGTGAGAGGCGTGGGGTTGTGGAGGATCAGGAGGGAGGAGTCGTTGCCGAGGGGGATGCCTTTGGCTTCAAAGGTTTTGATGATCTGGCGGCGGAGTTCGCGGAGGACGGGATCGCGCTGGTTGGCGCGCACGCGGAGGTTGACGGGGTAGAGGATCTCGCGGCCGTTGATGCGGTCGACGCCGAGGATGTCGGGGTCGGCGAGGATGACGTCCTTGAAGGCCGGGTTGGCGCGGAGGCTGTCGGCGATCTCGCGCAGGGTGCTGATGACCTGGTCAGGGTCGGCGGAGGCGTCGACCGAGACGGGGAGGGAGGCGACGGCGTACTCGCGGCTCATGTTGGAGACGATCGAGATCTGGCTGTTGGGGATGAGGTGGAGGGTTCCGTCAAAGGCGCGGAGGCGAGTGAGCCGGAGGCTGAGGTCTTCGACGACGCCGGTGAGGCCGGCGAGGGTGACGACTTCGCCGACGTTGTACTGGTCTTCGAGGAGGATGGAGAAGCCGTTGAGCATGTCCTTGAAGAGCGACTGGGCTCCGATGCCGATGCCGACCCCCACGACGCTGGCGGAGGCGAGCAGAGGCGTCAGGTTGATCGAAAAGATGGATAGGACATGAAGCAGGACGATAAAGCCGATCAGGGCGTAGCAGGTGGCGCGGATGATGGCGGCGAGGGTGCGGAGCTGGGCGGCTCGCTGAGGTTTGCCGACCTGCCGATCGGCGAGCGAGCGCATGCGGTGGACAAAGAAGAGGACGATGCGCTGGAGCACAAAGGCGAGGACGAGGACGGCGAGGAGGCGGGGCAGGCCGGAACGGAGGAAGTTGACGATGTCGTTGTGCCAGTCGTTTTCGAGGATGCGGGAAAGCGGATCAGGTTGCGGAGTGGGCGGGGGAAGAAGCATTCTAGGAGTCTCCCCGGCGTCCGGGCGGATGTAAAGGCGCGGCCGCTCAGGGAGAGCACGAGGGCAAGGAAGGAAGTGCGAGGACGGCAACCTGGCAACAATTTGGGCAGGAAATTTAGGAGGCTGGAGATGAGGGGAAGCGAGCGGTTGGCGGCGGCGGCGTTGGTGATGGGGTTGGCGGGGATGGGCGGGTCGGCGCGAGCTCACGGTCAGGTGCGATCGAGCCCACAGACCGGGATGCCGCCGATCTCGGGAGATGCGCGGCCGGGCTCGGGCAAGGAGCCCGACCCGATGACGGTGAAGATGGAGGAGCAGCAGGCCAAAAGTCGCGCCGGCGAGCGGCAAAAAAGGCTGCAGGCCGATACGGACAGGCTCCTTGGGCTGGCGACTCAGCTGAAGCAGGAGGTCGACAAGACGGACAAGAATACGTTGTCGGTCGACGTGATCAAGAAGGCCGAGGAGATCGAAAAGCTGGCGCGAAGCGTGCGGGAGCGGATGAAGGGGTAGAGGTCCTGGACGGCGGTTCCGGAGGCTTGATCTGGACGGTCTGGAGGGCGCGATCTGGACGGTCTGGAGGCGCGATCTGGACGGCAATCTGACACTCTGATTGACCGCGGTGCACCCGCATGGTGTAATGAGCCCCTTTGCGAGAGTTGACGATGTGATCTGGTTCTGGAGCTTTGGGCCGTCACGTCTTGAGGAGATCTTTGCATGCAGGTGGTCGGATTTTTGGCTTTTTGGTTTCAAGGGGATGTGGCCCAGGCGGCATTGGGAGCGACGCACGTTTACGGCGTGGAGGGGCGCGCGTGGTTGTGGGGGGCGATGGCGGTAGGTCTGCTGGCGTTGGTGGTCGCGGGTCTGCTGGCCCGGACGGTCCTCCGTGCGGACACGGGGACGGCCGAGATGCGGCTGATCTCGGACGCCATTCGCGAGGGGGCGGAGGCGTTTTTGCGGCGGCAGTACCAGACGATCGGGGCGATCGCGATCGTCCTGGCGATTTTGGTGTTTTTCGGCTACAAGATGTCGCCGCGCACGTCGGATCTGGCCCTGAAGACGGTGGTGAGTTTCCTGACCGGTGCGATCTGCTCTGGGCTGGCCGGATTTACGGGGATGTACTGCTCGATCCGGGCGAATATCCGGACGGCGTCGGCGGCGCGGACGAGCCTGAACCAGGCGCTGCAGATGGCGTTGCGAGGGGGCGCGGTCACCGGCCTGGTGGTGGTGGCGTTGAGCCTTCTGGGGGTGGGTTTTCTGTTTCTTTTCTTTGGCGGTCTGGAGCATCCGCAGGCGGTGCCGTTTCAGCTGGTCGGGTTTGGCTTTGGGGCGTCGCTGGTGGCGCTGTTTGCGCAGCTGGGCGGCGGCATCTACACCAAGGCCGCGGACGTCGGCGCGGATCTGGTGGGCAAGGTGGAGGCTGGGATCCCGGAAGACGACCCGCGCAATCCCGCCGTCATCGCGGATCTGGTGGGCGACAATGTGGGCGATTGCGCGGGTCGCGGAGCCGATCTGTTTGAGTCGACGGCGGCCGAAAATGTGGGCGCCATGATCCTGGGCGCGGCCCTGTATCCGGTGTTTGGCGTCAAGGGCATCCTGTTTCCGCTGATCGTCCACGCGATCAATCTGGTCGCGAGTGTGATGGGCGTCGCCGTGGTGCGGACGAACGAGCAGGAAGACCCGATGTCGGCCCTGAATCGCGGATTCTATGTGACCTCCGGGCTGGCTCTCCTGGGGTTTGCGGCAGCCGTGTACACGATGCTGAACGGGCCGGGCGTCCAGCCGCTGTGGCTGCTGGGCTGCGGCGTTATCGGCCTCGTGACGGCGTTCTTGTTTGTGTGGATCACGCAGTACTACACGGAGGCGAAGTACCGTCCGGTTCAGTCGATCGCCGAGGCGAGTCTGACGGGCCCCGCGACCAACATCATCTCGGGGCTGGCGGTCGGGATGGAGACGCCGGCGATTCCGGTGGTGGTGATCTCGGCGGCGCTGTTGCTGAGCTACTACTTCGGCGTGCAGGGCTTGTCGGCGGTGACGGGCGTGGCCGATTACGCCAAGGGCATCTACGGCACGGCGATCGCGACGATGGGGATGCTGAGCTGCGCGGCGTACATCCTGGCTATGGATACGTTTGGGCCGATCACGGATAACGCGGGCGGGATTATTGAGATGTCGGAGCAGCCCGAAAATATCCGGGACCGGACCGACAAGCTCGATTCGGCGGGAAATACGACCAAGGCGCTGACCAAGGGATATGCGATCGGGTCGGCCTCGCTGGCGGCGTTTTTGCTCTTTTCGGCGTATTTGGAGGAGATTCGGGCGATTGTGGCCGATAAGGTCGCGACGGCGCACGGGTTTATGCCGGCCGGATGGAGCTTCACCAACATCAATCTGGCGCAGGTGCCGGTGTTTGTGGGCGCTCTTCTGGGGGCGATGCTGACCTATCTGTTCAGTTCGCTGGCGATCAAGGCGGTGGGGCGCACGGCGCAAAAGGTGGTGGAGGATGTGCGCGCGCAGTTTCGCGAAAACTCCGGCATCATGGCGGGAACCTCCAAGCCGGACTACGGGCGATGTGTGCGGATTGTGACGACGGCGGCGTTGAAGGAAATGGTGCTGCCGGGGCTCCTGGCGGTTGGTTTGCCGGTTGCGGTCGGGCTGATCTTTCGCAACTTCTCGTCGACGTATGGTGCGGGAAGTGCGGGAATGATGCTGGACCGGGCCACGGGGCAGCTGGTGGCGGCGGTGCCTTCGATCGCGGGGGTTCCGGTGAACCTTGCCGGGGCGGAGGCGGTTGCGGGCCTGCTGATGGTCGGGACGATCTCGGGCGTTCTTCTGGCGATGCTGATGAACAACGGCGGCGGCGCCTGGGACAACGCGAAGAAGTGGATTGAGACAGGGCAGTATGGCGGCAAAAAGTCGGACGCGCACAAGGCGGCGGTGGTCGGTGATACGGTCGGCGATCCGTTCAAGGATACGGCCGGCCCGAGCCTCCATGTGCTGATCAAATTGCTGGCGACCATTACGTTGGTGCTGGCTCCGTTGTTTGTGTAGAGGGCCGGCGCGGCTGGAACCGCTACACCGGAGTCACGGTACGGACGTTTGCTTCCGTGCGAGGAGATTGGGTCCCGGCGCCGCTCCGCGCATCTACAATCGAGAGGTCGGAGATCTGGGCAGAGGTGCCGAGTCGAGATGGCGGAGACGGCCGCAGAGACGATTGGTTTGGCGACCACCTCACCGGAGGTTGGCGCCGAGACGTACGGTGGTCTCGCCCCGGTGGAGATGATCCGGTTCTACCGTCTGATGTACCTGTCGCGGCGGATGGATGACCGCGAGATCGTCCTTAAGCGGCAGCAGAAAATTTTTTTTCAGATCTCCTGCGCCGGGCACGAGGCGCTCCTGGTGGCGGCGGGAATGGCGCTGCGGCCAGGGTACGACTGGTTTTTTCCCTACTACCGCGATCGGGCGATCGCCCTGGCGTTGGGCAATACGGCCGAGGAGCAGATGCTGCAGGCGGTGGGTGCGCGCGACGACCCGGCGAGCGGGGGTCGGCAGATGCCGTCGCACTGGACCTCCAAACGGCTGAACATCGTTTCGCCCAGTTCGTCGACGGCGACGCAGTGTTTGCACGCTGTGGGGTGCGCGGAGGCGGGGAGGTACTTTTCGCGGCATCCTGAGGCTGCGTCGAGGCCGGTCGCGGGCCCAGACCGTCCAGACCGCCGGGACAGTCCTGACCGACCGGATTATCGAGCGTTCAAGGATGTGACTTTTCACGCGGACGAGGTGGTGTATGTCTCGATCGGCGAAGGTGCGACCAGCCAGGGCGAGTTTTGGGAGGCGCTGAACACAGCGTCGAACGGTCGGCTACCTGTGTTGTTTGTGGTCGAGGATAACGAGTACGCGATCTCGACGCCGGTGGAGGCGAACACGCCGGGCGGCAATATCTCGCGGCTGGTGGCGAACTTTCCCAACTTCCACTTTGCCGAGATCGACGGGACCGACGCGATCGCGAGCTATCGGGCGATGACCGAGGCCGTGCGGTACTGCCGCGCGGGGCACGGTCCGGCGCTGGTGCACGGGCATGTGGTGCGGCCGTACTCGCATTCGCTGAGCGACGATGAGCGGCTGTACCGGCCGGAGAGCGAGCTTGCCGCCGACGCTCTCAGGGACCCGATCTCGCGGATGCAGATGCTGCTTTTGCGGGGAGGGATTCTCGACGAGCAGGCGATCGATCGACTGGAGCGGCAGGTCGATGACGAGGTGCAGAGGGCGGCGGACCGGGCCGTGGCGGCGGCGCTGCCGGAGGTTGCGTCGATCCTGAAGCATGTGTACTCGGAGGACTTGCGTCCGAGCGACGCGCGGTTTCGAGCGCAGCCGGAGCCAGGCCGAGATGCGGCTGAGCGGCCTGAACGACCTGAGCGGACGATGGCGGACCTGATCAATACCTGCTTGCGCGACGAGATGCGGAGAGACGAGCGGATCGTCGTTTTCGGCGAAGATGTGGCGGACGCGAGCCGGGACGAGGCTCTGCGGGCAGGCAAGATCAAGGGCAAGGGCGGTGTGTTCAAGCTGACGGCGGGCTTGCAGACCGAGTTCGGGAGCGATCGCGTATGGAACTCGCCCCTGGCCGAGGCGAACATCGTCGGACGGGCGATCGGGATGGCGGTGCGCGGCTTGAAGCCGGTGGTCGAGATTCAGTTCTTCGACTACATCTGGCCGGCGATGCATCAGATGCGCAACGAGCTTGCGCTGATGCGGTGGCGATCGAACGGACAGTTCACGTGCCCGCTGGTGATGCGGGTGCCGATCGGCGGCTACCTGACTGGTGGGTCGATCTACCACTCGCAGTCCGGGGAGAGCATCTTCACGCACACGCCGGGGGTGCGGGTGGTGATGCCGTCGAATGCGATGGATGCTTTGGGGCTGTTGCGGACGGCGATCCGGTGCGACGATCCGGTCTTGTTTCTGGAGCACAAGCGGCTGTATCGCGAGACCTTTGGGCGCGCCGTCTATCCGGGCCCGGAGTACACGATTCCGTTTGGGGAGGGAAAGGTGGTGCGGCCGGGGAGAGACCTGTCCGTGATCACGTACGGTGCGGTGGTGCCGCGGGCGCTGCAGGCGGCGCAGCGACTCCACCGCGATGCTGGGATCGATGTAGAGGTGATCGACCTGCGGAGCCTGACGCCGTATGACTGGGACCTGATCGCCGAGAGTGTGCGCAAGACGAGCAAGGTGATTGTGGCGCACGAGGACATGCTGAGCTGGGGGTACGGCGCGGAGATCGCGGCGCGCATCGGCGAGGAGATGTTTGACGATCTCGACGCTCCGGTGCGGCGGATCGGGGCGATGGATACGTTTGTGGCGTACCAGCCGCTCCTCGAAGATGCGATCCTGCCGCAGCCGGAAGATCTCTACCGGGCGATGGCGGAGATGGCGGCGTACTAGCCATTCCCTGCCCTATCGCGTGTAGAGCAGGGGATCGGTGGTGTCCGTTCCACCGGCGACCTTGAGGAGGCGAAACACCGGCGTCAAGAGGGCGGCGACGACGAGGTTCAGGAGAAGCGCCGGAACGGCCGCGTACATCGCGTGCGTTCCCCGGCCGAAGATCGCGGGCAAGTGGACCGGGTAGATGGAACTCTTCAGGCCGAGCGATACCGCCATCGCGGTCCCGGAGATCATGCCGGCGGCCCACCCGGCAAAGAGCGCCCAGGGATGCATCCAGCGCGAGAACGCACCGATCACCACGGAGGGAAAGATCTGTGCGATCCAGATGCCGCCGAGCAGCTGCATCTCGATCGCGTACGGCGCGGGCAGACGCAGGACAAAGATGAGGGCGGCAAACTTGACCAGGAGGCTGACGACCTTGGCCATCGCGGTCTCGCCGGCCGGCGACAGAGCCTTACGCGCAAAGACGCCGTAGAGGTTGCGGGTGAAGAGGTTTGAGGCCGCGATCGACATGATCGCCGCCGGAACCAGGGCGCCGATGGCGATGGCGGCCAGGCAGAAGCCGGCAAACCACTCCGGAAACATCTTCAGGAAGAGCAAGGGGACCACCGAGCTGGTGTCGGACGTGCGCACGCCGGCCGCGAGCGCGACGTATCCCAAAAGCGCAATCAGGCCGAGCAGAAAGCTGTAGGCCGGAAGGAGCGCGGCATTTCTGCGCACCGTATTCGCGCTCCTTGCGCTCAGCACAGCGGTGGCCGTATGCGGGTAAAGCATCAGGGCAACAGCGCTTCCGAGCGCCAAGGTCGAGTAGGGAAGAAACTGCCCCTCGCGCAGATAGATCGTCGCGCCGTGGGTCTGCAGGGCATTGTTGGCTCGCTCAAAGATCCCCGCGTATCCGCCGAGCTTGAGCGGAAGCAGGATCAGGGCGGCGGCGACCATGATGTAGAGCATCAGGTCCTTGACGATGGCGATCACCGCGGGCGCGCGCAGGCCGCTCGAATAGGTGTAGGCGGCCAGGATGATGAAGGCGGCGGCGAGCGGCCACTCGCCGCGCAGGCCCATGCCGGCGAGGACGACGCGCATGCCGACCAGCTGCAAGGCGATGTACGGCAAGAGCGCAAGGATGCCGGTGACGGCGATCGCGACGACGAGCGCGCGATTGCCGAAGCGTCCGCCGACGAAGTCCGCAAACGTTACGTAACCGTGGCGGTTACAAACTTTCCATAGGCGCGGAAGCACGAGCATCATGTACGGATACGCAATGATCGCGTACGGAACGGCGAAGAAGCCCAGAGCTCCGTTGCCGAAGAGCGCCGCCGGGACAGCGATGACGGTGTAGGCGGTGTACAGGTCGCCGCCGATCAGAAACCAGGTGATCCATGTGCCGAAGCTGCGACCGGCGAGGCCCCACTCGTCGAGCGATCCGATGCCGAGCAGAGGTCGTCTCCAGCGTGCGGCCCAGAAGCCGGCGACCGTGACCAAGCCGAAGAAGAGCAGAAAGACAGCAAGCGCCGTGCGGTGGAGATCGTGCATGCGAGAGGTGGGTTCCGCCTAGGAGGAGTAGGAGAATGGTAGAGCATTTCTCCTGTTTCTGTGAGCCGGAGGAGGTGTTGGAGTGCCGTTTTCACTAGGGAAAACGGCCATGGCATTTGTGCCTTCGGTGTAGACCTACAGGAGAAATGCTCCAGCGCAGACCGGCGAGGCTTGGGCGGAATAGACCAGGTCAGCGCAGGCCGGCTCCGCCTTCGGTCCATTCGTACACCACGACGCCCACATCGCCCAGGACCTTCATGACTGTCTCCATGTTGCGGCGCACCTCCGGTCGGGCGCCCGGCGGGACGCCGTGCGCTTCTTCGACCGCCACCACGCGACCGTACGGCCAGCTGTTGCGCGGAAGCGCGTTCAGGGCCGCCGCGAGAGCGTCGGCGCCAATGGTGACGTCCTGCCGGCGCGCTCCCACGGGCCGCAGCATGCCGCCCTGGCCAAGATCGCTGGTGTTGGCGTCGCCCAGCGTTACATGGAGCGTCACCATGTTGCTCTGCACGGTCAGGTACGGATTCTCCCAGCTGCGCAGCGAGTGAACGGCCATGTATTGCGACTTCGATGGCGGCGCGATCTGGTCGAGCTGCTGTCGGATCTGCTCGACCGGTGCCGTCGGCATGGCGGGAGTGGAGGTAGTGTGGCAACCGGCGGCGGTGGCCAGGACAGCCGCGAGGCCAGCGAGATCTGTGGCGAAGGATCTCGGACGGAAGCGGCGCGTGGCGGGGTGTCGTGGGAACATGCTCGCTGACAGAATATCAAGACGATACAAGACAGCCGAGCGACCTATCGGACGGGGTGGCGGGCTCGCGGCCGGTCGGGTCTGGTCTGGGCTGGTCTGGATCTTCAGCGACCCGTCCAGACCGGCGGTCGCTTCGCGAGAAAAGCTGCCGTGCCTTCCCGCTTGTCCTCCGTGCCGCACATCTGTCCGAAGACGCGCGCTTCCGCGATGAAGCCGTCAGGGACGGAACTCTCTTGCCCGGATCGCACGGCCTGGAGCACGCCCTCGACGGCGAGCGGCGCGGCGGCGGCGATAAGCGCGGCGAGAGCATGTCCGCGGGGGAGCAGATCTTGGGGAGCGACGACCTCTTCGACCAGGCGGAGGCGCAGGGCCTCGTCGGCCGCGACGATCTCGCCGGTGAGAAGGAGCTTGAGCGCGGCGCCCTGACCGATAAGCCGCGGCAGACGCTGCGTTCCGCCGTATCCGGGGATCAGGCCCAGCTTGACCTCGGGCTGGCCGAAGCGGGCGCGCGTGCTGGCGATGCGCAGGTGGCAGCTCATCGCGAGCTCGCATCCACCGCCGAGCGCGAAGCCGTTTACCAGCGCAAGGACGGGCGTCCGAGAGCGTTCGATCCGATCGAAGACCACCTGCCCTCGCAGCGCCTTTTGCTCGCCGGAGACAGCGTCGGCCGCGGCGAGCTCGCGGATGTCGGCGCCCGCGGCAAAGGCCTTCTCGCCGGCTCCGGTGAGCAGGATCGCGCGCACGCCTGGGTCGTCGCAGAGCTGCGCAAAGACGGCTTCGAGATCGTCAAAGACCTCCGTGTTCAGGGCGTTCAGGACCTCGGGGCGGTTCAGCGTAACGACGGCGACCGCTCCGACGCGATCGCACAGCAGGGTCTTCGAGGGCATAGGTTCTAGATCTCCAGAGAAGTTCGGACCGTCGCCTCAACGATACAATCAGGGGAGACCAAAGGAGATCCGGTGATCAAGGGAATCACGCTTGTGCACGGCGTCGCTGAAGCTGAGACGCACGACCGTCTGGCGCGCCTGTTGCGGTCGCTGGGCTTTGAGAGCGGCAAGGGCTGGAAGGACGATGGGGGCCGCGGCGACGCGTTTCTGGCGCCGGTCGGCAATCTTGAGATCGTAAGCGGACGCAAGCCGGCGATGCCCGGGATCCTGGTCGAGACGACTGATCTCGATGCTGTGCATGCGGCGGTTCGCGCGGCTGTGTCAGACGGAGCTCCGGTCTCCGAGCCCGAGCTGACGCACTGGAACTCGCGGATGTTTTCCGCCGAACTCGCACCCGATCTGCGGGTCGGCTTCTGGCAATCGGAGCAGCCGTTGCACGGCCGTCCGGTAGCGGTCGAGGGCGACCTTTCGGCGGCGCCGTTTCGCTTCGGTGTCGTGACGACACGGTGGAATACGGTGATCACGGACCGTCTCTTGCAAGGCGCGCTCGACGCTCTCTATCGCAGTGGAGCTCTCCCGGAGAACGTCGAGATTGTGCGCGTTCCGGGCGCCTGGGAGGTCCCTTCCGCGGCGCGAACGATGGCCGAGACGGGACGCTTCTCGGCCATCGTGACCCTGGGCGTGCTCTTGCGCGGCGAGACGGCGCACTACGAGGCCATCTACAACGAGGTCGCACGCGGCATCGGGCAGTCGCAGCAGGAGACCGGCGTGCCGCATGCGTTCGGCGTTCTGACGTGCGAGACGCTCGAACAGGCGCTCGACCGGGCAGGTCTGAAGTCCGGCAACAAGGGGTTTGAGGCAGCGATCGCGGCCATCGAGATGGCGTCGCTCGGAACGAAACTGCGGTCCGAGACCCCTGCGGCGGCTGAGCTTCAGGCAGCGGTGATCCGGTAGATGGGACAGCGCCGCAAATCCCGCGAACTCGCGATGCAGATGCTCTTTCAGGGCGACCTCGGCAAGCAAACGCCGGAGGAGGTCCGACATCTGTTCTGGGATGCGCGCGACGATGTCGATGCAGAAACGCGCGGATTTGCCGAGGATCTTTATCGCGTGGCGACGCAGAGGCGCGACGAGGTCGACAAGCTGATCGAGGAGCACTCGGCGAACTGGCGCATGGAGCGCATGCCGGTGGTGGATCGCAACCTCTTGCGCGCCGGCACCGCCGAGATGCTGGGATTTCCCAACACGCCCGGGCCGATCATCATCAACGAGACGCTCGAGGTGGCGCGACGCTACGCCGCACCGGAGTCGATCCACTTCCTCAACGGCGTCCTGGACGCGATTGCGCGGGATGTGCTGAAGCGTCGGCTCGGCTGACGCTGGGGCCGGCGCTGGACGAGTGCTCTAGGTGGTACGTCTCGGACGCTGCGCCAGGAGATTCGGAACAACGACGTTGCCGTTCGGGTCGGCCAGCTTGGGTTGTACGGTGCTGGTGTCCGAGAAGCCGGTGCTCGATCGTGTGACCAGGTGCACGCTGTTGTCGCCCGCCGTTCCGACGTAGAAGGTATTGTTGTCGGAGCTGATGACGCCGTTGACAGGCGCGGTCGCTCCGCCGGTGAGCGGGATGCTTACGATGGCGCCTGTCGCGGGTGTGTAGGCTGGCAGAGGTCCGGTTCCGGTGTAGGTGACAAACGCCGTGGTCGAGTCCGAGGTGGGCAAGACGCCGGTGATCGCGGAGGCGTTCACGCCCGCCAGAGGAACGTTGGTAGCGCCGGTACGCTGGGCGGTGAAGTAGTTCGCGGGGACGACCGTAGGGCACGCGCCGATCGGCAGGCCCGAGCTGTTCGCCGTGCCCGAGCTGTTGGTTCCAAGGAACGCGAGGTCGACGAGGGTGCTCGCGTTGGCGCCCGCGGCGTGCGCTCCAAGAACGTGGTGGCCGTCGTCTGTGGCCGCCAGGCGATCCGTGACGACCGCCGCCGTGTCGGCCAGCGGGTAGAACTGATTGACGGTCGTTGCCTGGCCGCTCGTATTGACGAATGTGGTCGATGGGCAGTAGCTGCGCCCCGTCGTGACGGCTCCGGCAAGATAGGCGCCGACGCTGGGGACGGTGACGGCGACGTCGAGCGCGGGCGTGCTTAGCGGGATCGTCGACCATCCGGTAAAGTTCGAGTGCACCAGAAGCTGGTTGCCGGCGCTGATGTACACGGTGCCGCTATCAGGGGAGAACTCGGCGTGCGTCGCCAGGCCGCCGATCTGAGCCGTGACGCCGCCGGCGGTTTCGAGAGACACCAGCTGCCGGACCGGGTCCGCGACCACGACGGTCGTGTTGTCCGGCGAGACGGCGAGCACGGTTCCAGGGGTGGTGGCGTCCACACGAGTGACCGCGCCGGTCGAGCTCAGCACCATCAGCTCGGTCGAGCTGCCCATGTAAAGCGTGCTCGTGTCTTCGGAGAGGATCATGGAGTTCGGCAGGTACGGCAGGCGCGCCGTGGCTCCGATCGTGCTCGATGTGAAGTCGATGATCTGCAGATAAAGCGATTGTGTGCTGCCCACATAGAGCACAGTTCCGGTGACGCCGGCCGTCGTGATGGTGACCGGGTTCGAGCTGATGGGCGTTCCGTTGCCGGCAAAGCCGATCTCATTCAAGGGCGATGAGTTGCAGGCCGGCGGAAGGCAGAGCGCCGTGATCGCACCGGCGCCGGGGAGGCTTGGCGTGACCGAACCTCCGCCGCCGGGAAGCGTGGTCGGCGTGGTCGAGACGTATTGGAGGCTTATGCCGGAGAGCGTATTGCCCTTGGTATCGACGACCGTGGCCGAGAGCGGGATGGTGCTGTTCTGGTTGACGTTGGCGCTGGTCTGGCCGAGCGCGGTGAGGGCGATCGATCGCGGCGGACACGTCGAAAAGAAGCCCGGCCCCGAGCCCGCGTTTGAGAGCGTCGCCGTCACCAGCGTCGAACCCGGGTTCTTGGCCGTGGCGATGCCGTTCGGATCGATGGTCACGACGTCCGCGTTCTGCGGCGCAAAGGTCAGGTGTCCGGCGAGCGGAGAGTAGGTCTGCTGGCCATTCGCACCGGTCGAAACCGCGCAGCTGATGTTGGTCTGGCCCGCGCCCGAACCGGCGTAGACGCGGCCCGCTAGAGCTCCCGTGGTGTTCTGCGAAAGGCAGCTGTTTGGGTCGTACGGAGGCGCGCTGAGGACAGCGATATTCGTGATCGGACAACAGTTGGTCGCGAGGTCAGACGCGCAGTTGGTCGACGCCGGACCCAGCAGAATACTTGTGATGACGGGGTGGACAAAGACCGGCAAGGGATTGCTGGAGACGCCCTGGGCCGTCGCCGTGACGAAGTAGGCGCCCGTCTTTCCCGTGATGTTGCAGACGGTGTAGTCCGGGATGCCGCCGCCGGTGTCGCGATTCCAGCTGCCCGCGCAGAGCTGGCCATTGGGCGAAACGTCAATGGTGCGCTGGCTGGCGTCTTTCACCGGGTCGGTCGTGCCGTAAAGCAAGGTGCTGACCGTCACCGGGTTTCCCTTGCAGTCGGCTCCTCTGGGTGTGGAGACCGCGCCGATCTGGCCTTCGTTCAGCGAAATCCCGGTAAGCACCGGGTCGAGCGTGATGGTGGTGAGCTGCCCGACGACGGTGCCCGAGTCCGAACCTGAGTTGCAATAAACCACCGACGTCTTACTTCCGCAACCGGAGATGGAGATGCCAAACGGAACGGAAAGAAACAACAGAACCAACAACGTGCTGAAACGACGCATCCGGCCTCCCCGCGACATCTCACGTGGAGATGTGCGGTCTCTGAGCGCAACCTGCCAGGCGAGCGGGCTGATGTTGCGAGATCTCCAGTTTAGAGCAAATTACCTGTTGTTGTGGAGCGGAAGCATTTGTCTCGAGCCGTTTTCCTTGGGAGAAAACGGCGTCGATGTCCGTGGCTCCCCATACCGTGACAGGTAATTTGCTCGGGAAGGTGCGTCCGCGCGAGGCAAATGGGCCCGCGGCGCCTCCGTGCGTTACTGCCGGGGCGCGGGCATGTTTTGCGCAAACCACTGCAGCGTTCGCTCCGGGCGATCGAGGGTATGCGCCGGGTCGACGAAGCGGTGACCCTCGTTCGGATAGATCACCAGCTGCGTCTTGACGCCCTCGGCCCGCAGGGCATGCCAGAACTCAAACGACTGCGGCGCCGGGCACTCGCCGTCGCGGTCGCCGACCAGAACCAGCGTGGGCGTGTGCACGTCTTTGATGTACTCGATCGCCGAGCTCTTCGCGTAGACCTTTGGGTCGTCGTAGACGGTCGCTCCGAAGAATGGCAGCATCCACTGATCGATCGAGTTTTCGCCGTAGTAGCTCTTCCAGTCGGAGATGCCGGCGCCCGCGACCGCGGCGTGGAAGCGCTGCGTCTGCGTCACCGCGAACATCGTCATAAAGCCGCCGTAGCTCCATCCCATCAGGCCTTCGCGGTTGTGGTCGATGGCGGGGATGCGGGCTTCGAGGGTGTCGAGGCCGGAGAGGATGTCGCGCAGGTCGCCGTAGCCGAAGTCCTTGACGTTGGCCCGCACGAACTTCTCACCTTGTCCGAACGACCCGCGCGGATTGGGCAGGAAGACGAAGTAGCCGAGCGCGGAGTACATCGTCGGCGCCTCCGCCCACTTTGCGCCCATCGCGGCCGAGGGTCCACCGTGCACGTCGACGATGAGCGGGTACTTCTTTGCCGCGTCAAAGCCGGCCGGGTACAGAAGCCAGCCCTGGACGTGAAATCCTTCGTCGGTCCACTCCACCGACTCGCTCTTGCCCCAGACGGGTTGCAGGCCGGCGTTTTCGGAGGTGATCTGCCGGGGCGCGGAGGTGGGTGTCTGCGCGAGAAAGATCTCGGGCGGAGCTTCAAACGAGGAGCTGGCAAAGGCGTAGGCGCCGGAGTTGGCGAGCGACAGGTCCGCCGCGCCCGCGCTGACTCCGCCGGCGATGGTCTGCGCTCCTGGGAGCTGCTGTTTCGATCGGGCGTTCCAGAGCGCGACCAGGTTTTTGCCCGACGCCCGCGCGACGACGCGGATCTCGGTCGGCGAGGTCCAGGTGAACCACGACGGACTGACGGACTTGTCGGCGCTGACGTCGGTCGCGGAGTTATGGCCGCCCGTGGCCGGGACGGTGTAGATGTCGCCGCCGGTCGATCCCTGGTCGCTCATCAGGCCGCCGATAAAGGCGATCTGCTTGCCGTCCGGGGACCAGCGCGGGTTGGCGATCTGGAGGCCGTGGAGGTCGCCGGAGGTGGTGTTGGGGTCGAAGACGACGGTGGGAACGCCCATCGGAGCGCCGTCGCTTATACAAGCGATCCGCTCTGCATCGCAAACGGCTATTTGCCCGACGTATTGCGTGTATAGCTTCGAGACCCACCAGTTGTTTTCGCCCGGCGCGTTTGCTGCAACGTACGTGAGATTGCGTGAATCGGGCGCCCAGCCGAACTCGAAGACATGTAGATTCCGATCGGCTGAGATCCAGGTCCCTCGGCCGCTCGCGACGTCGACGCCGTAGACGCGCTGCACCTCGACGCCATCCTCCCCAACCACGCCGGACCAGGGTTTCATTGCGGCGAGCGCGCCGGCTGAGCGGGTGGCGTTTTCAACGAAGAGGAAGGCGATCGATTTGCCATCGGGCGACCACGCCACGTCTTGAAAGAGGCCTTTGAGGTGCGTCAGCTGTCGGCTCTCGCCCGTTGCGCGCGACCAGAGATAGATCTGGCTCTGGTCGGGCTTGGGCGCCGTGCCGGTGCAGTTCGAGGTATAGGCGAGCGTCTGGCTGTCCGGCGACCACAGGGGCGCGCTCACCCGGCATGCGGGGTCGCTGCCTGCCGGCGCGGCGATGCTCCGGCCTGGCGTGCCGGATCTCGGTCCATCCGTCTGGCTTCCCGTTTGGCCGCGCTGCTTCACATCCAAGAGGTGGATGGTGGAGCTCTCGTGTCCGATCCAAGCGATCTGGGCTCCGTCCGGGCTAAGAGCGACCCCGTTGAAGCTCCGCGCCCGGTCCATGGCGGCAAGGGTGGACGCGACGCGCGGGTCGGGGTCCTTGAGCGGCGGCATGGTGGCCGGATTGCCGCTCTGCGCGGAGGCAGCGACAGCCGCGACGGCCGACAAGAGAGCAAGGGGGAGCACGCAACGTGAGGAGGGACGGGAGACGCGGCAGGGCATAGCGCGATTCTAGCCGCCGGACGGAGATCCGCGACGTGAGATCGCTCAGGAACCGACCCGATACTGATCAGCGCTGACCTGCTCCAACCACTCCACAGCCTCTCCATCGGACCGTTCCTGAACGGCAATATGCGTCATCGCCGTGGTCGGCGTCGCACCGTGCCAATGCTTCTCTCCCGGCGCAAACCAGACCACATCTCCGGGGTGGATCTCCTGGATCGCAGCTCCTTGTTGCTGCGCCCAACCGCAGCCGGCGGTGACGATCAGGGTCTGGCCCAGCGGGTGGGTGTGCCAGGCCGTCCGCGCTCCGGGCTCAAACGTGACGCTCGCGCCGGCAACGCGCGCCGGTTCGGGCGCCTGAAAGAGCGGATCAATCCGGACCTCGCCGGTAAACCACTCTGCCGGACCCCGGCCCGAGGGTCTGGAGCCGATGCGTTGAATCTCCATGGAGTAGATTGTAGGTGGAAGCTTCCCAACCGGCGTCCCGCGCGCAAGACAAATCCGCGAAACTTCGCTATAGTTAATCCAAGAAGTAACCCGCTGGGATCCCTGTGCGCATCAAGGGCATCCGGGAACGCAGGCGGGCCCATCGCAATCGAGTCTGCGACATCCTCCTCCAGGGAGGTCTATGCAGGCCGGAACAGCGAAACGGAGTCGGCCCGAGCAGGCAATCTGTGCTCAGGAGCTCGGCCACCGTCGACTGTTACTCAACCGAGTTCGTGATGTTCTAGGCAGTTTTTGGAAGGTATCCGGAGAGAGCGGCAACTTGCTCTTTTCCCTCTCGCGTGTGCGCTTAGACACGCGGGACGACTTACAAAAGTTTCGTCACGGATTTCGTGACAGCGGTTCTAGCGGTCTAGCGGATTTCAAGAGGAGCAAGTTCAGTGCCTACGTTTCATCAACTCGTCAAGCAGGGCCGCACGCCCACGCGTTACAAGACCGCCAGCCCGGCCTTGCAAGGTTCGCCCCAGCGTCGCGGCGTCTGCACCCGCGTGTACACACAGACGCCAAAGAAGCCGAACTCGGCGCTCCGCAAGGTGGCGCGCGTTCGTCTGACCAACGGGATCGAGGTCACGACTTACATCCCCGGCATCGGGCACAACCTCCAGGAGCACTCGATCGTGCTGATCCGCGGAGGTCGCGTCAAGGATCTCCCCGGAGTTCGCTATCACGTGGTTCGCGGCACGCTCGATTCCGTGGGCGTGGCCAACCGCAAGCAGAGCCGGTCGAAGTACGGCGCAAAACGGCCCAAGGCCGCAGCCGCCAAGTAGAAGACAGCTTTTAGCCTCTAGCTTTTAGCTAAGAGCTAGGAGCTAAAAGCTAGCAACCTAGAAACCTCATAGGCTCGGCACGTGAGAAGTTCACCGCGCTGAGGGAAGAAGAGAAAGAGATCCATGCCAAGAAAAGGTTTTATCGCGAAGCGCGACGTTGCAGCGGACCCGATCTACAACTCAACCCTGGTGACGAAGTTCGTCAACTCCATGATGTGGGGCGGCAAAAAGTCGACCGCGCAGGGCATCTTCTACGAGGCGATGACCAACCTCGAGACCAAGGGCGGCGACGAGGCGATCAAGCTCTTCAAGAAAGCGGTCGAGAACGTGAAGCCGCTGCTTGAAGTGAAAAGCCGCCGCGTGGGCGGAGCCAACTATCAGGTGCCGATCGAGGTGAACCCCGAGCGTCGCACCTCGCTCGCGATCCGGTGGCTGGTGCAGTATGGCCGGGCGCGCGGCGAAAAGGGCATGGTCGACAAGCTTTCGGCCGAGCTGCTCGACGCAGCCAACGGTCGCGGCGCGGCGATGAAGAAGAAGGAAGATGTCCATCGCATGGCCGAGGCAAACAAGGCCTTTGCGCACTATCGCTGGTAAAGCAAAAGCTCTTCCGCAAACGTTTTCGCAATCGTATTTCAGACTTCTAGTTAGGGCAGTACCGACCGCGAGCGCACCGCGCCCGCAAGAAAGATAAGACCTCACCGTGGCACGCACTATATCGCTGAATCGTTGCCGAAACATCGGGATCATGGCGCACATCGACGCCGGCAAGACAACGACGACCGAGCGCATCCTCTTCTACACCGGCATCACCCACCGCATCGGCGAAGTGCACGAAGGCACGGCGACGATGGACTGGATGGAGCAGGAGCAGGAGCGCGGCATCACCATCACGTCGGCCGCGACCACATGCACATGGAAGAACACGCGCATCAACATCATCGACACCCCTGGCCACGTCGACTTTACCGCCGAGGTCGAGCGTTCGTTGCGCGTGCTCGATGGCGCGGTGGCCTGCTTTGACGCGGTCGCCGGCGTGCAGCCGCAGTCCGAGACCGTGTGGCGTCAGGCCGACAAATACAAGGTCCCGCGCATCTGCTTCATCAACAAGATGGACAAGGCCGGCGCGGATGCGGTGTACGCAACGTCGACCATCGTCGATCGTCTCGGAGCGCGTGCTGTGCCGATCAACATCCAGATCGGCGCCGAAGCCAAGTTTTTGGGCGTCGTCGATCTCGTGACGATGAAGGCGATCTTCTGGCACGACGAGACGATGGGCGCCGAGTACTCGGTCGAAGAGATCCCGTCCGACCTCGTCGCGACCGCGAAAGAAGCCCGCACGAAGCTGATCGAAGCCGTAGCCGATTCGGACGACGTCATCATGAATCTCTACCTCGAAGGTGAGGAGCCGAACGAGGAGCAGCTCAAGGCCGGCATTCGTAAGGCGACGATCGCCATGAACATCTTCCCCGTGCTCTGCGGATCGTCGTTCAAGAACAAGGGCGTGCAGACCCTGCTCGATGCCGTGGTCGACTACCTCCCGAGCCCGCTCGATATTCCGCCCATGATCGGACACAATCCGGACAACATGGAGCAGGAGATCATCCGCCGGCCGGAGGACAAGGAGCCGCTCTCGGCGCTCGCGTTCAAGATCATGACCGACCCGTTTGTCGGCCAGCTCATCTTTATCCGCGCCTACTCGGGCGAGCTCCACACCGGCGACTCCGTGCTGAACCCGCGCACCGGCAAGACCGAGCGCATCGGCCGCCTGTTGAAGATGCACGCCAACAAGCGCGAGGAGATCACCGAGATCCTGGCAGGCGATATCTGCGCCGCCGTAGGTTTGAAAAACATCGTCACCGGCGACACCATCTGCTCGGATAAGAGTCCAGTCGTGCTTGAGTCGATCGACTTCCCGAAGCCGGTCATCGAGGTCGCCGTCGAGCCGAAGACCAAGGCCGATCAGGAGAAGATGGGCGTCGCCCTGTCGAAGCTCGCGCAGGAGGATCCGACCTTCAACGTTCGCACCGACATTGACTCCGGACAGACCATCATCGCCGGCATGGGCGAGCTCCACCTTGAGATCATCGTCGATCGCATGATGCGCGAGTACAAGGTCGAGGCCAACGTCGGCAAGCCGCAGGTCAACTACCGCGAGACGATCAAGGCCAACGCCGAGGCGGAGGGCAAGTACATCCGGCAGACCGGAGGTTCGGGCAACTACGGCCACGCCAAGATTCGCATCGAACCGAACGAGCCCGGCAAGGGATACGAGTTCTCGAACGACATCAAGGGCGGAACGATTCCCAAGGAGTACATCAAGCCGATCGACCAGGGCATTCAGGACGCGATGCAGCGCGGCGTCCTGGCCGGATACGAGATGGTCGATGTCAAGGTGTCGCTCTACGACGGCAGCTACCACGACGTCGACTCCAACGAGATGGCGTTCAAGATCGCCGGTTCGATGGCCTTCAAGGAGGCCGCGCGCAAAGCGAAGCCGGTCCTGCTCGAGCCCGTGATGGCCGTTGAGGTGACCGTTCCCGAGGACTACATGGGAACGATCATCGGCGACCTGAACTCCCGACGCGGACGCATCGAAGGCATGGAGATGGTCGGCAACACGCAGGCCATTCGCGCGTCCGTTCCGCTGTCGACGATGTTCGGCTACGCCACCCACATGCGCGGAGCGACGCAGGGCCGCGCCAACTACTCGATGCAGTTCAAGCAGTACGAAGAGGCGCCGCGATCGGTGTCCGAAGAGATCATCGCCAAGGTACAAGGCAAGGACGGCGACAAGCGGTAGACGTCTGAATTTCAGGGCCGGCTCACGTGCTTCGCCCTCACAGTTTTCTTGGTTGTTTTTGACCACAACACATCCAGAACGGCACCATCACGAAACAGGAGAACACTATGGGTAAGGAAAAGTTTGACCGATCCAAGCCGCACGTCAATATCGGGACGGTCGGTCACATCGATCACGGCAAGACGACGTTGACGGCGGCGATCACCAAGGTGCTGTCCAAGCACAACCCGAACAACACATTTCGATCGTTTGACACGATCGACAACGCCCCTGAGGAGCGCGAGCGCGGCATCACGATCGCGACCTCGCACGTTGAGTACGAGACCGCGAACCGGCACTACGCGCATGTGGACTGCCCGGGCCACGCCGACTACATCAAGAACATGATCACGGGCGCCGCGCAGATGGACGGAGCGATCCTGGTCGTCGCCGCCACCGACGGCCCGATGCCGCAGACCAAGGAGCACGTGCTCCTGGCCCGGCAGGTCGGTGTCCCGTACATCGTCGTGTTCCTGAACAAGTGCGACGCGGTCGAGGACGAGGAGCTGATCGAGCTGGTTGAGCTTGAAGTGCGCGAGCTGCTCTCGAAGTACGACTACCCGGGCGACGACACCCCCATCATCCGCGGGTCGGCGCTCGGCGCCCTGAACGGCGAAGCCAAGTGGGAGACCCAGATCGACGCCTTGATGGACGCGGTCGACAAGTACATCCCGCAGCCGGACCGCGCGATCGACCAGCCGTTCCTGATGCCGATCGAGGATATCTTCTCGATCTCCGGCCGCGGCACGGTGGTCACCGGACGCATCGAGCGCGGCAAGGTCAAGGTTGGCGAGGCGAGCGAGATCGTCGGCTTCCGCGAGACCCGCCCGACCGTCGTCACCGGCGTCGAGATGTTCAAAAAGCAGCTCGACGAGGGCCTGGCAGGCGACAACGCCGGCCTGCTTCTGCGCGGCATCGCGAAGGAAGACGTCGAGCGCGGCATGGTGCTCGCCAAGCCGGGATCGATCAAGCCGCACACCGACTTCAAGGGCGAGGTCTACGTCTTGTCGAAGGAAGAGGGCGGCCGGCACACACCGTTCTTCAACGGCTACCGCCCGCAGTTCTACTTCCGCACCACCGACGTGACCGGATCGGCCAAGCTGCCGGAGGGCACCGAGATGTGCATGCCGGGCGACAACATCCAGCTTGAGATCACGCTTCATACCCCAGTCGCGATGGAAAAAGGCCTCCGCTTCGCCATCCGCGAAGGCGGCCGAACCGTAGGCGCGGGAACCATCTCCGAAATCGTCAAGTAAAAGCGGCGGACTTAACCTACAAGGGCCGGCAGCTGCAATCAACTGCCGGCCACTCCCTACACGATCTTTGCGCACCAGAAAAGAAGAGAGACCAAGACCATGGCTGGACAGAGAATCAGAATTCGCCTGAAGGCGTACGACTACCGCGTACTCGATACGTCCACCGGCGAGATCGTCGACACGGCCAAGCGCACCGGAGCGCAGGTCGCCGGGCCCATCCCCTTGCCGACGATGAAGAACAAGTATTGCGTTCTCCGCTCGCCGCACGTCGACAAAAAATCTCGCGAGGCCTTTGAGATCCGCACCCACAAGCGCCTGATCGACATCCTAGAACCCACCCAGCAGACGGTCGACGCCCTGATGAAGCTCGATCTTCCGGCCGGTGTCGACGTCGAGATCAAGACGGTGCAGAAGTAAGTAGAAGAACAGCTTTTAGCTTCTAGCTCTTAGCTAACAGCTAGCAGCTAGCAGCTAGCAGCTAGCAGCTAGCAGCTTCTCCGCAACACCTACAGTGCCCGCTCCACGAGCATGATGAGGAAAGGAAATACCCGATGTCTGTAGCAGGAATTCTCGGCAAAAAGATCGGCATGACGCAGCTGTTTGACGATCGCGGCGACGTACACCCGGTAACGGTGCTCAAGGCCGGGCCATGCGTCATCACGCAGCTCAAGACGCTGGCGAAGGATGGCTACGATGCCGCGCAGATCGGCTACGTGGACTTCATCAAGGCGTCCAAGGTCAACAAGGCGATGACCGGCCACTTCGCGAAGTCCGACGTTCCGCCCGTGCGCGTGCTCAAGGAAGTTCCGCTTGACAATACCGTCACGGCAGGCGAAACCGAGGCAAACGCCAAGGCGGGCGACCGCGTTCTGGTCGACATCTTTTCGGACGAGAAGTTCGTCGACGTGATCGGCACCTCCAAAGGCCGCGGCTTCGCCGGCGTGGTTCGGCGGCATCACTTCGGCGGCGGCCCCAAGGCGCACGGCCACATGTTCCAGGTGCAAGGATCGATCGGCGCAAGCTCGTTTCCGTCGCGCGTCTTCCCTGGGCAGAGAATGCCCGGACACATGGGCACCGACCAGGTCACCGTGCGCAACCTCCGGATCCGCGGCATCGATCTTGAAGACAATCTCCTTCTGGTGGAAGGCGCCGTCCCCGGCCCGCGCGACGGATACGTCCTGATCTCGAAGGCCAAGGCGCCGCCGAGAGAGCGTCGCGGATTTGCCGGCGCAACGACGCTTGATCCTCTGAAGGCGTCGAAGAAGGCAGCCCCGGCCAAGAAGAAGTAGTGCCTGGCCGCACCGGATTGTAAGCTTCCTTGCGGCCGCGAAGTGATGACAGAATTCTTGTAACGCCCACAGTTACGTTCTGGTGGGAGACGAAGAGAGAACATCGATGGCAAACATCAACATAGTCAATCTCGGCGGAGAAAAGGTCGGAGAGCTCGTCCTCTCCGACCAGGTCTTCACGGGCGAGGTCAATGAACCTCTGATCTGGGAGTCGGTGAAGCACTACCGCGCCGCGCTCCGGCAGGGAACCGCGGCGACAAAAAACCGCAAGCTCGTCTCCGGCTCGGGCAAAAAGCTCTGGAAGCAGAAGGGCACCGGACGCGCCCGCGTTGGATCGATCCGATCACCGCTCTGGCGCTCCGGCGGCACCGTCCACGGGCCCCAGCCGCGCTCCTACGAGTACGCGTTTCCGCGCAAGAAGCTCCTCGGCGCGCTCCGTTCGGCCCTGATCGCGAAGCTGTCCGAAGGCAAGCTGACCGTGGTCGAGAGCTTCGACGTTCCGGAGGCGAAGACCAAGCTCTTCCGCGCGGCGCTCGACAAACTGGAGGCGAAGAAGACCGCGCTCTTGGTCGAGACCAGCCGCAAGCTCGACGAAAAGCTCTATCTCGGATCGCGCAACCTCGACGGCGTCGAGCTTGTGCTCTCGTCCGAGGTCCATCCGTATGATCTTCTGCGCTACGAGCACGCGGTGTTTTCGCGCGACGCGATCGAGGCCTTGCAGGAGACCCTGGTGAAGAACGCGCCGCGGCATCGCGCCAAGGCTGAAGCCGCCGCCAGCGCCAGCCAGAAGGAGGTTGCATAATGCCGACGCTCTATACCGTCATCCGCCGGCCGTTGATCACCGAAAAAGGCATGGGCGTGAAGGAGACCGAGAACACCTTGGTCTTTGAGGTTGCGCTCAAGGCCACCAAGACCGAGGTCAAGCAGGCCGTCGAGGCCCTGTTCAAGGTCAAGGTCAACGCCGTTCGCACAGCAACCGTTGAAGGGAAAGAACGCCGCCGGGGCAAGTTTGCCGGCTACCGCCCGGACTGGAAGAAAGCTTACGTCCGCTTGAAGGCCGGCGAAAAGATGCCGGAGTATCTGGATAGCTTGTAAGTGTAGCTCTTAGCTCTTAGCTTCTAGCTAAGACCCGGACCTCAACTCTCTCGATATAAGTAACCTAGATCAAAAGAACTAGCTAAGAGCTAGAAGCTAGCAGCTAGGAGCTCAAAAAGAAATGCCGATCAAATCCTTTCGACCGATGACGCCGTCGCTCCGTTTCGCGACCAAGCTGGTCAACGACGACCTAACAACCGACACCCCGTATAAGCCGCTCCTGACGGTGAAGCAGCGCACCGGCGGACGCAACTCGACCGGCGCCATGACGATCCGGCACCAGGGCGGCGGCCACAAGCAGAAGCTCCGTCTGATCGACTTCAAGCGCGACAAGTACGGTATCCCGGCGACGGTCGCGACCATCGAGTACGATCCGAACCGGTCCTCGCGCATCGCTCTCGT
Source organism: uncultured Acidobacteriaceae bacterium (assembly GCA_964248505.1). Classification (GTDB taxonomy): domain Bacteria; phylum Acidobacteriota; class Terriglobia; order Terriglobales; family Acidobacteriaceae; genus Edaphobacter. Next base: position 23,955 of record CAXTYQ010000013.1, read on the forward strand.
GAACTACGCGGACGGCGAGAAGCGCTACATCATCCAGCCCGTCGGCCTCAAGGTCGGGCAGCAGATCATGAGCGGTCCGGACGCCGATATCCTGGTCGGCAACGCGCTTCCGCTCAAAAACATACCGTCCGGAACGACGGTGCATAACATCGAGCTTCGCCCTGGTAAAGGCGCGCAGATGGCGCGTTCCGCCGGCGCACAGGTGCAGTTGATCGCCAAAGAGGGCGAGTACGCGCTCCTGAAGCTGCCTTCGGGCGAAACCCGCCGCGTCCTGGTCGAGTGCATGGCCACGATCGGACAGGTCGGCAACACGGATCACGAGAATGTCACGGTCGGCAAGGCGGGGCGCAACCGATGGAAGGGAATCCGCCCGGCAAACCGCGGCGTCTCGATGAACCCGGTCGACCACCCGCACGGCGGCGGCGAGGGTAAGACCTCCGGCGGACGTCACCCGGTGACGCCATGGGGTCAGCCGACCCGCGGTTACAAGACGCGCAACAACAAGCGGACCGACACCTTTATCGTGAGCCGGCGCAGCAAGTAAGGAACCTCAGTTCTTGTAGGTTCTGTGTTACTAGCGAAGTAAGTGAAGTAGATACAAGTTACTGAGGGAAGTAGAAGCTACACCAAGTCTCGCGGCTAACCAGAGGGTAAGGCCAAGAGATTCGTCGTATCGAGCACAGGCTTGAAAAGGATTGGAGTTACAACACAATGGCACGTTCGGCAAAGAAGGGTCCGTTTATTGATGCGCACCTGATGACCAAGATCACGGTGATGAATCAGACCAACGACAAGAAGGTCTTGCGTACCTGGTCGCGCCGGTCGACGATCCACCCTGACATGGTGGGTCACACGATCGCGGTTCACAACGGCCGCAAGTTCATTCCGGTATACGTGACCGAGAACATGGTCGGACACAAGCTGGGCGAGTTTTCCGCCACACGAACGTTCAAGGGTCACTCCGCGCGCGCGACCGAGACTGCCGCAAAGCCCAAGTAAGCAGACATTTCGGGGTCGCGGAAAAAGCCTGGCCCCCTCAAGGAAAAACATCATGGCAAACCTGACAGCAGCACCAGAGACACGAGAGTTTCGCGCGGAAGCCAAGTTTCAGCGCACCAGCCCACAGAAGGCCAAGCTGGTCCTGGACTTGATCAAGGGCCTCCGGGTTGAGCAGGCGCTCAACACCGTCCACTTCTCCACCAAGCGCATGGCGCCGGTGATCGAAAAGGTCCTCCGGTCGGCGATCCAGAACGCAAACTATCTCTCGCAGGAGCAGGGGCTCGACGTGGATGTCGACAACCTGTATGTGAAGTCGGCCGTCGCCAACGAAGGTCCGCGCCTGAAGCGCATTCGACCCGCGCCGATGGGTCGCGCGTTCCGCTACCAGCGTCGACTCGCCCACATCATCGTCACAGTCGCCGAGAAGTCTTCAGCCGGGCAAACAGCCGGCGCGGAGGCAGCTGGCAAGAAGTCTGCCGCCGGGAAGAAGAAAGCATCGAAGTAGATCGATTTCCGGGCGAAAGCTCCGCCCGGAAGTCGAGATCTCCTGTAAAATCAAGGTTTGTGTCTTAGCACGTATGCGGCTCCTGCTTTGCGGGGCGCGCCTAGAGGTTAGAAGGGAAAGTTTATGGGACAGAAGGTCCATCCGTATGGGTTTCGCCTCGGCGTCAACAAGCCGTGGAAGTCGCGCTGGTTTGTGGAACGCGGCTACGACAAGCTCCTGGTCGAAGACGTCAAGCTGAAGGCAGAGTTGCGCGAAAAGCTGAAGGCCGCCGGCGTGAGTTCGGTCGAGGTCGAGCGTCCTGGCAACAAGCTCAGGTTGATCATCCGTACAGCGCGTCCAGGCATCATCATCGGTCGCAAAGGCGCGGAGATCGACAAGCTGAAGGCGGACATTCAGAAGCGCACATCGCGCGAGGTCTTTATCGACATCCTGGAGGTCAACAAGCCCGAGCTTGACGCGCAGCTGGTGGCCGAAAACATCGCCCTGCAGCTCGAGAAGCGCGTGAGCTTCCGGCGCGCCATGCGTAAGTCGGTCGACTCGGCGTTGCGCTTCGGCTGCAAGGGCATCAAGGTCCGCGTCTCGGGCCGTCTCAACGGCAACGAGATTGCGCGGTCCGAGTGGTATCTGCAGGGTCGTCTGCCGCTCCACACCCTGCGCGCGGATATCGACTATGGCTTTGCCGAGGCGCACACCACCTACGGCATCATCGGCGTCAAGACCTGGGTGTATCGCGGCGATATCTACGAGCAGAAGAAGCGTCGCGAGCAGGTTGTTCCCGGCGCAACGGCCGGCGCGTTTCAGGTATAGAAAAACAAGTAGAGAGCTTTGTGTCGCTCTCTACAAAGTGTGTCAGCACCTAAGGATCCTCATCATGTTAATGCCAAAGAAGGTGAAGTTTCGTAAGCAGCAGCGCGGCCGGATGTGCGGCAAGGCGTGGCGCGGATCCGATCTGTCGTTCGGCGACTTCGGCCTCAAAGTCATGGAGTGCGGCTACATCACCGATCGGCAGATTGAGGCGAGCCGCATCGCGATGACGCGCTTTATCAAACGCGGCGGAAAGGTCTGGCTGCGTCTGTTTCCAGACAAGCCGATCACCAAAAAGCCCGCCGAAACCCGCATGGGCAAGGGCAAGGGAGCACCGGACCACTGGGTCGCCGTGGTTCGTCCGGGCAAGATCCTCTTTGAGATGGAAGGTGTCAACGTCGAACTCGCCAAAGAGGCCATGCGGCTGGCCGCGCACAAGCTTCCGCTCAAGACCAGTTTTGTCGAGCGGCCGGGGGCAAAGGCCGTCGCGGTCGCCAAGTAAAGGTTATTTTTAAGAAACAAGGAAAACCACGATGGAACTAGAAAAGATTCGTAATCAAACGTCCGACGAGTTGAAGTCGACCGAGCTCGCTGCGGCCGAGCAGATCTTTCGCATTCGCTTTCAGAAGAGCCTCGGCAACCAGGAAGGTCTCAAAAAGCTGCGGAGCCTGAAGCTCGACATCGCCCGCGCCAAGACCATCCGTCGCGAACGGGAGATCGCGGCCCATAAACAAGCGCACCCCGAGCCACAGCCGACCGCGCCCGCCCCCAGCCAGCGCACCGCGCGCAAGAACGCCCGAAAGGTTTAGGACCATGGATCTAAGCACCGAGCAGAACACTGAATACGCATCTGGACAGAGCACGGACGCCTCCGTGAGCGCGGCTGTGAGCTCATCTCCGGCCACCGCCGCCGCCGCACCGGCGAAGACCTCGCATCGCAACGAAAAGGTCGGCCTGGTCGTCTCGACCAAGATGCAGAAGACGATCGTGGTCGAGATCGAGATGCGCAAGGCTCACCCGAAGTACAAGCGGGTGATGAAGTCCAACAAAAAGTTCTACGCGCACGACGAGCAGAACTCGGCGCGCATCGGCGACGTGGTCCGCATCCGCGAAGTTCGGCCGCTTTCGAAGCTGAAGCGCTGGTCGCTCGAAGAGATCGTTCGCCGATCGTCGCTCGCGCAGCTCGCCGAGATCAAGCTCGACGAACCGAAGTAAGCCAGTGAGACACCCAAGATTTTCTGTTTGAGGATCCGTCAGTTTTCGGACGGAGGGAGAGAGCGGCGATGGCAGTACAGATGAGAACGATCCTTGACGTGGCCGACAACTCGGGCGCGCGCAAGTTGCAGGTGATCCTCCCGCTCGGCGGCGGCCTGGGCAAGAAGGCCGGCCTCGGCGACGTCGTGACAGCGGCCGTCAAGGAAGCCTCACCGGACGGAACGGTAAAGAAGGGCAAGGTGGTCAAGGCCGTCATCGTCCGGACGCGCAAGGAGTATCGTCGCCGCGACGGAACATATATCCGCTTCGACCAGAACGCCGCGGTCGTCATCAACGATGCAATGGAGCCGGTCGGCACACGCGTCTTCGGCCCCGTCGCTCGCGAGCTGCGCGAAAAGAAGTTCCTCAAGATCGTGTCGCTCGCGCCTGAGGTCATCTAGCGTCAGCGGACGGCCTGCGTCCCCTAATAAGCGCGTGCCTTGAGTACGCCGGAGTCCGGCTCCGTCACACACGATGCGTTCTCTGGCAATTTTAGAGCGCATCCCAGATCGCCGAGGTTGGAGAGGAAGAAGTTTATGGCAACGAAGATCAAACGCAACGACACAGTTGAGGTCATCGCGGGCAAAGACAAAGGCAAGCGTGGGCGAGTGCTGCGCATCATCGCCGACAAGGACCGGGTCCTGGTCGAGCATGTCCAGATGATCAAAAAGCACGTCAAGCCGAACCCGCAGCGCAACATCAAGGGCGGCATCGCTGAGCAGGAGGCGCCGATCCATCTTTCGAACGTGATGCTGGTCGACGGAGATGGCCACAAGACCCGCATCGGAGCGCGGTTGGACGGCGAAAAGAAGGTCCGCGTGTCGAAGAAGTCCGGCAATGTGATTCAGGAAAAGAAGCGATAGAAAACGCTGTTCAGCAGATCGTAATTTGCGTTTCGAGCACTCAAAGCTGTAGAACCGCAACTCACCTTCACGCAAACGGAATGCCGGCGATCGTAGCAGCCGCCTACCGAGGTCCGTGAAAAAAAGAAAAGAGAGATCCATCATGGCATCCCGATTTCGCGAACGGTACAACACGGAGATCAAGCCGGCGTTGGCCAAGGAACTAAACCTCACCAACGTGATGGCGATCCCGAAGATTGAAAAGATCGTCATCAATATGGGTCTGGGCGAAGCAACTCAGAACGTCAAGATCATGGACCCGCTCGTGGCCGACCTCGGCGCGATCGCCGGGCAAAAGCCGATCGTGACCAAGGCCAAAAAGTCGATCGCCGCCTTCAAGCTTCGCGAAGGCATGCCCATCGGAGCGATGGTGACCCTGCGCGGCGACACGATGTACGAGTTCCTCGATCGCCTGATCTCGATCGCTCTTCCGCGCGTGCGCGACTTCCGCGGCGTCTCGTCCAAGAGCTTCGACGGCCGCGGCAACTACACGCTTGGCCTGCGCGACCAGCTGATCTTTGCCGAGATCGACTACAGCAAGGTCGACAAGACCAAGGGCATGAACGTCACGATCGTGACCACGGCTGGGGACGACAACTCCGCCCGCGCGCTCTTGCGCGGCTTCGGCATGCCGTTCCGCCAGGGCGCCTAAGCAGATCGCGCTCGGTCCGATTCTTGACGTGCACGGAGTACGGACTCATCACGATTTTCGCTCCGGGCAAGACGCCGGTTTTCAAGGTAAGATAAAGAGGTAAGGAACACGATGGCAACGACCGCAAAACGCGTTAAAGATGCAAGGAAACCGAAGTTCAAGTCCCGGCAGCACAACCGCTGCCAGCTGTGCGGCCGGCCGCGCGCCTTTCTGCGCAAGTTCGGGGTCTGCCGTCTGTGCTTCCGAGGCCTCGCGCTCAAGGGCGAGATCCCGGGCGTCGTCAAATCCAGCTGGTAAGCAGATTTGTAGGTTTCGCTCCGCGCACAGCCCGTCATCACGGCTAGCGTGGGGCAGAAATGTAACAGAGAAAGTAACAGTTTAGAACGTAACAGATGCAGTAACAGATTCAGACCTGAGTTCCGCCCTTTCCTTCTCGAGTCTTTGCCACGAAGAGCAGAGAAGCAGAAGAGCAGAAGACCTCGTCCGGATCATTGCAGTACACCGTAGCAAGACATCCCCGCCCGGTTCTCCGAGAGACACTTGGAGCGAACGGGGGATGAGGAGACCTCTTCAATGAATCTGACCGACCCCGTCGCCGACTTCCTGACGCGCATCCGCAACTCCATCCGGGCCAAGCACCAGAAGCTCGACGTCCCGGCCTCCAAGCTCAAGAGCGAGATGGCGCGCATCCTCAAGGAAGAAGGCTACATCGCCAACTTCAAGCCCACCGAAGAGAAGGGCCAAAAGGTCATTCGCGTCTATCTGAAGTACGGCCCAAACAACGAAGCCGTCATCCGGGACCTCAAGCGCATCTCGCGCCCAGGTTGCCGCGTGTACCTCGGCCGCGACCAGATCCGCCGCGTCCAGGGCGGTCTCGGCATCTCGATCATGACAACCCCCAAGGGCGTGATGACCGGTCGCCAGGCGCGCCGCGAAGGCGTCGGCGGAGAGATCCTCGCCGAGGTCTGGTAAGCCGCGACTCTCTCGTCTCGCCTGAGTTTTCGCCATCATCCGTCCTGATGGAATCGCACCAAAGAACGGGCTGCAGTGGAACGGTTCTCCAATCCTGTAATGACCTAAGGATCTCGGACCGCGACTCGCAAGCCACCCTAAGGATTAGGAACTTTATGTCGCGTATCGGAAGAAAGCCCATCCCCATGCCCGCCGGGGTCAAGTACACGGTCTCGGGAAACAATGTCCTGGTGGAGGGTCCAAAGGGCAAGGTCAACGCTCTCCTGCCCACCGGCATCTCCCTGGTGCAGAAGGATGGCCAGCTCCTGGCTGAGCGGCAGAACGACTCGCAGGCAGCCGTCCACGGCCTCGCGCGCGCTCTCGTCTTCAACGCCGTCGAAGGCGTCACCAACGGCTGGAAGAAGGAGCTTGACGTCGTCGGCATCGGCTACCGTGTGGAGCTCAAGGGCAAAAACATGGTCGTCTTCACGCTCGGATACTCGCACCCGATCGAGTTCCCCCTGCCGAGCGGCATCGAGGTCGCGATCGACCCCAAGCAGACCCACGTCACCGTCTCCGGCATCGACCGGCAAAAAGTTGGACAGGTCGCCGCCGACATGCGATCCCTGCGCAAGCCCGACCCGTACAAAAACAAGGGCGTTCGCTACGCAGACGAGAAGCTCAAGAAGAAGGTCGGCAAGACCGGCGCCAAGTAAACCCTGGCTCAGGGCCAAAGCCCCTAAACCTGCACCGAAGTTCTAGCACCAACACAACCGAACGTCGGCAGCCCTTGCCGCTGACGCCTCTAGGAAGAGAGACACACCATGATCATCGCACCCAAGCGCAACGCAATCCGGCAGCGGGTCCACAACCGCATCCGCGCCAAGATGTCCGGCACCGCCGATCGTCCGCGCCTCAACGTCTACCGCTCGCTCAACCACATTTACACCCAGCTGATCGACGACATCGCGGGCGTCACCCTGGCGTCCGCCTCCTCCATGTCGCCCAAGGGCACGGATCGGCAGCCCGGCGGCAACGTCGCGGCGGCAAAGACGGTCGGCCGCCTCATCGCCGAGCGCGGCCGCGAAAAGGGGATCACCAAAGTCGTCTTCGATCGCGGCGGATATCTCTACCACGGCCGCATCAAGGCTCTGGCCGACGCAGCGCGCGAAGCCGGCCTTGAGTTCTAACTCTGTTAGAGGGACTTTGTTCTCACTTAGGAATTGAAGAGAGTTAAAGATGGATCGTCTCAGCCGGCAAGCTGAGGCAGAAAGCTCGATAGGAAAACCAACACCAAGATGGCAACCCACAAAAAGCTCGATGCGAACCGGCTCAACCTGAAGGATCAGGTCGTCTCCATCAACCGCGTGACCAAGGTCGTCAAGGGCGGCAAAAACATGAGCTTCGCGGCGCTCGTCGTCATCGGCGATCCGGCCGAAGGCGTCGTGGGCTACGGCTCGGGCAAGGCCAAGGAGGTTCCGCAGGCGATCCGCAAAGGCATCGAAGCCGCCAAAAAGAACCTCCTGCGCGTGAACCTCACGCAGACCACCATCCCGCACCAGGTGCTCGGCCACTACGGCGCCGGCCAGGTGATGCTGAAGCCCGCGCCCGAAGGTACCGGCGTCATCGCCGGCGGCACGGTTCGCGCCGTGATGACCTCGGCGGGCGTCCAGAACGTGCTCACCAAGTCGCTCGGCTCGGCCAACCCGCACAACGTCATCAAAGCCACCTTTGACGCGCTCCAGCAGCTCCGCAACAAGGCCGACGTAGCCCTTTTGCGCGGCAAAAGCGAAGACGAGCTCTAAAAATTTTCACAGACTTCAGGAGACATCGCCATGTCTGATCTCACCGTTTCCCCCTCCAGCTCACCGGCCGGCAAAATCCGGATCCAGTACTTCCGATCCAAGATCTGCACGCCCGTCAAGCAAAAGCTCGTCGTCAAGGGCCTCGGCTTTACGCGGCTCAACCAGATCGTCGAACGCGAAGACACGCCCTCCACCCGCGGCATGGTGCGCAAGATCCCGCATCTTGTCCGCATTCTCGAGTAGCAGCCTTTAGCTATTAGCTTCTAGCTTTTAGCACAGCCACTTCCAGGCGTAACGGCCTGGGACCACCACATGCGAGTCGGGAACCAGCTCCAAGCTGCTCCGCAAAAGAGCTAACAGCTAAAAGCTAGCAGCTAAGAGCTAACAGCTAAGAGCTAACAGCTAAGAGCTAACAGCTAAGAGCTAACATCAAATCCCGGCGTTTAGCGAGGAAACAAAAATGGCACTCAATCTCTCCAATCTCCGCGCGCCCAAAAAGGCGAACGAAAACAAAAAGCGCATCGGCCGCGGCATGGGCTCGGGCATGGGCAAGACCTCCACCCGCGGACACAAGGGCCAGGGCTCGCGCTCCGGATCGTCCCTCATGCGCGGCTTTGAAGGCGGCCAGATGCCGCTCCATCGACGTCTGCCCAAGCGCGGCTTTACCAACATCTTTCGCGTCGAGTACACCGTTCTCGGCCTCGACCGCATCGCCGAAGTTGTCGCGCAGAACTCCGAAAACGCCGATCTGACGCTTGACCGCATCATCTCCCTCGGCCTCCTTCGCAAAAAGAACGGTCTGCTCAAGGTGCTCAACAACGGGGAGATCACCTCCGCCGTCACCGTCCACGCGCACAAGTTCTCAAAGTCGGCCAAAGAAGCCATCGAGCGCGCCGGCGGGCAGGCGATCGTCATCGGCGCCGAAGCTCCCGCGACAGCGTAAGCGGGCATCGAGCTCTCCCGCGCCTCAGCAGGCCGCGTCCATCCAGACCTCCGTCTGCATTTAGAATTGCTTGCATCTGCTTTCGAGCCAGTAAAGAAGGATCACGATGCTTCAGAAGTTCGCCAACATCTTTCGCATTCCGGACCTCCGCAACCGCGTCCTCTTTACCCTCGGCATGCTGGCCGTCTACCGCGTCGGCGGCCACATTCCCACGCCCGGCATCAACGCGGAGATGCTGGCGCAGTTCTTCCAGACCAACTCCGGATCCGCGCTCGGCCTGGTCGATCTCTTCTCGGGCGGCAACCTCCGCCGCCTCACCATCTTCGCTCTCGGCATCATGCCGTACATCACCGCCTCCATCATCTTTCAGCTGCTCACCGTTATCTACGAGCCGCTCGCCAAGCTGCAGAAAGAAGGCGAGGTCGGCCGCCGCAAGATCACGCAGTGGACGCGCTACGTCACCGTCATCCTCGCCATCGTGCAGTCCTTCGCCATCGGCCTCACCTTGACTAACACCTCGACCGGCGCCTCCATGGTCACCATCCCGCGCGGCGCCTTTCTGCCCATGTGCGTGCTCACCCTCACCACCGGCACCGCCTTCATCATGTGGCTCGGTGAGCAGATCACCGAACGCGGCATCGGCAACGGCATGAGCCTCCTCATCTTCACCGGCATCGTCGTCGGCCTGCCGCGCGGCATCGCCGAACTCTACGACAAGGCCAGCACGCAGGCCTGGGGCGCCTTCACCCCCATCGCCATCGCCATCCTCATCCTCGGCATGGTCGCCGTCGTCGCGTTCATCGTCTTCGTCGAGCGCTCCGAGCGCCGCATCCCCGTCCAGTACGCCAAGCGCATCGTCGGCCGCAAGATGATGGGCGGCCAATCGACCCACCTTCCGCTCAAAGTCAACTCGGGCGGCGTCATGCCGGTCATCTTCGCGTCCTCCATCCTGTCCGCGCCCCTGCTCTTCGCGGGCGCCAGCTTCTTCGGCAGCGGCCCCCTTCGCGACACACGCTTCTTCGGCCCCATCTTCCGCAATCTCGGCCCCGGCGAGCCGTGGTACGTCCTCCTCTTCATGGCCGCCATCATCTTCTTCGCGTACTTCTACATCTCCATCGTCTTCCGCCCCGACGACATCGCCGACAACATGCGCAAGTACGGCGGCTTCATCCCCGGCATCCGCCCCGGCAGGCGCACCGCCGACTTCATCAACGACGTTCTCAGCCGCATCACGCTGGTCGGCGCGCTCTACCTCATCATCATCACCATCATCCCGATGTTCCTGATCTCGGGCATCCACTTCAATCACATCTGGCTGGTCGGCACCGTCTTCGATCGACTTCCCGCGTGGACGACCAACGGCCTCGGCGTCAGCTTCTACTTCGGCGGAACCTCCCTCCTCATCGTCGTCGGCGTCGCCATGGATACCGTCCAGCAGATCGAGTCGCAGCTCATCATGCGGCACTACGACGGCTTCTCGCCCAAATCCGGCCGCATCCGGGGCCGTCGCAGCTGGTAAGCAGCAAGTTGACCCCTACAGACAACTCGATCGGCGCCTCCAACACGCCGGCGCCGCCAGCCCACTTCACGCCCGGCCCGGTGCTTCTGCTCGGCGCTCCGGGTGTCGGCAAAGGCACCCAGGCGCAGATCCTGATGGCGCGCTACGGCATCCCGCAGATCTCGACTGGAGACCTCTTTCGCTCGAACATCAGCGACGGCACGCCGCTGGGCATCACGGCCAAGGGCTACCTCGACTCAGGCCAGCTCGTCCCCGACGACCTCGTCAACCAAATGGTCAGAGGCCGGCTCCGCGCTCCCGACACACGCCAGGGATACATCCTCGACGGCTTCCCACGCACCTTGCAGCAGGCCGAGTGGCTCGACCGCACACTTAGCTCCGGCGAGCAGGGAAGCGCTCCGGTCGTCGCCCTCAGCCTCGTCGTTCCGTTTGACGATCTGCTGCATCGCATCACCGGCCGATACACCTGCCCGAAGTGCAAACGCATCTACAACATCTACTCAAATCCGCCAAAGGTCGATCGCCGCTGCGACCTCGACGGAACCCCGCTCGAGCAGCGCGCCGACGACACCGAGGCCGTCTTCCGCGACCGCATGACGACCTTTGCGGCGCAGACCGCTCCCGTGATCGAACACTACCGGCAGCAGAGCCGCTTCGCCGAAGTCGACGGCGCACGTCCGGTCGAGGAGGTTGCCGCCAGCGTCAACTCCGCCCTTGCGCGTCTCCGCGATCCCAGTTCCGCGGCGAGCCCGGCCAGCCCCTCCAAGCCAGGTTCCTAACCGCAATGGCGATCCTCATCAAAACGGCCGCCGAGATCGAAAAGATGCGCGCCTCCGGACGCCTGCTCCGGCAGGTACACGACGCGATCGCGCCCGTTGTCCGCCCAGGCGCGACCACCATGGATCTCGAACTCGCCGCCACCGCAAAGATCGCCGAGTGGAGCGCCCTCGGCGTCACCGCCGCCTTCAAGGGCTACCACGGCTACCCCGCCGCGCTCTGCACCTCGGTCAACGAAGAGGTCGTGCACGGCATCCCCAATCCCAAACGCGTCCTCAAAGACGGCGACATCGTCTCGATCGACTGCGGCGTTGTTCTCAACGGCTTCTACTCGGACGCTGCCGTCACCTACGCCGTCGGAACCGCCAGCCCGGCTACCGAAAAGCTGCTCCAGACCACGCAGGCCTCGCTCTACGACGCAATTCAGGCGGCAGTCGTCGGCGGCCGCCTCGGCGACATCTCCGCCGCCGTCCAGGAGATGTGCGAAGCTGCCGGCTTCGGCGTCGTCCGCGACTTCGTCGGCCACGGCATCGGCCGGTCCATGCATGAGCAGCCGCAGGTCCCGAACTTCGGCCCGCGCGGCAAAGGTCCGCGGCTCAAGGCAGGCATGGTCCTCGCCATCGAGCCGATGATCAACCTCGGCGGCCCAGAGGTGCGCGTGCTCAAGGACGGATGGACCGCCGTCACCGTCGACGGCAGCTACTCGGCGCACTTCGAGCACACCGTCGCCATCACAAAGGACGGCCCCGACATCCTCACGCTCTAAGCCATCCTCACGCTCTAAGCCATCCTCACGCTCTAAGCGCACGTTGCCCGAGTAGCACACCTCCCAGGCTGGCGTAAAGTGCACAGACGCGCTATCATAAGTTGTTGCGGCAGAACGTCGCGCACGCTCCCGTGTGCGGCGTTCGTCCGCTCAAAGGAGATCGTTTGTCGAAGGAAGATGCAATTGAAGTAATGGCGACGGTGGTGGAAACCCTCCCCAACGCCCTGTTCAAGGTGGAGCTTGAGAACAAGCACCAGGCGCTGGCGCATGTCTCCGGTCGCATGCGTAAAAACTTCATCCGCATCCTCCCCGGCGACCGTGTCGCGATCGAACTTAGCCCCTACGACCTCAATCGTGGGCGCATCGTCTACCGCTACAAATAGATCCTCAACAAGCTTCTAGCTGTTAGTTTTTCGCCGCTAGCTCAAGCTTACCCAAGTCACGCCTTTGGCTAGAATCTAAGAGCTGAAGGCTAAAAGCTGCGCCAGCCTCCGCTTATGGAGCAGCCATGATCCAGGAGTTGTTATGAAGGTAAGAGCCTCCGTCAAAAAGATCTGCGATAAGTGCAAAGTCATTCATCGTCGAGGCGTGGTTCGCGTTATCTGCGAGCACGCTAAACATAAGCAGCGCCAGGGCTAGTCAAGTCAGGGTCTAGCTACTTCTCTGTTCTTATTTGTCACTGTTTTCCAGTGTTTTGTTTTCCTTACTATCTAGGAGCCGCTGGGCGAGTTAGCCGAAATACTAAGGCTTGCGTAGAACCCATCGGAACACCTCCATTAACTTCTAACTCGCTTCCTGGCCAGAGTTACCCGAGAGCTGGAAGCCACACCCGAAAGGAAGAGCCTCCATGGCCCGTATCTCCGGAGTCGACGTGCCGAACAACAAACAGGCGCGCATCGGTCTCACCTACATCTTCGGCATCGGAAACTCGCGCGCCGCGCGCATCCTCAGCAAGGCCGATGTCGATCCCAACGTCAAGATCGCCACGCTCGACGAGGATCAGCTGAACCGCATCCGCCAGGTCATCGAGGCCGAAGGCCAGATCGAAGGCGACCTGCGCAAGGACGTCTCGCTCAACATCAAGCGCCTGATCGAAATCCAGTCCTACCGCGGACTTCGCCATCGCCGATCGCTTCCAGTCCGCGGCCAGCGCACCCACACCAACGCTCGTACCCGCAAGGGCCCACGCAAGGGCACCGTTGCCGGTAAGAAGAAAGCGACGAAATAAGCTCATGGCCAAGACACAGAACAAAGCGGCCGGCGCAAAGGTCGGCAAGGGCAAGAAGTTCAAGAAACGCGAACGCAAAAACGTTCCATTCGGCCTCGTCTACATCCAGGCCAGCTTCAACAACACCATCGTGACGATCACCGACCAGGTCGGCAACACGCTCTCCTGGAAGAGCTCAGGCTCGCTCGGCTTCCGCGGCTCCCGCAAAGGAACTCCGTTCGCCGCGCAGCAAGCAGCAGCCGGCGCCGCCGCGGCGGCTCGTGATCACGGCCTTCGCACCGTCGACGTTCGCGTCTCCGGCCCCGGCTCCGGCCGCGAGTCCGCCATCCGCGCACTCGCAACCACCGGCATCGAGGTTCGCTCCATCCGCGACGTCACGCCCATGCCGCACAACGGCTGCCGTCCGCCCAAGCGCCGCAGAGTGTAAGTAACAGCTTCTAGCTCTTAGCCGTTAGCTTTTAGCTCAAAAGCAGAAGCGCCGTCAGCTAAGAGCTAGAAGCTAAGAGCTAGAAGCTAGCAGCTAAAAGCTCAAGCAGCACCAACCGGATCGGGACGAAGCGCACGCCGCGTAAACCGATCGACACCTGAACTTAGGAGATCTACGAAATGGCACGTTACACAGGACCCGTCTGCCGGCTCTGCCGCCGCGACGGAACAAAGCTCTTTCTCAAGGGAGCTAAGTGCTTCACAGACAAATGCCCGGTAGAAAAGCGTAACTTCCCCCCCGGCCAGCATGGCCAGTCAAAGAAACAAAAGAAGGTCGTCGGCTACGGTCTTCAGCTCCGCGAAAAACAGAAGGCCAAGCGCATCTACTTCACCTTGGAAACCCAGTTCCGGGCCTACTACCAGAAAGCCTCCAACCGCACCGGAGTTACCGGCGAGCTACTCCTGCAACAGCTCGAGACCCGCTTGGACAACGTCTGCTACCGCCTCGGCTTCGCGACCTCGCGCCGTCAGGCCCGGCAGATCGTCCGTCACGGACACATCCAGGTCAACGGCCGCAAGGTCAATATCCCTTCGTTCCAATGCAAGGTCGGCGACGAGATCGCCATTCGCGAATCGTCCAAGGCCCTGGTCGTTCTCGAAGAGTCGAAGAACTTCGCCTCCGGACAGCGCCCCGTTCCATGGCTCAGCATCAACCGCGATAACTTCTCGGGAAAGGTCGTTGCTCTGCCCAATCGCGCGGACGTCAACCTTCCTGTCAACGAGCAACTTATCGTTGAACTCTATAGCAAGTAACAGCTGAGCTCTTAGCTCCTAGCTTTTAGCTAAAAGCTAGAAGCTAATAGCTAGAAGCTTCCTTCACCTACAAACTAACTCGCAACCGAATCACCCGCCAGACCGCAAAGTGCATCGCGGCTAGGTCGGACGAAAGGATCTACCTATGCTTTGGAGAGGTTTTCAAAAACCCAAGCGTCTCGCCGTCGAGAACGAAACACTTACCGGAAAGTATGGCAAGTTCTCCGCGCAGCCCTTTGAGCGCGGCTTCGGCACAACCATCGGCAACGCCCTTCGGCGAACCCTGCTGTCGTCGATCGAAGGCGCGGCCGTCACCGCCGTCCGTATCGAAGGCGTCCTCCACGAGTTCCAGTCCATCACCGGCGTGGTCGAAGACGCAACCGACATCATCCTGAATCTGAAGCAGATCCCGTTCAAGCTCAACGGCGACGGCCCAAAGGCGCTCTACCTGCGCGCCGACCAGGCCGGCGTCGTCACCTCCGGGCAGATCGAGGCCGACGGAGACGTCGAAGTGCTCGACCCTGACGTCTACATCTGCACCATCTCCGAGGGCGGCAAGATCGACATGGAGATGCGCCTGAAGCGTGGCCGCGGATACATCTCGGCCGACAAAAACTTCGACGGCGATCTCGGTCTCGGCTTCATTCCCGTCGACAGCGTTCACTCCCCCGTCCGCAAGGTCAACTACCTGGTCGAAGCAGCCCGTCTCGGACAAATCACCGACTACGACAAGCTCACGCTCGAGATCTGGACCAACGGCACCGTCCTGCCCGCGGACGCGCTCGGCCTCTCAGCAAAGCTGCTGAAAGATCACATGACCATCTTCATCAACTTCGAGGAGGAGATGGAGTCCGGCCACGACGGCGCGCACGACGGCCCGGCGATCCGCAACGAAAATCTCAATCGCTCGGTTGAGGAGCTCGAGCTTTCCGTTCGCAGCTACAACTGCCTCAAGAACGCAAATATCGCCACCATCGGCGAGCTCATCCAGAAGACCGAAGCCGAGATGCTGAAGACCAAAAACTTCGGCCGCAAGAGCTTGAATGAGATCAAGGAGATCCTGGCGCAGATGGGCCTGTCCCTCGGCATGAAGATCGACGAGAACGGCAACCCGGTCCCCGGACCGACCTCCGTTCTACCCGCGGCCACGCTTGCGGCCTCCTTCGGCGACTTCGATGATGACGACGAAGATGAGGACGAGGATGAGGACGAAGATGAAGACCTCATCCTGCCAAACAACGAGTCCGAGAACTTCTAACTCGAACCCCCGGCGTGACGGTCTCACACAGGCCGTCGCGCCGCACCCCAGCTACAAAAGTTCCATGCACCACGGGCGAGGCTCACGCCAAGCCAACGAGATCAAAAGGATGGAGAGGGCCAGCCAAGCGCTGTAACTCCGGCCAGATCCGGACCGCCTCTCAAGGGAGACACACCACGTGCGCCACCGCAATGCAGGATTCAAACTCGGACGCAACACCAGCCATCGCCGCGCCATGCTGCGCAACCTGGTCACCTCCATCATTGTGATGGATCGCGTCCAAACCACCATCACCAAGTGCAAGGCGACCCGCCCTCTGGTCGAGAAGATGATCACGCTCGGCAAACGCGGCGACGTCCACGCGCGCCGGCAGGCCGCGGCATACCTGATGACCCCCGCCTCGGTCGACCGGCTCTTCGCCGTCGTCGCTCCCCGATACGGCTCGCGCAACGGTGGCTACTGCCGCATCGTGCGCATCGGCGCTCGAAAGGGCGACGCCGCGGAGATGGCGATCATCGAGCTGCTCGGCGCCGAACAGGAGCTCAACGAAAAAGCGCAGAAGCGCGCCGAAGCTCGCGAGAAAAAGCGCGAAGAGCTCCAAAAGCAGATGCAGGAGCAAGCTCCCGGCGAGGAGCCCGACCCGAACGCCGAGCCGTAAACGCCAACATTTCCTGACACCACAAACGCAAGGGGCGCACTTCAGGTGCGCCTCTTTTTGCGCCGCAAAACCTCCCGATTCGATCCGCCCCTACCCGCTCGCGTCGGCCTCATCCCCGTACAGCACAACGCGATCCTTGCCCGTCCGCTTTGCCGTATACAAAGCCTCGTCCGCCCGTTGCACCATCTCCGACGCTTGCGTCAGCTCCGGCGCCAGCGTGGCCACACCGATGCTGACCGTCACCGGCTGCTCCCCGCCCATGTCCTTTCGAACCCGATCCATCAGACGCCGGGTAAAGCCGAGCGCCCCCTTTGCATCACTCTCCGGCAGAAGCAAGATAAACTCCTCGCCACCGTAGCGCGCCACCATATCCGGCAAACGCACCGTCGACCGGAGAATCAGGCTAAGTTGCCGAAGAACGTCATCGCCCGCCGCATGTCCGCGCTGGTCGTTGATGCGCTTGAAGTTGTCGATGTCCAGAAGCAAGACCGCAAGCTGCCGCTTTCGCCGACGCGCCACCGAGAACTCCATCGCCAGACGTTCCTCGAACGATCGCCGATTGCGCAACCCAGTCAACGCGTCCGTCACGGTCATCTGCCGCAGCTGCTCGTTCGCCAGCGTCATCTCCGACTGGCAGCGTTCGAGCTCCTGCTTGCGAGCGATCTCTTCCGTCATATCCACCGCGACGCCCGCCACCATGCTGTTGCCGGCGGAATCATGACACGGAAATCGGAAGATCTTCCACGCGCTCTCGCGACCGCCGCTGTCTCGGATGCGGGCTTCGGACTCGACGATGCGCTCGCCCCCAATCACCTCAGGATCCTCGACACCTCCGGTCGAGCTGCCGTTCTGCTCCCATCCAGGAATATCGCCGCGGCCCAGCCACGCCTCCTCGCTCACACCGAAGTTGCGCGCGAACGCCCGGTTGTAGAACAGCAGTCGCCCGGCAGCATCCTTGATATAGCTTACAAACGGACTCGCGTCCATAAACGCACGAAACAGATCCTCGCTCGCTCGCAGCTTCGCCGCGGAACTCTCGCGCTCGCAAAGCAGCAGATCGATCATGGTCCGCTGTTTCTCCGATTCAAGCGCAGCCTGCAGCTGCCGCCCGAGCAGACCGAACGCCTCCTCCTGCTCTCGTGTCAGCCCCCGCGGCGCTCGATCCGTCGTCGAGAGAAGTGCCTGGATCTCGCCGCCAAGCGCACTCACAGGCAGCCCTGCAAAGAAGCGTACGGGATCTTTCATCGAACTCGCAAACCAACCCTCGTCCGGGTCTACCTCCGGCATCACCAGCAAGGCGCCGTGGCTTAGAACTCTCTGGCAGAGCAGGTCCGAGGGCGTTCCCTCCCGCACACGTTGCCGGCCGCCGGAGATCCTCGTCCATCGCCCGCTCCCCCGCCGCAGCATCACTCCAGCCTCGGGCGTACGGCACACCGCGCGTAAAATCCGAGCCATGCCTTCGTACTCCTGCCCTCGATTTGCGCCCCTGTCGTGCCCATTGCGCGAACCGTCTGCCGCCGCAATATCTCCCACGGCCATCGGTCCCACGTCCCGACCGGCGCTGCCGTGCAACGCTCTCTTTGAGAGCCGAAGTCCTCCATGTTCCAAAACGTCCATACTGCTCTAAGCATCGCATCCCCCGCTGCTGAAAAAGGGGGGGCTGCCACCATAGTTGCAGGTCGAGGTAAGCCTCAGGTAACGCCAGCCTCTAGGACAGTTCTCCTGTTCCTGTGAGCCGGATGAAGTGTTGGAGTGCCGTTTTCATCGGGGAAAACGGCCATGAGACCTGTGTTCTCGCTATAGATCGACAGGAGAACTGCCTCTAGCTCGCGGAGTTCCTTCGGATCGCCTCGCGCACATGCTCCTCGGCCTCGGCCTTGAAGTGCGTCAGGCTGTGCACCTCGGCCGCGTGCTGCTCGATCGTTGGCAGCATCTCGTCCTCGCTCGCCCCCTCGATGTGCCATTCGCAGTCGTACCCAACGTCTTTGCAGTGAAACTGTTTGCTCGCTCCGTCGCTCATCTCCGCACCACCTCCGTCCACTTTTGGATGCGGTGCTCAGCGGGTCATAGGGAGGGCGTGTGCGGGTCATCAGCAGAGCGTGTGCGCTCCATCAAAGCCCACCCCGCTCTGATTTGCTAGCGCCCTAGCGTTCGATGGCAAACATCGCCCAGCTCGCCAGGATCGTGCCACCGACAAAACAGGCGAAGCAGAACAGGCCGAAACGGATCATCATCCGCGGCTGCGATCGCATCGTGATCCCAAAGACGACCGAGGTAAAAACGGAAAACAACAGGACCGCCCCGAAGTGCGAAATCGTCACGATCGCTTTCTCCCGATCGCCAGCGAGTGCGCATCCACCGCGGCAATCACGTTCAAAAGTCCAGCCACCACGATGAACTTCGTCCCGTAGTCCGCCACCGCTACCTGAACCGTCGCCGCCCCCAGATCGAACAGACGCGCAACCAAATAGAGCAGGCCGTTTCCGAGGTCGCCCGCAAAGTTCAGCATATCCAAGAGGTCGCCGGTGTTGGGCGAGTAGATCTTCCCCTGCAGCGCCACGCCGATCACAAACATGCCGAAGATCGAAGCAAACAGCAGAAGCCCGCGGATCCACTTGCCCAGCAAAAGATGTCCCGCGCCCGGAACGAGCCAGCCCACCAACAACACCACAGCGGAGTATCCGGCTGACCGCGCGCCCACCGCCCTGCCCGAGGCGTTGCCCAACGAGCCCACCGGGCGCGTCCCTGCTATGCGGTCTCCCACTATCTCGGGTCCGTCGGAGCCCCCGGGCCGTGTGCCTGCCTCGGTCTGAACGTCGATCGCCATCCTTCACAGATGATACCAGTTACAGCCGCACGAGCTCGGTCTGGACACGTCCGGTCACTTCCGCCCGACCCGCCCGCGCGATCATATTCACCTCGCTGCGCACCCCAAACTGCCCCGAGAAATACACCCCCGGCTCCACCGAAAAACACGTTCCCGGCAAGATCACGCGATCATCATGCGTCTCCAGATTGTCCAGGTTCGCCCCATTGCCGTGAAGCTCCGTGCCGATGTTGTGGCCCGTGCGATGAGTGAAAAACGGAGCTAGCCCGGCGTCGCGGATCACCGCCCGCGCCGCATCGTCCGCCTCCCATCCCCGCAAAACGCCCTGATTCCGAGGCCGCCCGAAAGCCTCCTGCACACGTCCGACCGCCCCGTCCCGAGCCTCCCGGACCACCGCAAAGATCTGCCGCTCGCGCTCCGTCGGCTCCCGGCCCACCACGCCCGTCCACGTGATGTCGTACCACACCGCATCCGGCCGCCCGGCCAGCTTCGCCCAAATGTCGACCAGCACAAAATCACCCATCCGGATCGGCCGCGAACTCGCCGGCGTCGGATCATAATGCGAGTCCGCCGAATTCGCCCCAACGCTGACGTTCGGCCCATGATCCGTCCACAGACCCGCACGCTCGATCGCCTCGCGAAAGAAACTCACCAGACCGAACTCACTCGCACTCCCACCACCCGGCCCGCGAACCAGACCCCGCAGATGCTCCCACCCCGCGGCCAAGACGTCGTCCAGCCGACGCTGCGCCTCAAAGTGCGTCGCAATCTGAGTGTCCGTCAGCACCGCCTCAAACCGGCTCACCAGATCGGCCGACGAAACCACCTCAACGCCCATCGATCGCACCAACTCGACCGTCCCCGCATCCACCATCGCGACATACATAATCGCGTTGCGCGGCGAATACTGCATCGCGACCCGCTTCGCCTCACCGAGCATGCGCCCCAGCCCCGCTTCGAGCTCCTGCCACGACGAGTACTGCGCCGCACGGCCGGGCAGGGAATCGAGCCGCCCCGACTCGATCCGGTGCACCAGCTTCCGCGGCTCGCCCTCCGCCGGGATGTAGTAGAACCACCGCCGCGTGACATGCAGACCCTCGCCCAGGCCAAGAACGCGATAGGCAATCGGATCGCGATAATGGTGGTCGTAAAACAGCCATCCGTCCACACCAGCCGACGTCCCGCCCGCACCCGTCGCCGCCGATCTCTCCTCCCGCAACGCCTGTTGAATCTCCTCGAGGTTCACCGCACCATCCTACTCGAGAGACGCGCTCACTCACTCAACTCCAGGCCGCCCTAAACAGAAAAAGAGCCGAAACGCATAGCGCCCGGCTCTCTCTTATCCTGTAGCTACGGACCTAGACAGGCACCGCCGCCGCCGCAGCCGCCGCGGCAACCGCAGCCGCCTCGACCGCGGCCTCCTTCGCCTGCTCGATCTTCCGCAGAGCCGAGTTCTGCCCCAGCTCCGCCGCCATCGTCTCCGTCGTAAACGACTCAATCAAGTCGCCCGCGCGGATGTCCTTGAAGCCGCTCAGATCGATGCCGCACTCGACCCCCTGCCGAACCTCGGAGACGTCATCCTTCACGCGCTTCAGCGACGAGATCCGGCCCTTCCAGACCTCGACCCCGTCACGCAACACGCGCACCTGGTTCTCGCGCTTGATCAGGCCATCCACAACGCGGCAGCCGGCAATCTGGCCAACCTTGGTGATCTTGAAGACCTGCAGCACCTCCGCGCGTCCCGCGTAGTTCTCGCGGTACACCGGCTCGAGCAGGCCAAACATCGCCTTGGTCATCTCGTCCTGCAGCTCGTAGATGATCGAATGCAGCCGAATCTGGACGTTCTCGCGATCCGCCAGCTCCTGCGACTTGCGCTCCGGCCGGACGTTGAAGCCGATGACGACGGCGTTGGAGGCAGACGCCAGCAAAATATCCGACTCGGTGATCGCGCCAACGCCCGAGTGCAACACACGCACGCGAACCTTCTCGGTCGACATGCGCTGCAGCGAATCGGCCAGCACCTCGACCGAACCCTGCACGTCGCCCTTCAGGATCAGGTTCAGATCCTTCACGCCCGCCTGCTTGATCTGCTCCGACAACCCCTCCAGCGACACACGCGAGCTCTTCGCCAGCTGCGCCTCGCGCTCCTTCAGCTTGCGATACTGCGCGATGCCCTTGGCCTTGTCGCGATCGGCCATCACCAGGAACGTGTCGCCCGCATCCGGCATCGACTCAAGACCCAGAATCTCGACCGGAGTCGACGGTCCCGCCTCCAGAATCGGCTGCCCGCGATCGTTGAACATCGCGCGGATCTTGCCAAACGTGTTGCCGACGATGTACGTATCGCCGAGCTTCAGCGTCCCGTTCTGGACCAGGATGCTGGCGACCGCGCCGCGTCCACGATCGAGCTTGGCCTCAATCACGGTGCCAACCGCCGGCCGGTCCGGCTGCGCCTTCTGCACGTTGGTATCGGCGACGTAGCAGATCATCTCCTCAAGTGCATCGAGGTTGAGCCGCTTCTTCGCGGAGACCTCGACAAACTCGGTTTCGCCGCCCGTCGACACCGACTGCACACCGCGCGCGGCAAGCTGCTGAATCACCCGCGACGGATTCGCCTCGGGCTTATCGATCTTGTTCACCGCAACGATGATCGGCACCTTCGCCGCGCGCGCATGGTCGATCGCCTCGAGCGTCTGCGGCATCACGCCGTCATCCGCGGCAACCACGATTACGACGATGTCGGTCACCTTCGCGCCGCGTGCCCGCATCCGTGTAAACGCCTCGTGACCCGGCGTATCCAGGAACACAATCTCGCGTCCAAACGCCGGCGAATCCGGCTTCGTGACGTGCACCTTGTAAGCGCCGATGTGCTGCGTGATTCCGCCCGCCTCGCCCGCCGCGACGTCCGTCATGCGAATGGCGTCGAGCAACGACGTCTTGCCGTGATCGACGTGGCCCATCACAGTCACCACGGGCGACCGCGTGATCTCGACCATGCCGGTCGTGTCCTCGAGGAAGCCTTCGATCGCCTCGTTCTCAAGCTGCTCCTCGACCGAGATAATCGCTGCATCCGCGCCGAACTGCCGCGCCACATCCTTCACCAGCTCCGAGTCGAGCGACTGATTGACCGTGACCAGAACGCCGCGCATCAGCAGCACAGCGATCAAATCCTTTCCGCGAACATCCAGCTTCTCGGCCAAGTCCTTGACGCTGATGCCCTCCGTCACCGTGATCGTGCGCGTGATCGGCAATGGCTGTTGTTGCGCCATCGGCGCCCCGCCAAACCGCGGCGGAGGCGTAAATCCCTTCATCGGGCCTTCTTTGGTCTTCTCGTAACGCTGGCCGCCACGACGCTGCCCCGGCCGAGCCGCCGGTCGCGGAGCTCCACCCGGAGCCTCGCCCGGCCCAGGAAGCATCCCCGGAGCTCCACCCGGTCCCCCCGGACGCGCGCCAAATCCCGGCCGTGCGCCAAACCCAGGACGTGCTCCACCCGGCGCAAATCCCGGTCTCCCCGGAGCTCCACCCGGTCCCGTTGCACCTCCTGGACCCGTCGGAAACGTGCGCGTCGGATGCATCGGCCGTCGCGCGCCCGGCGCCATCGAAGACCCAGGACGCTGCCCAAATCCCTGCCCCTGGCCGGAATTCGGTCCGAACCCCTGTCCCGAACCCTGCTGATAACCCTGTCCGGAACTCTGTCCTGGATTCTGTCCCGGACCTCCGCCCGGCCGAGGCCGCTCAAAGATCGGACGTCCGCGCTGCGGTGTGCCTGGCGCTGGCGTGGGTGCGCTGTAGATCGGTCGCGGTCCGGTCTGCGGCATAATCACACGGCGCGGCGGAGGTCCCGCGGGCGCCGCTGGAGCAGCCGCCGCAACCGGCGCCGCTGGAGCAGCTTCAGGGACGTCTGCACTAGCCGCAGCAGATCCGCCCGGCTCAGATGCCGGAACAGGCACGGCCGCTGCCGGCGTAGAAGTCGGAGCAGCAACAGCTGCCGTCGCGGCAGGAGCTCCCGCAGGCGTAGCAGCCGGTGCCGGCGCCAACGCCGGTGCGGCTGCCAGAGGTGCCGCGGGAGCAGGCGCAGCGGCAGCCGGAGATTGCGCCGGCACCCGCGCCGGAGCAACCGGAGCAACCCCGGCAGCATCGCGCATCGCACCCGCAGGAGCCACCGCCTGTGCCGCAGGCACACCCGTCGGACGCGGAGTCGCAACCACCGCCGGACGTTCCGGCATCGCCGCCGGCCCAGGCGCACCGGCCGGAGCTCGCCCAACCACCGGTCCCACAGGAGGCTTGCTCGCAATCGCGGGCGCAGGCGGCGGTGCAACAATATTTGCTCCCTGACGCGGAAGCGGAACGATCCGGCGCGGCGCAGGCTGCTGCGATCCCGTCGCCGGCCCACCCGACGAATACAGCGACGTCACCGGAGCCGCCACGGTCGGCGCAACCTGTGGCCGCGCCGTCTGCGATGAGGCGAAGTTGGCCCCCGCGGCAGAGGCCGGAGCAGAGGCCGAAGCAGACGCCGGAGCCGGAGCAACGCTCGGCCGAGCCGGTGGCGGCGCTACCCGAATCGCCGCCTCCGCCTGCTTGCGCTCAAGAATCGCCTTCAACGCGTCCCCAGGCTTCGCCGCCTTCGACAGGTCGATCTTCGGACGGTTGTCCAGGGGCTGACGCGACCCAACGTGGCCGCCTCCCGAGCGCCCGTTCCCGCCGTTCTTCAGGTAGTCCCGAACCCGCTCCGCCTGATCCGATTCGATCGAGCTCGAGTGCGTCTTTCCACTCACGCCGATCGCTTCAAGCGCGTCCAGAATCGGCCTGCTCTTTACTTCCAGTTCCCGTGCCAGATCGTTGATACGAACTTTACTCATCCGTCCCTTTTCACTTTCCCTAAGCCGTTAGCTGTGCATGTCAGCCTCGTTGCGAGTGGAATCCCTATTGTACAAATACTTGTTGAAATCCGAGCACACCTGATCGCCGCCCGAGCACGGTTTACGCACCATGGTTATCCACGGTCGTGCCCATCGTTGTCGATGCCCTCATCTGAAACCTCTTGCGACTCCGCGACCAACGTGTCCATCGTGTCGTTGCGCAACTCAATCTCCTCCGCGCGCCGGTCCGCATCCGAGAACGCATCGCTCGCCGACTCCCGATCCTCCCGGTCCGCAATCTCCTCGGCCGAAATTCCGTTCAACTCCTGCGCCTCGCCAAACTCCGCATCCTCGGCCAGGATCTCCTCCGGTGTCTTCGCCACTGATCTCACCTCCGTCTTCCTAACCTCAGATGCCGAGGTGTCCGCGAAAGTAGCGACACCCTCGGGAAGCGCGGCGTTCGTCTCATCGACACCGTCCTTGCCCCCAACCTTGTCTCCAGGCTGTCGCTCCGCCACACCCTCACCCGCCACCGGAACCTCATCCGCCGCTGCCGCCGCGATCCCCGCCGGACGCTCCTCGCCCTCCTCGTACTGTCCGAAGTAGTGCCGCACCGCGCTCGAGATCTTCTCGACCGTCCGCTCGCCGATGCCCGGAACCTCCTCGAGCTGCTCCGGCGTCATGTCGGCCAGCTCCTCGACCGTCGTTATCCCCGCGGCAATCAGCTTCTCCAAAATCTGCTCGCCCAGCTCGGTCACCTGCTCGATCGGCGTCGTCGGTCCGCCCGTCATCGCCTGCATCTGCTGCTCGACCTCCTGGCGCTTCTCCTCCTCGCTCTTGATGTCGATCTTCCACTGCAACAGCTTCGCCGCCAGCCGCACATTCTGACCCTTCTTGCCGATCGCGAGCGACAGCTGCGTGTCGTCCACAATCACCTCAATCTGCTTGTCCGCAAGATCCGTGATCGAAACCCGGCTCACCTTGGCCGGCTGCAGCGCCTTCTCGGCAAACGTCGTAATCTCCTCTGAATACTCGATAATGTCGATCTTTTCGCCGCGCAGCTCGCGAATAATCGACTGCACCCGCATCCCCTTCATCCCAACGCACGCGCCCACCGGGTCCACATCCTTGTCGCGGCTCATCACCGCGATCTTCGTCCGCTCACCCGCCTCGCGCGCAATCGCCCGGATCGTCACCGTCCCGTCGTAGATCTCCGGAACCTCCGACTGAAACAAATTCGACACCAAGGTCGGAGCGGCGCGCGACACAATCACCTGCGGCCCCTTCGCCGCGCGATCCACCCGCAGCAACACCACACGCACCCGCTCACCCACGGAAAACTGCTCCAGCCGGCTCTGCTCGCGCTTCGGCATCCGCGCCTCGGCCTTGCCCAGGTCGAAGATCACATCCATCGGCTCCAGCCGCTTCACCGTCGCATTCAACACCTCGCCCGCGCGGTGGTTGTACTCGTTGAACACCGTGTCGCGCTCGGCCTCGCGCACCTTCTGAAAGATCACCTGCTTGGCCATCTGCGCAGCGATCCGCCCCAGCGGCGACGTGTCCTTATAGAACCGCAGCTCGCCGCCAATCTCCACCTCGGGCGCCAGCTCCCGCGCCTGATCGAGCGTGATCTGGTTCACGTCGTCCTCCACCTCCTCCGGCCGCTCCACCACCGTCTTAAACACATACGCCCGGATCTCGCCCGTCTCCTTGTCCATCTCCGCCCGCATATTCTCGGTCGTCTTGTAGTACTTGCGCGTCGCCAGCGCGATCGCATCCTCAACCGCACCGATCACAATCGCCGGCTCAATGCCCTTGTCGCGGCTCAACGTCTCTATCGATTGATACAAAACACTTGCCATCGTCTCTCAGCCCTTCTTCTTCTCAGCTCTTCTGTCCCGCTCTGCTCTCGTCGTTCCTGTTCCCTGTCCGCTGTTCCCTGTTCCCTGTCCGCTGTTCCCCTAAATCTCGGCGAGAAGATTTGCCTTCTCCACATTCGCCAGCGCAATCTCGACCGTTTGCCCGGCCTCCATCTCCGACCCCTTCGCCTTGCTCGCCTTCTTCGCCTTTCCCTTCTGCTTCAGCGCCGCCGGGTCAAGCGTCAAACGCCCATCCGCAAATCCAACCAGCCTGCCTCTCCAATGCCGGTTGCCGTCCACCGGCGTAAACGTCTGCAGCTTCACGAGACTCCCGCGAAACCGCTCGTAATCGCGCGTCCCCGAGAGCTTCCGTTCGATCCCCGGCGACGACACCTCCAGCGTGTACTCGCCGCCCGGAACCAGATCCTCTACATCCAGCACAGTCCCGAAATCATTGGCAAACTGCACACAATCCTCATGCGTCACGCCTGACAGCAGCTCCGCCGGAACTCCCTTCGGCACGTCTTCGAGCTCGCCCAGCTCGGCCATCGCGGCCAGCTTCGCCCGCTCCTCCGCATTCTTCTCGACAAACACCCGCAGGACCCGAAACTTGGCGTTGCCCTGAAACTCCACATCCACCAGATCCATGCCGTGCGAAACAGCAACCCGCTCCGCCACCGCCCGAATCTGCTCCGTATTGATCGCCATCCCGACACCAACCATTCAGCTCTGACGCCCAGAAAATACCCGAGCCCAAATAAAAAGTGGGCTATCAGCCCACTCCTCTCTCTCGTCAGCGCCCGGGCAACACACGGGGGTACACACGCCGCAAGACAAATTCGTCTATCAGCATCATACATCCAACCGCGACACAGTGCCACTTCGCGCAACACACGCCAAGCTCACTCCGCCGCTGCTATCGACTCCGTGACCGCCGCCTGAAGAATCGGCTTGAGAGGATCATCCCCGGCGCGCAAAGCACGATGAAGAAGCACCTTCAGGTACGTCTGGTATCGCATCCCAATGCGAGCGGCCTGAGCCTTCGCCAACGCAATGTCCTCCGGGGCAAGCCGGATCGTTGTGGTCGGTAAAGCGCCCGCGCGCTTGGCAACCGTCCCCACGCCGAGCTTGCCCGCAGCCGCCGCCGAGACGAACTCATCGGCCGTCACGTCCCGCCGCGCATCCCACCAGTCGGCCTCTTCCCCTTCACTCTCGAACTCAGGCGTCTCCAGCGTCTCCAGAAGCTCTTTGTCTGTAGATAGCAATTTGCACTCTCCTTGCGTCGTACGCAGTAACAACTCGGATCTTGTAGCCTCTCTCGGCGGTAATCACCGTCAGAAAGCGTCCATCGTCTGTGATCCCTACCTGCACCGTGCGATCTTCCCCGTTGCGGAGCACGCGTCCGAAGTCCAAGGGATCGTTCATCATCAATTCTTCAACTTCGTGCGCAGTCACTCCATGCCGAGCAATGTGCTCGAGATTGTTCTCGTCCCAATCGAATACCATTGTTTCCTTTCGCTTGTTCCAGACCGCGTGCTATCGGCGTTTACCCCCCTTTGTTTAGGGGCAACACAAATACTTCCTGGGACTCGGCGAAGTGGTGCAATGTCGCATACCGGCTCTCTGGCCAGATAAACACACTGTATATCGATCGTAGCTACAAGTCAACTCCCGCCAATCCTCCCCCATTTGCCCTCCCCTCCCAGCCTCTCTACAATCACCAGAACCCTCTGGAGATCACGAAGCCTCGGCAGCTTCTCCCTGATCCGAAAGCCCTCCCGCACCCGAAGCCCGGAGCTCACACCCTATGCTCACCCATCCCCTCCCCGAGGCTCTCACCTTCGACGACGTCCTCCTCGTCCCCAGCTTCTCCGAGGTCGTCCCGGCGCAGGTCTCCACCCAAACCCGACTCACCCGCAACATCACCCTCAACACACCCCTCATCTCCGCCGCCATGGACACCGTCACCGAGTCGCGCCTCGCCATCGCCATGGCCCAGGGCGGCGGCCTCGGCGTCCTCCATCGCAACCTCACCATCGACCAACAGGCCGGCGAGGTCGACAAGGTCAAACGCTCCGAATCCGGCATGATCGTCGACCCCGTCACCATCACGCCCCAGGAACCCATCTCCGCCGCGCTCGATGTCATGCGCCGCTACAAAATCTCCGGCGTCCCCGTCACCCAGGACCGCAAACTCGTCGGCATCCTCACCAACCGCGACCTCCGCTTTGTCTCCGAGACCGACGTCCCCATCTCCTCCGTCATGACCAAGGAAAACCTCATCACGGTCCCCGTCGGAACCACCCTCGAAGAGGCCGAACACATCCTCCACCAGCACCGCGTCGAAAAGCTGCTCGTCGTCAACGACGCCTACGAGCTCAAAGGCCTCATCACCGTCAAGGACATCCAGAAAAAGCTCAAATACCCCCACGCCTCCAAAGATTCGCAGGGCCGCCTCCGCGTCGCCGCAGCGCTCGGCGCTACCGGCGACTTTCTCGAGCGCGCAGCCGAGCTTGTCCGCGCCCGCGTCGACGCGCTCGCCATCGACTCCGCGCACGGCCACTCCTCACGCGTCCTCGAAGCCGTCCGAGCCGTCAAAAAACGCTTCCCCGAGATCGATCTGCTCGCCGGCAACGTCGCCACCTACGAGGGCGCGCTCGCCCTCATCGACGCCGGCGCCGACGCCATCAAGGTCGGCATCGGTCCCGGCTCCATCTGCACCACACGCATGGTCACCGGCGCCGGCATGCCCCAGATCACCGCCATCGCCGAAGCCTTCCGCGCCGGCAGTGAACGCGACATCCCCCTGATCGCCGACGGCGGCATCAAGTACTCGGGCGACATCACCAAGGCCATCGCCGCCGGCGCCTCCGTCGTCATGATGGGATCGCTGCTCGCCGGCGTCGACGAGAGCCCCGGCGAAACCATCCTCTTCCAAGGCCGGTCGTTCAAGGCGTACCGCGGCATGGGCTCGCTCTCGGCCATGAGCCAGGGCTCCGGCGAACGCTACTTCCAGAGCCGCGACGACCTCATCGAAGGCGCCAGCTCCGAGCGCCCGGCACTCACCGCCCGCGAAGGCAGCTCGCAAAATCGCCTCGCCAAATTCGTCCCCGAAGGCATCGAGGGCCGAGTCCCTCACCGCGGCCCACTCGACGCCATGCTCTACCAGCTCGTCGGCGGCCTACGCTCCGGCATGGGCTACCTCGGCTGCGCCACCATCGCCGATCTCCAGAGAAACGCCCGCTTCACCCGCATCTCCAACGCCGGCCTCCGCGAGTCGCACGTCCACGACGTCATCATCACCCGCGAAGCCCCCAACTACCACGTCGAATAATTCGTCGCCGTCGCCGTCGCCGTCGCCGTCGCCATCGCCGTTGCCGTTGTCCTTGCTTTTCTAGTTGTCATTCCCGAAGGGAATCTGCTTCTGCCCTTGCCGTTGCTTGTTTCACCGCCGTCATCCTGACCCTGAGCTCGCCGAAGGGGAAGGACCCCTGTAGTTGCCCTTGCCGTTGCCGTTGCCTTGCTTTTCTAGTCTAGTTGTCATTCCCGAAGGGAATCTGCTTCTGCCCTTGCCGTTGCTTGTTCACCGCCGTCATCCTGACCCTGAGCTCGCCGAAGGGGAAGGACCCCTGTAGTT
>CAXTYQ010000014.1:0-10536 GCA_964248505.1 uncultured Acidobacteriaceae bacterium
GACGGTGAGACTGTCGCGGAGGATGGGGCACCCGAGGTGGTGGCTGGTCTAAGGGGAAAAGCGGTTCGCGACTCCCGCGCGAATACCCCACCCTTCACGACGGTGAGACTGTCGCGGAGGATGGGGCACCCGAGGTGGTGGCTGGTCTAAGGGGAAAAGCGGTTCGCGACTCCCGCGCGAATACCCCACCCTTCACGACGGTGAGACTGTCGCGGAGGATGGGGCACCCGAGGTGGTGGCTGGTCTAAGGGATGGGGCACCCGGGGTTGAAGGGGTACACTCGGGAGCATTGATTTTGGAGGTGAGGCGCGATGCTGCTGGGTTTGGATGTGGGGACGGGTGGAACGCGGGCGGTTCTGGTGGATCGTGAAGGGGCGGTGGTGTATTCGGCGATGGCGGAGCATGGGGCGATGCGATCCGAGAAGATTGGTTGGGCGGAGCAGGATCCCGAGGACTGGTGGAGGGCGACGCGCGAGGCAGTGGGGACGGTGCTGCGGTCCGCGGGCGAGGTTGCCGGGGAGATTGTCGCGGTGGGTTTGACCGGGCAGATGCATGGCGCGGTGCTGCTGGATGGGGAGGGGCGGGTGTTGCGGCCGGCGCTGTTGTGGGCCGACCAGAGGACCCAGCCGGAGTGCGACTGGCTGACGGAGCGGATCGGGTTTGCGCGGCTGATTGAGCTGACGTGCAATCCGGCGCTGCCGAACTTTACGTTGCCGAAGCTTTTGTGGGTGCAGCGGCACCAGCCGGAGATCTGGGCGCGGGTGCGGCATGTGCTTTGTCCGAAGGATTATGTGCGGTACCGGCTGACGGGGGAGTTTGCGACCGACATGCAGGAGGCGAGTGGGACGGGTCTTCTGGACGTGACGAACCGGCGGTGGAGTGAGGAGGTGGCCGCGGTGGCGGGGGTGGGGATGGAGCTGCTGCCTCGGTTGTTTGAAGGTCCGGAGATCTGTGCGCGGGTGAGTGCGGAGGGTGCGCGGGCGACGGGTCTCGGGGAGGGTGTGCCGGTGGCGGCGGGTGCGGGTGATCAGGGGGCGGGCGGGGGGGGGTTGGGGATTGTAGCGCCGGGGAGCGTTTCGGCCACGATTGGGACGAGCGGTGTGGTGTTTGC
Source organism: uncultured Acidobacteriaceae bacterium (assembly GCA_964248505.1). Lineage (GTDB taxonomy): Bacteria > Acidobacteriota > Terriglobia > Terriglobales > Acidobacteriaceae > Edaphobacter. Next base: position 1,112 of record CAXTYQ010000014.1, read on the forward strand.
GGCGACCGATCTGCCGACCAAGGATCCGATGGGGCGACTGCATACGTTCTGCCATGCGGCACCTGGGCTGTGGCATGTGATGGGTGTGACGAACGGGGCGGGGCTCAGTTTTCGGTACTTCCGCGACACGTTTGCGCCGTTGAACAGCTATGACGAGCTGAGTGTGCTGGCGTCGGGGGTGCCGGCGGGCTCGGACGGTTTGCTGTGGGCGCCGTACCTGTTTGGGGAGCGGACGCCGTATCTGGATGCGGAGGCGCGGGCGGCGTTTGTGGGGGTGACGGCGAGCCACACGCGCGCGCACTTTATCCGGGCGGTTCTGGAGGGCGTGGCGATGAGTTTGCGCGATTCGCTGACGCTGTTTGCGGAGATGGGGATTCCGGTGGAGCGGATACGTCTGGGCGGGGGCGGGGCGCGTGGGGCGCTGTGGCGGCAGATCCAGGCGGATGTGTATGGGCAGGCGGTGGAGCTTCTGGAGGGTGAGGAGGGTGTGGCGTTTGGGGCGGCGCTGCTGGCCGGGACGGGCGTGGGTTGGTGGCCGGATGTGGAGACGGCGTGCGCGGAGACGGTGCGGGTGGCGGCGCGGGTGGAGCCGCGGCATGCGATGTCGATGGATCGGGCGTATGCGCGGTATCGCCGGGTGTATCCGGCGTTGCGGGCGATTGGGAGGGCGTAGTGACGGACGAGATTGGCGTGGCGGTGGTGGGATTTGGGCTGGCGGGGCGGGTGTTTCATGCGCCGTTTGTGAGCGCTGTGCCGGGGTTGCGGCTCTGGGCGATTGTGCAGAGAACCGGGGATGCGGCTGGGCGGGCGTGGCCGGAGGTGCGGGTGCTGCGGTCGGTCGAGGAAGCTTTGGCTGCTCCCGAGGTGCGGATGGTGGTGGTGGCGACGCCGAACGAGACGCACTTTGAGATGGCTCGGCGGGCGCTGGAGGCGGGCAAGCATGTGGTGGTCGATAAGCCGTTTGCGGCGACGAGCGGGGAGGCTCGGGAGCTGATTGAGCTGGCTCAGGCTCGGGGTCTGGTGCTGGCGCCGTTTCACAACCGGCGGTGGGATGGGGATTTCCTGACGTTGGAGAAGCTGTTGCGGGAGGGCGTGCTGGGGCGGGTAGTGACGTTTGAGTCGCATTTCGACCGGTTTCGGCCGGTGCCGCGCGGGAGGACGTGGAAGGAGGCGGCCAGCGGGGCGAACGGGATGTTGTGGGACTTGGGGCCGCATCTGGTGGACCAGGCGCTGGCGCTGTTTGGGTGTCCGGCGTCGATCGAAGCGAGTGTGCGGCGGGACCGCGAGGGGACGGCGATTGAGGATGCGTTCGATATCACGCTGCTGTATGAGGGGATGCGGGTATTTTGCCGGGCGACGATGTTGGCCGCGATTCCCGGGCCGCGATTTTTAGTCCATGGGACTCGGGGGAGTTATCGAAAGTGGGGAGTCGATCCGCAGGAGCCGGCGCTGGTGCGGGGCGGGGCGATGGTTCCGCGGTTGGGTACGGATGCGGTCTGGCTGGAGGAGGAGGAGGGTGCGTGGGGTGAGTTGGCGGTGGCTGCGGAGGAGGACCGGCCGGACCTGCTGGAGCGGAGCCGTGTGCGGACCGAGCCTGGGGATTACCGGGGGTTTTATGCCAATGTGCGGGACGCTGTGCTCGGACGGACGGAGTTGCGGGTGCCGGCGGAGGTTGGGTGGCGGGTGATTCAGCTATTGGAGATGGCTCGTGAGAGCTCGCGCGAGGGGGAGCGGCTGATTGTGGAGGATGTTGGAGGAATTTAGTTAGAAGACGGACGGGGTATTCAGGGTTGCACTGTTCTTTGGGCGCTCTGGCGGCTGTGCGAGTTACAACTTTGTGGCTGAAAACGCCATAGCTCGATGGGTGTAGATCTCTCAAAACGGTACTGTTATTTCCATGTATTTTCTGCAGTTTTGAGTAGTTTTTATGGGAAATCTGGCGATCGGTTGCTAGGCTTTCTTTAGCGCATTTGCGCACACAAGGAGCCTTACATGCAGAAGCTGATTCGTTCGTTCGCGGTGGTTGCCATCCTTTCCGTTTCTGCTTCCTCTGCAATGATGGCGGAGCCGATGGGAACCAATCCCCGCCCGTATGTCGTTGTGGCGGCGCCGCACCAGACCTTGCTTGAGGTGATTCAGTACACTGTTCTCTCGTATCTTGGCTTGTAAGCTTTTCTGCTCGCTGGAAGCCGCGATGTCGAGTGGGAGACCCGAGTGAACTTCCGATGCGCTTTGCGAGGCTAGAAAACGTGTTGTGGGCGGCGGGCTTTGTGGGCCACGCCGCCCTGCTCGTTGTGCTGTTTGTGAAGGCGCGGTGGCGCGAGTTGCCCGCGTTCACGCTGCTGATCGGGTATGAAGTACTGACGACGGCGGTGCTCTTCGGATTGGCGCGGTACGGGAGCAGGCACGCCTACGTTGTGGGCTACTGGACCTACGTCTTCGTCGAGTACGGACTTCAGCTGGCGCTGATTGTAGAGATGAGCCGGGCGGTGCTTCGACCGACAGGAACCTGGGTTCGCGACGCTCGGACCGAGTTCCTGGTGGGCGGTCTGGTGGGTGTGCTGATCGCGGCGGCGTTTGCGTGGAAGGTTGGTCCGCCGCAGGCGCGGGGTTTGAGCTTGTGGGAGGTTCGGGCGATGCTATTTACGTCGCTTCTGACCTGCGAGTTATTTGTCGCGATGGCGATGGCTGCCAACCGGCTTGGGCTGCGGTGGCGGAGCCATGTGATGGCTCTGGGACAGGGGTTGGCGGCCTGGTCGGGGATGGCGGTGATCAGCGACGTGGCCCATGTGGCTCTGGGGTGGGGGCGCCAGTTTGTTCTTTTGGATCAGCTACGGATGTTGGTGTACATGGGTGCTCTGGTTTGGTGGATTGTGGCCTTCTGGTTTCCAGAACGGGAAAGGGGCGCACTTTCGGTTGAAATGCAGGAATATCTCGTTGCTCTGCACAGGCGGGTGCACTACGATCTCGAAAGTGTGAGAACGGCTGACAAATCCTCATGACGTTTCTGATCTGAAAAAATCCCATGACCTTTCTGATTCTGCTTTCCTTTGTTGCAATTGCTTTGACCTTCGGGCTCGGCCGTTCCTACTTTTTGGCTTCCCGACTTTCGCGGATGAGCTGGGAAGAGCTCTGCGAGAAACTTGAGCGGACGGAGACATCCGGAATCACGGCGGTGGCCCGTGAATACCTGAACCCAACTGGATGTCAGCTTGGGGCGGAGCCGAATGAGCTTTGGGACCTGATTGGAGGGGCAGAGGGTCTGGCCCGGATGCAGACGAACGCGGAGGTTCTGATTGCCCTGGCAGCTCACGCGAGTGGCTGGAATTTTGAAGAGAGTGTGATTGTGGCCGAGCGGATGCGTCGGGATGGTGTGGCTCTGAAGCGGGCGGCGCGGGGGATTACGCTGAGTCTGACCCTAGGATATGGCCGATCGCGTGGCGCGTTCCATATCCATGAAGCGGCCAGCGCGTATCACCTGATGCGGAATCGTCTGTTAGCGCTTTACGAGACGAGTCATGCGGGCCGGTATCCACGTTTATTGGAGGCTTTGTAGGCGGGCCGTGTTCGAGGGTTGAGTTGGGGTGTGAGTTCGAAGTTGTGGTAGTAGGGTAGCTGGCCGCGAGATTACTTAAGTGCTGCTCTTCCTACACGTAGGTACCCAGTAGAAAGTTCCGATCGGTTTGGCATTCTGAATTTTGCTGGAGCGAGCGGATCGAACTCATGTCAGTCTGGGGCTATGATTAAGTCCCTTTGCGCGATTTTTATACTTTTCTCAGTGTCTTCCCTGCTTCATGCTCAGGCGGTTCCGGCGGCGGAGCGCAAAGGGGATTTGACGGTGGGCGCTGGATTGCTCCTTTCCGATCCGGATTATGCTCCGCACAACAAGGTGGGGTATTCGCTGTTTGGCGATTACGTCTTTCTGGAGCACTTTGGGGGTGAGTTCCAGTTTCACCAGCTACCAAGCACTGGGGGCAGCAGTGTGTCTGAGACGACGTATGAGGTGGGTGGGCGTTTGCTTTGGACATTTCGGCGAAAGGCGCCGTACGCTGGGGAGCAGTCGCTCACGCCGTTTATCAAATTCGACGTGGGTGCCGGGAACTTCAATTTTCAGAATAGCTACCAGAACGGAACGTATGCTTTGTTTGCCGGCGGCGGTGGTGTGGAGTACAACGTGTCGCGGGCCTTTGATGTCCGGGCGGAGTATGAGTATCAGCGTTGGTCGAACTTTCCGCCGCGAGGCCTGCAGCCGAACATAGTTACGTTGGGCGTGGGGTACCGGATACGGAATCTCCGGAACCTGGGCCACCGCGGTCAGTGAGGCAGACCCAGTTCTCACCTGTGGGAAGCGACAGGGTGAGAACTGGATTCCTGAGATTTCGTGAGCAGCAGCGACGAGTGACTATGCGCGGTACGGTCGGTGAAGGCGACTGGGGGCTTTGCTGGGTGAGCTGAGCCTCTGCTTGCCGGCGGACCGAGAGGTGTAGATTCCAGGTCGCCGGTGAAGGCGCGGAAGCAGTTCCGGCCTTGCGCTTTGGCGTGATACATGGCTTTGTCGGCACCTTTGAGGATCTGGTCGGGGTCGACGGAGCCATGTGGCACGGCGCAGACGCCGATACTCACGGAGATTTCAAGATCACGCTGGCCGATACGGATGGGCAGAGACATGGCGCGGACGATCTTTGCAGCGATCTCCTCGGCTTCCTTATCTTCTTGCAGGTCACAGAGAAGAACCACGAACTCGTCTCCTCCCATGCGTGCTACCGTATCGACCCTTCTGACTGTTTGTGAGACGCGTTCGGCCGTCGCACAGAGCGTCAGATCGCCGGCGGCGTGACCGAAGACGTCGTTTACGCCTTTGAAGTTGTCCAAGTCCAACATAAGCAGAGCGACTTTGGTGTGGAAGCGGCTAGCCCGATCGAGCGCTGACTGGAGGCGATCGTGCAGCAGAGTCCGGGTGGGAAGACCGGTGAGGCTGTCATGCTGCGCGAGATGTCGGAAGCGTTCTTCGCTTTCGCGGATCACTCTTGTTTGCTGCTCGACACGACGTCTGAGGATGACGACCCAACCTAAGACGGCCGCGGTGATGGCGAGAACAATCACGAGCAGAAGAAGGATACGGGAGGCGGTCCAAAACGAGGGGGTCTCGAGAATTTGCATATCGTGGGCCGACCGAAGAAGGAGCTTAAAGGACTGGATTTTTGCGCCGCCTTCTCCCCTGGAGGTTCCCTGTCGGTCGATTTGAACCGAGCAGATGCCGGTAACTTGCAGCGTTGAGCCTAGGGAGATGGAGGCGACCTCCGGGGCTGCCGTGCCAGCCGGAAGGAGAACAGAAAAGATCGTTTTGCCGGAGGAGAGGACCAAGGTGACGTCGTTGGCTGTGAGGTCGCGGCCGATGAGGCGACCCTCGATCTGGACGATTTGGGAGTCGAAGTTGCCTGTAAGCGCCTGATCGGCGGTGACAGGTCTGGGAGCCACGGAGGTTGTACCGGCGGCCCGCTTGTAGATTGCGTCCCGGAGGGTGGGCCTGTAGCCGCCGACCGCGGAGAAGCCGATGACATCGGCCACTTCACCGACCGCAAGGTGGTCCGTTTGGGTGGATTCCGCGCAGAGGCCCTGGGTTTCATCCTGAACGCATAGGGTGCGGCCGGGCCATTGCAGGGTGACGGTACCTCGGATGTGGATGCGGTGGGGCAGCCTGGTGCCGGGCACGAAGTGGGAGAGATCGGCAACGGAGCGGATGGGCACGGAGAAGGGGTCAGCCGGCGCCGCCTCCTCGACGGTGAGGCTGTTCAGGTCCGGAAAGAAGATGCGCGAGCCGGTGATCTGACGATCCCCGTTAAAGAAGGCGGCTGCGTTTCCGCGGACAAGGAGAGTTGCGTTGATGAAGCGGTTGTAGTCGACGCCTGGTTGGCGAACCGTGATTGCGTTGAGGAGGCCGTCCCTTGTCGCGAGCTGCAAGGTGACATCGTTATCTTTGCTGGATACGGTCTGCACAACGCCTTCGATTTCGACCCATTCACAATCTCTGCTGCCGCTCTGAAGGTCGATAAGGGTTGCCCGGACCGGTACCGGAAGGGTCGGAGATTGACCAAGGATCTGGAATGTTGGGTGCTTTACGGTCGGTGCGAACTCCCCCGCGCTGGATATTCCCTGGATGTCCAAGATCGTGCCTGCGCGGGGCGGTTGTGCAGGCCATTCAAAGTCATCATCTGTGCGGACGAAGACGCCTCCGGATCTGTCGTGAACGAAGAGGAGGCTATGTTGAGTGTTGGGGGTTCGATCGTAGTAGGTGACGACGGCGCGGAGGTGTACGGGGTAGTGTCGGTCGGCTTCGGCGCTGGCGAGGGCATGGACCTCCCTGGCAAAGCGCAAGGTCGGGAGCGGGGCGGTAATGGGCTGGCTCTGCGCGATGCCTGAGAAGAGGGATAAGAGGCTGAGGAGCGCGAAGAGAGCAGAGAAGCGCCTGGGGAGCGGGCTGCGAATTATGTCTGGTGTTGCCATACCGTCTATATCGTCCAAAGCGGAAAGAACTTTAGAAGATTTTGGTAAAAAGGAGCGCGGTATGTGGTACTTCCGTGTGATCTTTGGTGTCCGCCGGACGTTCGGGAGTTGTCAAAGTGCAGATCTCTGCAGGCGGCTAGAGCGGTTTTCACACAGATATAGTTCCGGCGGTCGCAAAACTGCAGGTCTCTCCACTGCGCAGACGATAGAACTGTCTGCTCCGGTCGACATGACACAGTTATAGCTATACGTAACTGCTTCTAGAACGGTCAGGGCAAAAGCAAGGGCAACTACAGGGGTCCTTCCCCTTCGGCGAGCTCAGGGTCAGGATGACGGCGGTGAAACAAGCAACGGCAACGGCCAAAGGCAGAAGCAGATTCCCTGCGGGAATGACAACTAGAAGGGCAAAAGCAAGGGCAACGGCAGAAGCAGATTCCCTTCGGGAATGACAACAAAAAGAGCAAATGCAAGGGCAACGGCAACGGCAGAAGCAGATTCTGCGGGAATGACAACCAGAGAAGCGAAGAGGCTAGTTTCGGCGGCCCAGGGTTGGGCGATCGTCGGTGGTGGTGGTGGAGCCGGGGGCTGATGGGTCGTTGTTGGTTCCTCCGCCGACGCGACGGAGGGTGGGCTTGTTGTCCTTGCCTTTGTCGTTGAGTTTGCGCTTGTTTTCGATGCGGGCGAGGCGGCTCTTGATGTCGTCGAACTCGGAGGTGGTGACGATGTACTCCGGTTTGGGCGGCATGATGGTGGCTATTTCGACTTCGGAGTGCTCGATGCGATCGGGCGTCTGGGGGTGGTCGGAGAAGGCTTTGGAGAGGGTGCCGGGCTTGTGCTTCTCGAGGGCGTCGATTTTTTCGAAGAACTGGATGAAGGCTTGGGGGTCGTAGCCGGCCTTGTACATGTACTGGAGGCCGAGCCAGTCGGCTTCGGACTCGAAGTTGCGGGAGAACTTGAGGAAGGTGAGCGGGACGGCGAGCTGCGAGGCCTCGTAGATGCCGTAGCCGGTCCAGGAGCCCTGGGTGAGGATGATGAGGGGGATCTGGCCCATCTGCATATAGTTCATGCGGGTCATCTCGCGAGCGGCGTGGTGGGCGCAGACGTGGGCGGTCTCGTGGGCCATGACGCCGGCGAGTTCGGCCTCTTCGTCGGCGGCGAGGATGAGGCCGGAGTTGACGTAGAAGAAGCCACCGGGGAGGGCCATGGCGTTGATCTCATCGGAGTCGATGACTTTGATGGTGAAGGGGACCTTGCAGTCGGAGTTTTTGACGATGTTCTGGCCGACGCGGTTGACGTACTCGGCGACGACCGGGTCGTTGATCATGTGGGCGGATTTTTCGATCTCCATTGAGTACTGCTTGCCGCTCGAGATCTCCCAGTTGGTGGAGTAGAAGTTGCCCATGCCGCGGCCGCCGATGTTGCGTGTGCCGATGGCGTCGACATCATCTTCGGAACCTTTTTTGATCTTGGGGTCGAGGGCTTCACCGGGGCTGGGGAGCGAGTCGGATTTGGCGGCGGCGGTCGATTTGGCAGACTTTATGTCGGCGGGGGTCGGTGGCGTGGTGGTGCCGGGATCTTTGGGGACGGGTGGTGCCTGGGTGGGGATGGGAGAGGGGGCCGGAGTGGGCGTTTGCTGGGCGAGGAGGCCGGTTGTGGCAAGGGAAAGGGTGGCGGCGAGGCCGAGGTGTTGGAGGTGACGCATGCGGGAGGTCTCCTGGAGAGCCGCTTCCCTGCTCGCGGGCGCAACTCTTCACGTATTGGACTTAGTATGCGCCAGATGGTGAGCTTTGGGGTAGAGGGGAGGGTTGGGGCTCTTCGGTCTGGTCGGGATGATGGGGTTTGTTGCTTACCAGGTGTTATAGGAGGTGCCGTCGGCGGCGGTGATCTGGGCGCCGGAGTGGACGTCGTCGATGCCGGCTTCGGTCTGGTCGACGGTGGAGAGGGTGTCGCTTTGGACGGGCTGCCAGGTGTCGGAGCGGTGGGTGAAGGGGTCGACGGGCATGGTTTTGAGGTAGCCGGCCCCGACGAGGTCGTCGAGGGATTGGGGGGCTTTCTGTTTGTCGATGGTGTAGGAGTCGATGGCGGAGCGGATGGCGTGGAGGTCTTCGCGGAGGACGGCTTCGCGGGCGTTGCGGACGTTTTTGGTGTAGGAGGGGATGGCGAAGGCGGCGAGGATGCCGATGATGACCATGACGATCATGAGTTCGAGGAGGGTGAAGCCGGAGGCGGGGCGGCGGGGCGGCGGGGAGACTGGTTTCGGAGTGAGGTCTACCATGTGCTGTACTTTGTGCCGTCGAGGCCGGTGCCGGGACTTTTGGTGTGGATGTCGAAGACGTTTTGTCCGCCGAAGGAGTCGGAGTCGGGGTCGTCCTGGTTGGAGCGGAGGCCCCAGTCGGTGGAGTTGGTCATGGGGTCGGTGGGGATTTTGCGGAGAAAGCGGACCTTTTTGCCCTGGATATCGACGCCGTCGACGAGGGTCTGGAGGTCGGGCGGGTAGTTCATGCTGTCGGCTTTGGTCTGGATGCCGCCGCGGATGGCTGCGTCGTAGTACTTGTCGATGGCGTCGCGCATCTCCCAGAGGTCGCGGCGGAGTTCGCGTTCTTTTTCGCGTTTGACCTGAAAGCGGGCTACGGGGACGGCGGCTACGGCGAGGATGGAGATGATGGCCACGGTGATGATGAGTTCGACGAGGGTGAGGCCGGATTGGGGGTTGGGGGCCGAACGAGAAGCAGATTCCCTTCGGGAATGACAACCAGAAAGGCAAAGGCAACGGCGAAGACGAGAAGCAGATTCCCTGCGGGAATGACAGACAGAAACGCAAAGGCAACGGCGAAGACGAGAAGCAGATTCCCTTCGGGAATGACAGCCAGAAAGGCAAAGGCAACGGCGAAGACGAGAAGCAGATTCCCTGCGGGAATGAC
>CAXTYQ010000014.1:10636-52871 GCA_964248505.1 uncultured Acidobacteriaceae bacterium
AGAAAGGCAAAGGCAACGGCGAAGACGAGAAGCAGATTCCCTGCGGGAATGACAGCCAGAAAGGCAAAGGCGAGAAGCAGATTCCCTGCGGGAATGACAACCAGAAAAGATACGTGCGGGGGTCATTTTACGTGGATGATGCCGCCGGAGCCGATGGCGGGGAGGTTGGCCTGGGTGCTGTTGCGGGCGGCTACCCGGGGGAGGAGGAGGTTGGAGTCGCCGGGGGCTATGGCTTTGAAGGTGAGGATGGCGATGGTTCCCTGCCCGTCGACGCCGGCGGTGTTGGGTGGGCGTGAGGTGGAGATGGTGACGGAGCCGTTGCCTTCGTCGCGGTGGACGATGGCGACGGGCTGGCGGTCGCGTCCGAGGAGGTCTCCGGCGTCGACGTTGACGAGCGAGAGGACGGCGGGGTTGAAGCCGAGCTGGATGGGGACGGAGTAGAGATCGTGGGCTCCGGTGAGCATGACGGCGACCTGAAAGGTGCTGCCGACGGCCTGGGTGGAGGTGGGTGGGAGGATGGAGAGGCTGATGGGCTGCGGGACGCCGCCGGTGGATGGGATGGGCTGGGTGGGAGTGGTCAGGCCGGTTTGGGGCGAGGTGGATGCGCCGGGTGCGGTTTGGTTGGATGCAGGCGGAGGGGTCGGCATCTGGGCTTGCTGGCTGAGCTGTCCGACCATGGCGGAGGCGGCGTTGGCGGCGGTGACGCCGGAGGTGGGGAGTGGACGGACGGGGGCGACGGGAACGTTGAGTTCGGCGTTGGGGTCGCGGCGAAGTTCGATCGAGGAGCCGGTGCCGGTATCGATGGCGCGGGTGTTGAGGCGGGTGAGGACGGACTCGCGAACGATGTGCGGAATGAGGAGGAAGATGATCTCGTCCTGGGCGGTCTCTTTGGATTGGGAGGAGAAGAAGTATTTGAAGAAGGGGATCTCGCCGAGGCCGGGGGTGCCGTTCACATTTTTGGTATCGGTGCGGGTGAGGAGGCCGGCGAGGACGGATGGTTCGCCGTCTTTGAGGCGGATGGTCTGTTCGGCGGAACGCTGACCGATGACGGGCTCGTCGACGCCTGAGATCTGGACGGTGGTGGTTTGAGAGAGGACCTCGACTTTGAGCTTGAGGGTGACATCGCGATCGATGTGAATGGTCGGGGTCATGTCGATGTTGACGCCGATATCGAGGTAGGTGAACTGGGTCTGGACGCCGATGGAGGCGACGCCGGTGGAGACGCCGGCGTTGTAGGAGCCGGTGGCAACGGGGATTCTAGAGCCGATCTTGAGGGTGGCTCGCTGGCCGTCGGTGGCGCGGATGTTGGGATTTTGGAGGACGCGGGTGTCGGCGTCGGTGAGCAAGGCGTTGAGTTGGCCACCGCCGACCGTGACGGCGAAGTTGGCGGCGTTGAGAGAGCCGAGCTGGTTGAGGGTGAGGTTGGACGTGGTGCTTGTGCCTGTTCCTGAGGTGGCGGTGCCGGAGGACGTGGTGGTGCTGGAGGATCCGGTGGTGGTGGTGGTACCGGTGGCCGTGGGCGTGAGGCCGAAGGAGGTGGGGAGGGTGATGCCGAGCTTGCGGACCTTATCTTTGTTGACTTCGAGGACGGCGACGTCGACGACGACCTCTGCGCGGGCGCGGTCGAGGTCATTCAGGAGCTTTTGCGCGAGCAGGAGCTGGTCGGGTGTGGCGCGCATGACTATCGCGTTCTGGGACGGGACGAGGTAGACCTTGACGGAGGGGTCGAGGACGTTGCGAAGCGCGGTGGTGACCTCGTTGGCGTCGTTTTGCTGGCTGGCGTTGGTGAGATAGAAGGTTTGGACGGCGAGTTCGTCGAGGTCGGTGTGCTTGGTGCGGGTGTTTTGGGCGACGAAGATGGTGTTGGGGGTGACGGGTTTGTAGAAGGTGCCGGCGAGGGTGCCGACGATGCGGAGGGCGTCGGAGAGGGAGACCTGGGTGAGGTCGACGGGGATGCGTTTGGAGACGTAGTCGGGGTCGAAGAGGACATTGAGGCCGGCGGATTTACCGATGGCCTGGTAGATGAATTTGACGTCTTCGACGGCGTGGAGGGTGATGGTGTCGTTGGAGGCGGGATGGAGGAGGACGGGTGCGGTGACGGAGCCGATCTCGATCTGGGCGTCGGTTGGGGGCGGTGGCGGGGGGAGTTCGGGCTGGGGGCCGGTGGGTGCGGCGGCGGTTTGGCCGGGGCTGGGGATGCCGAGGCGCTGGATCTCCTGGCCGGCGGCCTGATTGGAGGGATCGATGGTGAGGGCGCGTTTGAATTCGGTGAGGGCGCCGTTGAGGTCGCCGTTTTGCTTGAGGACGCGGCCGCGTTCGAGGTGGGCGACGCTGGCCTGGAAACGGAGGCGTTCGAAGCGCTCGGTGTAGCGGAGGTCTTTGGGTTTTTTGAGGTGGGCCTGGCGGTAGGCCTCGTAGGCGGCGTCGAAGTTGTCGCGGACTTCGGCGTTTTCGCCGCGCTTGTTCCAGGTGGCGGCGGATTGCGCCGAGGCTGCGGCCGGGACGAGAGGGAGGGCGAGGGCGAGGGCGAGGGCGAGCCGGGGGTGGGGGCGGATGTGCTCTACGAGAGGGGCGCGGCCGGGGCGATCTGGGTGGAGATCTGGGTTGAAGTCAGGACGTACAGTTTTCCCACGAGCCATGCTCTTTCCGTTTGTTTCCTTTCCCTGAGGGTTGATTGGGGATCGCTCGGTCTGAGCTTTGGTGTGATCTGGCGTCCGGTGCGCTGGTAGGGCGGTGCCTGGGAGGCTGGTTCGCTCGCGTGAGTATAGCATTCAGCCTCTGGCTTGTGTTTGGGTCGGAGCAGAGAAGCTGTGAAGAGTTTTCGGGCTGCTCGGGATGGTTTCGACTGCTTGGCTGCTTGGCTTCTTGGCTGCTTCGCTTCGTGGCTTCGTGGCTTCGGGTTAGAGGTTCGGGGGTTAGACGTGCGGGTTGGCGGCGGGTGAGGTTGGGGTGTGGCCCAAAGGTTGTAGGTCGTGGGCCTCATGTTAAACTCGGAGATTCCGATAATGTCTATGTCACGATCTTTATCCAATCCGACGGTTGCCGCGCAGCCGAAGCCGGTAGTGAAGGAGAAGGATCGCGACCCGGTTGCGGCCGGGATGAGGGACGCGGCGTTCAATCGGTCGGCGAGTTTCAACTACTTTCTTTCCGACCGGTTTGAGGCTGGGGTTGCTCTCCGGGGGACGGAGGTGAAGTCGATTCGGGAGGGAAAGGCGAATCTGAAGGACGCGTACGGTTTGCTGAAGGACGGCGAGGCTTTCCTTTTGAACGCGCATATTGGGCCGTTTTCGCATGGAAACGCGATGAATCACGAATCTCTGCGAACGCGAAAGCTGTTGCTGCATCGAGCGGAGGTACGAAAGCTCGAGGGTTTGACGAAGGGGAAGGGATTTACGCTGATTCCGGTTCGGCTTTACTTCCGGAATGGGCGCGTGAAGTGCGAACTGGCATTGGCAAAGGGTAAGCAGGATTGGGACAAGCGGGCGACGGAGCGGAGTCGCGAGGCGGACAAAGAGGCCAGGGCGGCGGTGGCGCGGAGTCAGCGGCGGTAGGTCGGCAGAGAGAGATTTTGGGTGGGGATGCGTATGGAGACGAGACTGGTTGCAACGGAGGCGGCGGGGTTTCAGACGCCGATGCTGGCGATCTTTGCGGTGGACATGGCGACGGGCAAGGATGCGGAGCCGCTGGTAGTTTTGCTGACGACATCGGACGCGGTGACCAATGCTGCGTCGCGGTTTTTGGTGGGCGGAGAGTTTAAGGCGACCTCCGGTGAGGTCTTGGTGCTGCATGGTCCGGCGAATTTGAAGGCGGAGCGGCTGCTGGTGGTGGGTCTGGGCAAGGCGAAGCGGCTGAATGTGCATGAGGTGCGCAAGGGAGCGGGGGTGGCGGTGCGGTCGGCGAAGGCGCGGGGCATACGGGAGCTGGCGATTGCGTTTCCGGAGGATCGGGCGTTGAGCGATGAACGTCTGGAGAGCTTGCCGTGCGACCGGACGGCGCGTGCTCTGGTGGAGGGCGCGGAGATGGCGGAGCCGGACTTCGACACGTACAAGACGGAGCGGAAGGACACGTCCTTGCGGGTGCTGACGATGATCGCGAACGAGTCGGAGAAGAGTTCGACGGCGGAGATCCAGGCGGGGTTTGAGGAGGGCCGGATTGTGGCGGAGGCGCAGAACTTTGCGCGGGCGCTGGTGAACGAGCCGGGCAATGTCCTGACGCCGACGGTGCTGGGGGAACGGACGAAGCGGATGTGCGATGAGGTGGGGTTGGGGTGTGAGGTCTATTCGACCGACAAGATTAAGGAGCTGAAGATGGGGGCGCTGTGGGCTGTGGCGCAGGGGTCGGAGGAGCCGCCGGCGTTGATTGTGATGACGTATGAGCCGGAGGGGGGTGCGGGGGTGGGGGGCGCGCCGGTGCTGGGGCTGGTTGGCAAGGGGATCACGTTTGACACGGGCGGGATCTCGATCAAGCCGGCCGACGGGATGGAGAAGATGAAGTACGACATGGCCGGAGCGGCGGCGATGATCGGAGCGATGCGGGCGATTGCGGGGCTGAAGCCAAAGGTGAAGGTGATTGGCGTCGTGTGTTCGGCGGAGAATATGCCGGATGGGAAGGCGTTCAAGCCGGGGGACGTGGTGACGGCGATGAGTGGTTTGACGATCGAGATTGTCAACACGGACGCGGAGGGCCGGCTGGTGTTGGCCGATGGGTTGCATTATGCGACGACGCTGGGGTGCACGCACCTGATTGACGCGGCGACGTTGACTGGGGCGATCGGGGTGGCGCTGGGACGTCTGAACGGAGGGATGTTTGCGAACGACGACGCGGCGGCGGCGGTGTTTCTGGACGGGATGCGGCGGGCCGGGGAGAGCTTCTGGAGGATGCCGTGTGGGGACGAGTACAGGGATCAGATCAAGAGCTCGATTGCGGATATTCAGAATACGGGGATCACGCGGTATGGTGGGGCGATCAACGCGGCGATGTTTTTGAAGGAGTTTGTGGGGGACGCGATGTGGGTGCACCTGGATATCGCCGGTGTGGCGTGGAATGATGAGGCGAAGCCGTGGCTGGCGAAGGGGCCGACGGGGGTGGGGGTTCGGTCGGTGGTGGAGTGGGTTCGGGGGTATGCGGGGTAGAACTTGGCTCGCGAGGTCGGCCCGCTCGTATAGGCCCCCCCTCCCTCCAGCGATTTGTGGGCAAAATCTTCAAAACGCTGGAGTTAGATCTGGATCGATAGTGGATTTGGATATGTTTTGATACGGTTGATCTGTCGGTTAACAGCGAGAGCCCGGCTTTTGGGCCGGGCTCTTTGGGCGTCTAGGTCTATTGTAGGGGATTGCGGAGGAGGGTTGCGCCAACGGATGGGCGATTTTAGATGGGCCCGAGCTTGGGGTACAAAGGCGCCTTGGTAGAATAGGTCCACACGCGAGAGACTCCTTGGCTCGGCCTGTGTCTTAGCAACAGGGGCTATCTCCAGCTCCCTCTCGCCCCGGTCGGTTTGTCGGGCTCGTATAGATAGGTGCAAGAGGCTCCGACACGATGGCTGTTCATCTGGTAAACCCCAGCGATAATTCCTTTGGAACCGCTGTAATCACTCCACGCTGGCTTTTTGTTCTGGCTGCCGCGACACCCCGGTCGATGGGCGACCCGATCCTGGTCGACGAATCGATCGAACAACTTGATCCGCTCACGATCGCCGCCGGCGACGTCGTGGGCATCAGTGTCCACACCGGCAACGCGCTTCGGGGATACGAGGTTGGCCAGCTCGTGCACGAACGTGGGGCGACGGTTGTGTACGGCGGCATCCACGCGACGCTCTTCCCCGAGGAGCCGTTTGAGCGCGGTCACGCCGATCATGTGGTCAAAGGCGACGGCGACCTCGCCTGGGGGCAGCTGCTGCACGACCTCCAGCTCGGCCGCGCTCAGCGCGTCTACGAGGGCGGAAAGATCGAAGGCGATCAGTTTCTGGCGGCGCGATGGGACCTGATCGACCCCAAGCATTACATGTGGGCCTCGGTCCAGACCATTCGCGGCTGCCCGAAGCACTGCTCTTTCTGTTCGGTTTGGCGAACCGACGGGCAGAAGCCGAGGCAGCGCACCTTTGAAGCCGTGATCGACGAGATCGTCGACCTTCGCCGCCGCGGATTTCGCTTTATCGCTCTCGCCGATGACAACTTTTATCCTGTTACGCTGACCGACTTGCGTCTGGCTCGCGAGCAGAATAACCAGGAGCGGGTGGAGTCGCTGCTAGCGACGCGCGCGGAACGCTTTTCGCTGATGGCCGAGATGGCGAAGCTGCCGAAGGACATGGTGTTTTTCACGCAGATCACCATGGAGTCGGCGGAGGATACCGAGTACCTCGACGCGATGCGCCGGGCCAACATCAAGGGCGCTCTGGTCGGCGTCGAAGCGGTCACGCCTGAGGGCCTGAAGGCCGTCTATAAGGACTTCAACTACTCCGGCGATCGGTTGGTCGAGCAGCTGCAGACGTTTCGCAAGCACGGTGTTCACGTGCTCGGATCGTTTATCTTCGGACTTCCGACGGACAAGCCGAGCACGTTTACGGCGACGGTCGATCTGGCGCTCAAGGCCGGCGTAACGTTTGCGCAGTTCGTGATGATGACTCCCTTTCCTGGAACCGTCGACTTTGGCCGATGGGAGAAGGAGCAGGCGATCGCTCCCGAGATGGTTGAGGGCACGCCGATCACGCGCTACTGGCTGATTCCGACGGCGATTCGGCCCAAGATGTTTACGCCGCATCCGTCGATGAGTTCGGAGGAGATCAAGGATCGGACGCAAAAGGTTTGGGACCGTTTTTACGACTGGAGCGCGATCTGGGAGCGCTCGGCCTGCACACCGACTTTGCGCGCCCGCGTCGCGTTTGTCCTGCTCTCCAAGCTCTACCGGCAGATGTATGCTGGGACCGGCATTTCGACCGACAGCGCACGTCGCAAGAAGGCCAAGACCTCTGCGCGATTTATCGCCCGGCAGACACGGAAGATCTTTCAAGCGACGCCGATGCCGGAGTTGCTCTCTCCGGTTTGGGAGCCGCGGCCCGCCCGAGGAGTCAGAGCAGGAACACTCGGGGTGGCGACGGTGCAGATTTCGGGTTTGTCGACCTAAGGCGGTGCTTTGGGAGTTGAGCAGCGGTTTGCGGTCCGCGGACGTCCAACGTAGTGTTCCCCTGTGAGGTCGATGATGCGACGCGACGTGACACTCCGTATTTTGGTCTCGAGCGCGCCGCTTCTGCTCGGGACGGTGAACCTGCTCGGGCAGAAGCCGTCGGCGGCGATTCCGTACAGCGGGTTGCCGGCGAATCCGAGCACATCGCTTAGCACTGACCTGCCGAAACGTCCCGCGAGTCACCGGGCCGGGGTGACTTACACGGCAGGCTTGCTTACGGTCTCGGCCACGAACAGCAGCTTGCGGGAGATTTTGAGTGACATTGCGAGTGCAACGGGCATGAAGGTCACCGGCCTGGTCTCGGACGACCGCGTCTTTGGGAGATATGGTCCAGCGGCGCCGGCGGAGGTGCTGAATACCCTGCTGGACGGTACGGGAAGCAACATGCTGCTTATCCAGGACGCCCATCAGAACCCGACCGAGCTGGTGCTGACGCCGCAGCACGGTGGCGCAACGCCGCCGAACCCGAATGCCGCGAGTGCGAGCGACGGGGATGTGGAGGACGTGAGCCAGGCTCAGCGGCCCCAGCCGGGGATGCAGCAACCGGGGATGCAGCAACCGCAGATGCAGCAGCCGGGGATGCAGGGACCGCAACGTGGAAGACCGAACATGAATCTCCAGCCGACGCAGGGCTTGAGCGGTGGGTGGAACCCGAACCAGCCCGCTCCGAATCCCGCGGCTACGCAGCCTAGCACATCGACGGAGACGGTGGTGTTTCCTCCGATCGACGTGAATTCGACGCCATCGACGGGGACGGCGACGCCCAACTCGTCGACTGGAGGGGCGGCGGCACCCGGGTCGCAACCGGACACGGTCAAGACGCCTCAGCAGATCTTTGAACAGCTGCAAAAGCTTCGTCAGCAACAGCAGAGTAATCCGACGACCGCACCGCAGTAGGGGCTGATGGAGGTTGCTAGGCGCGGATTAGGTGATGGTTTGAAGAAGAAACAACACCAAGAACAACCGCAGATTCCCTTCGGGAATGACAACACGAGAGCAAAAGCCCTCTACGCCAATGCCTAAGTTGCTCTAGGCGCGGGCTGCGGTGGCGGCCTTGGCTGTCTGGCGGTCGGCGCTGGCTTGCTCGGCGTGGATGCGGAAGATGCGAAACAGACCGACACAGACCGCATAGGCTGAGAGAACACCGACAGCCAGCGACGCCAGAACCGCACAGATCAACACTATCGAAGTCACACGATCTCCAAGGAGCTACGGGCGGCGACGCGCGGGAGGGTGACCTTTGCGTGCCAGATGCATTGTTGCAGAAGGGAGGCAAAAAGCCGCCGAAGTGTTGCATCGGAGATGTTGCTCAGATGGGTACCTCGGTGTTTGAGGCAGGGAGCGACCCTTAGGCGGCCGCTGCTTTGAGTTGCGCGAGGACGTCCGCGGGTTGCCATTCGTTGGTCGGGAACCAGGCGAGGATCTTGCCGTCCTTGCCGATGAGGACGGTGGAGAGGGAGTGGGTGAGGGAGCGGTTGTCGCCGGGGCTGACGCCGACGTTGAAGAATTGGGTGACCGCGGGCAGATCGTTCTGGAGCGGCGCGGCGAAGTCCCAGTGATCGAAGTTTTCTTTGGTGTAGCGGCCGGTGTATGCGCCTCCGTAGGACCGAAGGACGGCGGGCGTGTCGTAGGCGGGATCGAAGGAGATGCTGAGAAGATGGGTGGCGTCCGAGAGCTTCGGGTCCCCGGCGAGCGCCTGGTCGATCTGGGCGAAGTTGCGGCTCATGCGGGGGCAGAAGTCGGCCAGGGGGCAACGGGTATAGATGAAGGTGAGGAGGAGAGCCTTGCCGCGGAACTGGGACAGGTGGATGATTTTGCCGTTCTGGTTGAGGAGCTTGAAGTCGGGGACGGTGTCGCCGGGGGTGGGGACGTGGTACTGGACGGCGGGCTTATAGTCGGGGCGCGCCTGCGCGATGACGACGATCTGGTCGAGTTGGGCGTCGGAGAAGGCGCCGTCGGGATCGCGGTGGACGAGCATGGTTGCGGTGATGCGGTCGCCGGGATGGAGTTCGGAGACGACGTTTGGGTCGCGGAGCTTGTAGGGCATGGTCATGGCTTCCATGAAGCCGGGGATGGCTTCGTGGTCGAGTGTGACGTGGTCTTTGTCGGTGGAGACGACGCGGCCACGGACGTGAAACGTTTTGCTGTCCCCGGCGGTGCTGTGCGCGAGGGTTGGGGGGCTCTGGTGGCATCCGGTGAGGGTCGACGTGAGAAGGACGGACAGCAGGAGCGTCTGGGCACGGGTTTGGGCGCGGATGTGGGCGCGGGTTTGGGCGCGGATGTGGGCGCGGATCATCTCTTTTGATGATAGAGGGTGTTTTGTGGTGTGTAATGGCTGGGCGGCGTGCACACGCATCGTGGGTGGCGCGACCTGAGAGGTGATGTGTGGCAGAGGTGGTGAGCGCGACGGCGGGGGAGAGGTTGGCTCCGAGCGGACCGTTGATGCACTTTGCGTTTGTCTTGGCGGGGTTAGGGACGGCTCTGCTGGGGCCGATCTTGCCGGTGTTGGCGCAGATGTGGAGGCTGCAGGACAAGCAGAGCGGGCTCCTGCTGGCGGCACAGATGGCTGGAGCGTTTTTGGGCGGGCTGACGACCTCGGGCGATCTGCGGAGGGGGCTCTTGGCGGGCTTGGCATCGGGGGCGGTGGGATGGGGCCTGTTTGCGCTCGCTCCGGGATTGCCGTGGGCGTGCATGGCGTTGCTTCTGGCGGGTTTCGGTGTAGGTCGGGTGATTGCTTGCGTAAACATCATGGCAGGCCGGAGGTACACGCAGAAGCGGGCCGCGGCGCTGGCATTCTTGAACTTTTCCTGGAGTTTCGGGGCGATGCTGGCGCCCTTGGGAGCGGCCTGGCTCTTGCCGCACTTCCGCCTGCGGGATGTGCTGTTTGTTTTCTCGGCGATGTATGTGGTCGCGGGGATCGGGCTGATCCTGGAAATGGGCGGGGAAATGGGCGGGGAGATGGGCGGGGCGATGCCCGAGGCTCGGGCATGGGAGGATCAGGCCGGCGCAGTGGGATTGTCGAGGGGCGTGTTTGTGTATTTCGCGCTGATGTTGCTGGTGTATGGCGGCCTGGAGACGTGCCTGAGCGGATGGTTGACGACGTATGCGCTCCGGTACGGGAGCCGAACTTTGCTGGCGAGCGAGTACACGACGTTGCTGCTGTGGATGGCGCTGACGGTGGGAAGGGCGGGGTCGTCGGTGCTCTTGCTGCGATTTTCGGAGCGGAAGGTGTTGAGGTCGAGCCTGGGTTTGGTGGCGGTGTTGATTGTGGGGCTGTACAGGTCGCATACGACGGGCTCGATCGCGGTGTGTACGGTGCTCTTGGGGCTGAGTCTGGCTCCGTTCTTTCCGGCTACGTTTGCCCTGGTGATGGGGAGGAAGCCGAAGTCCAGGGAGGCGGGGCTGATTCTGGCGGTGTCCGGGCTGGGAGCGGCGGGTCTGCCACCGTTGATGGGTTGGATCTCGACGAGCAGCGGGTCTCTGGGACGGGCGTTGCTGATTCCGCTGGGAGCCGCGGTTGTGCTCTGGGCGATGAGCGTGCTGCGGCTTCAGCGAGGGGCCAGGCCGGGAGGGGGCATCCGGGTGGCCGATACGCCGGTTTGAGTGTCCCCTGAAGGTGGGAGAGACTTACAACGATCGAGGCTGAATTTTGCTCAGCACACCTGTGTATAAGAGAAGATATGGCGAAGACGATGATGTCGCCCCCCTCCGCTGCGCGTGAGGTGGCGCGACCCGCGGATGTGTGGGAGGCGTCTGAAGAGGGATGGAGTGTTGTCGCGGCGAACGAGCGGATTGCGCGCGATCTTCGGCGGGCGTGGGATGACGAGCGACGTGCCTTGGCCGATCTTCGACCGTGGCAGCCTGCGCCGGTGTTGAGTTGGAGAGCGTGGATCGAGCAGATATGGCAAGGACTGGTGATGGACGGGCGAACTCGCCTGGTTTTGTTGAACGAGGCGCAGGAGGACGTTCTCTGGAGAGAGATTGTGGACGCCGATCGCGACCCCGATGTCCAGGCGGGTTTGCCGGAGACGAGGAACGATTGGGCGAGGCTGGCCGGCGAGGCTGCGCGACGAGTTTGGGCGTGGGGGGCGGGAGACCGGCTCGAGAGGCACGCGACGGACGGAGATGCTCTCGTTTTTCAGCGCTGGTTTGAAAGCTTTGAGCGACGCTGCAAGGAGGAGGGATGGGTTGGTCGAGCTCGGCTTGAGAGCGTGCTCTGCGAGGTGGTCAGGCACGGAGATGCGCGAATGCCGGGATGGCCGAGGGTGGGGCTGTTTCTCCTGGGATCGGAAGACCTGACGCCTGCCGGATCTGCTCTGGTGCAGGTTATGAGGCAGAGAGGCGTCCGCGTCGTCGAGGGGAGGGTGCGTGGAGGGCCTGCGAGACGGCGAGTTTTGGTCCGTGCGGAAGACGAAGGGGAGGAGGTGCGTGGGTGTGCGCGGTGGGTGCGAGCTTTGTTGGAGGAGCGGCCCCGGTCTCGCGTGGCGATCGTCGTTCCGCACCTGGACGAGGAGCGGACGGAGATCGATCGGGTGTTCCGGGAGGTGATCTCGCCAGAGCTTTCCTATGTCGGGGCCGAGCCGGGTACGGAGCCGTGGGAGATCTCGCAGGCGGTGCGGCTCCCGGAGACGGCGATGGTCTCGACCGCGCTGAGTTTGCTGGGCTGGGCGGCGCGACCGATCGAAGTCGGACGGATCGGGCAGATGCTCGTTTCGGGCAGCTTTGGAGGGGAACAGGAGCGAGCGGCGCGGTCTGAGTTTGATGCGCGGGAGTTGCGGCAGCAGATGCGGCTTCGGCCGGAGATGTCGCTTGAAGAGTTGACGCGGGCGGTGGATCGATCGAAGCGCGCCGATCGCTTGCCTGAGCTGCGTGGGGCGTTGCGCGAGATGACCCGGGCGGCGAGCAGCCTGCGTGGGGAGAGGCGGTACGGCGACTGGGCGCAAAGGATGGCGGAGTTTCTCCGAGCCGCGCGATGGTGCGAGAGGAACCAGCTTGACCCGGTGGGAGCGCAGCTGGCGAAGCGGTGGGAAGAGGCGCTGGACAGGTTGGCGAGTCTGGATCTGGTCGGGTCTGGAAAGGTGGGTTTCCGAGATGCGATCGAGAGCTTAGAGCGGATCGCGGAACGGACGTTTTTTGTTGCAGCGGAGGAAGCTGGGGGCGCTCCGGTGCAGGTGATTTCGCCGAAAGATGCTACGTGCGAGGGGTTCGACGCGGTCTGGTTTCTGCGTGGAGGGGATCGGGTGTGGCCGGAGAGATCTGCGATCCATCCATTGTTGCCTCTCGCTCTGCAACGCGAGTTCAAGATGCCTGGGGCGGATGTTGAGAACGACCGTGTTGCGGCACGAGAGATGACCAGGCGGATCGTCGAGAGTGGGGAGACGGTGGTGTGCAGCTACGCCAAACATTGGAAAGACGGACAGCAGAAGGCCGCGAGCCTGTTTGTGGAGTTGCTGGGGGTTGAAGAGACGGGGATCGGCGAGATCGCTTCTGTCGATCTGGATGGGGCCGATGCGCCGGTTGCGCCTGAGATCGCGACAGAGTGGGTTGACGAGGTGGAGCAGGTCGGATCGTTGCCGGATCGGGTGGTGAGTGGCGGAGCGCGATTGCTGGAGTTTCAGGCCGCTTGCGGATTTCAAGCATTTGCCGAGGGTCGTCTCGAAGCGCATCGGTTGCGCACGTTGGAGTTGGGCATGGATGCGATGGAGCGCGGAAATGCGATTCATCGGGCGTTGGAGCTGTTTTGGGGCGAGGTTCAGACGCAAGATGCGCTCCGGCGGATGGATGCGGCGGAGCGTCTAGAGGCGGTTGGGCGGGCGGTGACGGGAGCTCTGGCGGAGTTTGCCCGAAGTGCGCAGACGTCTTGGGACTCGGCTTATATGGAGATGGTTGGGACTCGGTTGAAGGACCTCGTCGGGAGGTGGATGGAGGGCGTTGAGCTTGGCCGGGCGCTGCCGTTCCGCGTGAAGTTGAGGGAGGAGAAGCTGGAGGATGTTTGTGTCGGGCCGATCCGGCTGAATCTGCGGATCGACCGCGTGGATGAGACGGAGCGGGGAGAGGTGCTGATCGACTACAAGACGGGGATGAGTGGGTCCAAACCTCGTGGGTGGGTTGGGGAGCGGATGGATGCGCCGCAGCTGCCGATGTACGCGACGTCGCGGCGATCTCGATCGAGTGGAGGCGTGGAAGAGCAGATTGAAGCGGTTGCGTTTGGCCGGGTGGTGGCAGGCGGGGAGATGCAGTTGCATGGGATGGAGGGGAGTTCCGGCACTTTGACCAAAGCCGAAGGGATCGATGCGGAGGACCTCCAATCGCAGATGGACGTTTGGGAGTCGGTGCTGGAACGGTTGGCGGAGCAGTATGCGCGAGGCGACGCGAGAGTGGATCCGAAGAGCTTTCCGGGGACATGCCGGTACTGTGCGCAGAGGCTGCTTTGCCGGGTGGACGCATCGGCGATGGCGGGGACAGTGGAGGAGAGTGAAGAAGAGGTCGAGCTTGGCTGAGGTGCTTCAGTTTCCTCTGCTCTTTCCTCAGATCTGGGAACCACCGGCAGAGACTCCGGTCGGGGAGGATGAGGAGGCGTTTGCTGGGCAGGGTCTGTTGGCCTGGGAGGGGGGGCTTCGGCCAGAGCCGGTTTCGGAGCCGCCCGCGGACGCTCCACCGGATTGGTTGGAACGGGAGCGAGCGCTTGATGTGAGCCGGTCGTGGATTGTCGAAGCTCCGGCGGGATCGGGCAAGACTGGCTTGCTGATTCAGCGTTATCTGAAGTTGTTGGCGCAACCGAGCGTCGCTCAGCCGGAGGACGTGCTGGCGATTACGTTTACACGCCTGGCGGCGGCGGAGATTGAAGATCGTGTGTTGGAGGAGCTTGAGGCTGCATGTGCAGGGGCTCCGCTGAACGCGGGGGCGAGCTCGTTTGAGAGAACGACGCGGTCGCTGGCCGAGGCGGTACTGGAACGGAACAGAGCGATGGGTTGGGGTCTGCCGGCGGACCGGCGGCGGCTTCGGGTGAGAACGATCGACAGCTTTTGCGGCGAGATTGTCGAGAAGATGCCGGTGCTGGAGCGTCGCGGCGCGGACTTCGCACCCGCGGCCGAACCGAAGACGATTTACGCCGAGGCGGCGCGGAGGACGATGCTGCGGATGGGCGGGTCGGATCCGGAGTTGACCAAAGCGCTCCGTACGGTGCTTTTGCATCGGGACGGCAGGCTGGACGGCGTGGCGCGCCTCTTGGCGGAGATGCTGGAGCGGAGGGATCAGTGGGAGGAGCTGATTCCGCTCGACGAGAGCCGGCTCGAAGATGCGTATCTCGAGGAGGTTGTGAGGCCGAGGCTGGACCGGACGCTGGAGCTCGCGATTTGCACGTGGCTTTCGCGCGTGATGAAAGCGTTTCCGGCTGGGCTGCTCCAAGATTTGACGGAAGCGGCGGCGGAGATGAGTGAGCGACCGGGGTACCGCGGGGACGAGTCGCCTTTGGCGATCTGCCGCGAGTTGCGAACCTGTCCGGCGGCCGCGGCGGAGCATCTGGAGCATTGGAGGGCGCTGGTCCATCTGCTGACTCCGGCTTCGAGTAAGAAGTGGCGATCGGGGTTCAGGAAGGATTACATCCGTTTCGAGACGACGCCGGAGGACCAGAAGCGGCTGAAGGGTTTGGTGGAGCAGCTTCGGGGTCGGGACGATTTGCTGGATCTGCTCTGTGGCATCGCGACGCTTCCACCTGCGCGATTTCCGGACGATCAGTGGGATGTGACGAAGGCGCTGTTTCGGGTGCTGAGGTCGGCGCTCGAGGAGCTCCGGGCGGTGTTCGGGGAGAGGCGAGAGGGCGACTTTGCTGAACTGGCCTCGCTTGCACGGGAGGCGTTGCGAGCGAATGCCGGCAGAGGCTATGGGGAGCGGAACGGGGACGGCATGCCTCGGCACCTGCTGGTCGACGAGATGCAGGATACCTCGACGGCTCAGTACCAGATGCTCGCCTCGTTGACGGCGGGTTGGGACGAGAGTGGAGGGACGGCGTTCCTTGTGGGGGACCCGAAGCAGTCGATTTACCTGTTTCGGCAGGCGCGCGTGGAGAGCTTTGTCGAGACGATGTTGAACGGGCGGCTTGGCAGCATGGAGATGGGAGCGGTCCACCTGACGGCCAACTTTCGGTCGCAGCGGGGCCTGGTGGAGGATTTCAACGCCGGCTTCGAGCGGCTGTTTCCGACGGGAGTCGTTCAGAATGCGGATGAGGTGCCGTACGTCCGGGCGACGGCGGTGCGCTCGGGGTCAGAGACGGCTGGGGGCATGCTCTGGCACGCGAGCCCGCTGCCATATCTTCTGGGGGACGAAGCTCGGTTGGCGAAGCAGCAAAGGGGCCGAGAGGAAGCCGAAGAGGTCCGGCGGGTGGTGACGGAGTGGAGAGCGAAGCCGCTTCCGGGAGGTCGGACGGAGCCCTGGCGCATTGCGGTTCTGGTCCGGGCGAAGGCGGATCTCACGCACATCCTCCCTGCGTTGAAGGCTGATCGGAGTGATGAGGGAGAGGGTGGCCCGGTTCCGTTTCGAGCGGTCGAGATAGAGCCTTTGGAGGATCGGCAGGAGGTCCTGGATCTGATCGCGATTACCCGAGCTTTGCTTCATCCTTCTGATCGGGTTGCCTGGTTGGCGATCCTGCGTGCGCCCTGGTGTGGTCTGTCGCTCGCTGCGATGCATCTGCTCACAGGCGCCGACGATCCGGAGTTTGTGGAGTGCACGGTTTGGGAGTTGATCGAGAGGCGGGGATCGCTGCTGGCGACAGATGCCCGAGAGCGGGTTGAACGCGTGCAGCGGGTGATGGAGGCGGCGCATGGGCAGGCGCACCAGATTGGATTTGCCCCTTTGGTCGAACGGACGTGGAAGTCGATGGGCGGCGACCTGATTCTCGGCGTGGAGGAGCTGCGTCATGCGCGGCGCTATCTCCGGTTGTTGTATGAGCTCGAGAGAGATACGGGGCAGGTGCGGATCGAGGATGTGGAGCGGCGCATGGGGCAGATGTTTGCCGATCCTGTCTTGTCAACGGATGCTGTCGATCTGCTGACAATTCATAAGGCGAAGGGTCTGGAGTGGGATGTGGTGGTGGTACCGGGTATGGAAAGGCCGGCTCCGCATCGATCGGGGAGGCTGCTGGACTGGGATGAGGTGGAGGGGGGGCATGTGGTGCTGGCGCCGATCGGGGGCAAGGGGGAGGAGTCGCGGGAGTTGAACGCATGGGTTCGGAGGCTGTATAGCGGGCGTGAGGCGCGGGAGCGCAAGCGGCTGTTCTATGTGGCGGCGACGCGGGCGAGGGAGGAGCTGCACCTGTTTGCTTCGCCGGAGCGACACAAGGCTGGGACGATCAGGGTGGAGGCAGGAAGTTTGCTGGAGGCGGCGTGGGGGGCGGCGAAGGAGCATTTTCCTGAGAAGTCGGGGCAGTTGCTGGAGATGCCGGCGGTTGAGATCGGTGAGGGTGGGGGGGTGCTGGAGAGGTTGGCGGCTTCGGTGGATGTGGAGGTGGGCGAGGTTGTTTGTCCGACGCGGATGGAGCGGGTGCCGCGGGGGTTTGATCCGGAGAGGCGTTGGCGGGGGTCGGTTGCGGGGGTCAGGAGGCGTGCGGTGGGGCCGGCGTTTGCGCGGTCTGCGCGGTCTGCGCGGTCGGAGGGATCGTTTGAGGCGCGGGGATCGTTTGAGGCGCGGCGGTTTGGCACGGTGGTCCATGCTTTTTTGGAGGTGGTGGCTCGGCGGATGGCGGGGGGTGGGGTGGGTGTGGAGGAGATGCTGGCGGAGGTGCGCGGATGGGGATCGAGGGTGGGTGTGATGCTGCGTGGGGAGGGGCTTGGCGGGGAGGTGGCGGAGCGGATGTCGGGGCAGGTGTTGCTGGCTCTCCGGACGGCGATGGCGGACCCGGTGGGGCAGTGGCTGCTCCGGCCGAGGCTGGGTGCGGAGAGTGAGGCGGAGCGGACGTTGTGGAGCGCCGATCGGGGGTGGGAGCGGGTGCGGATGGATCGGATCTTCCGGGCCGGCGCGGCGCCGGGGGCGGAGGGGAGCGAGTTCCTGTGGATTGTGGATGTGAAGACGGGGACGCACGGGCGCGAGGGCGTGGAGCAGTTTTTGCGGGACGAGCGGGAGCGCTACCGGGGGCAGATGGAGACGTACGCCCGGGTGATGGGGGAGGCGGAGGCGAGGGTCGGGTTGTACTATCCTCTGCTGGCGCGGTTGGTGTGGTGGGTTCCGGAGGTTGGTTTGGCGAGCGGTGGGGTGGAGGTTTCGTGAGGGGCGCCTACCCCCGTCACTTTTGGGGCAAAATCTTCCGAATTAGGGCACTTAGGTCTGGATCCTGGTCTGTCCAGAGGGTCTGGGTGGCTAGCGGGGGAAGCGGTGGATAGTGAGGAATGAGGAATGAGTTGTGAGTAATGAGTAGAAGCAGATTCCCTGCGGGAATGACAACGAGAAAAGCGGAATGACAACTAGAAAGTGGAGTTATCACGAGGCAACTAGCCGCGTCTGTTCTGTCCTGTCTATGGCGTCTGCGTCTGTTCCTGTTTCTATTGTAGGAGTTTGCGGGGGTAGGTGCGCCAAGGAGGGTGAAGGCAAGCGCGGGTTGCTGCGCTCGGTCGAGAGCGGCGGCGGTGGGCGGGGGCTTGGGGGTATTCTGGGGGGATGCGGGTGCGGGTGCTTTTGTTTGGGGTTTTGCGGGAGCGGGCGGGTGGTGTTGCGGAACGGGAGCTGACGCTGGCGGAGGGGGCGCGTGTGGGGGATGCGGTGCGGGCGGTCGGGGCGGAGATGGGTGATGAGGCTTTGCCGGCGGGGCTGGCGGTCGCGGTGAATCAAGAGTATGTCGGTCCCGAGACGCCTTTGGCGGAGGGGGACGAGGTGGCGCTGTTGCCGCCGGTCAGTGGCGGTTGCGATTTGGGGTGTTCCGCCGTCTAAACCAAGGGATGCAGATCTACATCACGCACGAAAAGATCGACTCGGCCGGGCTCTTGGACCAGATCAAGGCGGCGGGGGACGGTGCGGTGTGCGTCTTTGACGGCATTGTGCGCGATAACACGCGAGGTCGGCGGACGCTCTATCTTGATTACGAGGCGTATGAAGCGATGGCGCTCGACCGGATGCGGGGTCTGGCGGCGGAGGCGGTGGCGCGGTTTGATGTGCGGGATGTGACGCTGGTGCATCGGCTGGGGCGGCTGGAGGTGGGCGAGACGAGTGTGCTGATCGCGGTGGCTTCGGCGCACCGGGGAGCGGCGTTTGAGGCATGCCGGTGGGTGATCGACACGCTGAAGAAGACGGTGCCGATCTGGAAGCGGGAGCAGTTTGCCGACGGCGCGGTGTGGGCGGATGGCGAGCCATTTCCGGAGGAGATTGTGCGCGGGGATGGGGCCCTGAGATGAGGTGCGGGGCGGCACTTCTTTTATTGGCGATGGGGCAGGCTCCTGTGGAACGTCGGCCGCCCGCGGTTTCGGGGGCGCAGGCGCCGGCTGGTCTGGGCGAGGCTGGGGGAGCTCCGGCGTCGAAGCCTGTGCAGACGGGCGACGAGGTCCAGACGATCCGGGTGCGATCGCGTCTGGTGAATATTGCTGTGAATGCGGTGGACAGCAAAGGTGCGCCGGTGGCTGGTCTGGGGCGCGATGATTTTGAGATTCTGGAGGATGGGCGGCCGCAGAAGATTGCGATCTTTGAGCGCGAAAGTTCGACGCCGCTCTCGATTGTGCTGGCGGTGGACACGAGCGAGACGGTGCTGACGAACGAGCGTTTGGAGCGGGACGCGGCGAAGCGGTTTGTGCGGGCGTTGCTGCGCGATCAGGACGAGCTGGACTTGATGGATTTTTCGGATACGGTGCGGGAGATTGTGCCGTTTACGAACCAGAAGAAGCGGATTGAGGCGGGTCTGGGGCAGATGCAGAGAGGCGCGGCGACGTCGCTGTTTGACGCGATTTATCTGGGGTCGGATCGTCTGGGCCAGACCAGCAGCGCGGCGGGGCGGCGGCGCGTGATGGTCTTGATCACGGATGGGGGAGACACCAAGAAGCGGACGCAGTACCCGCAGGCGGTGGAGGCGGCGCAGAGGGCGGGGGCGATGATTTTTTCGATTATTATCGTGCCGATTGCGGCGGATGCGGGGCGCAACACGGGCGGGGAGCATGCGCTGATACAGATGTCGGAGGACACGGGCGGGCGGTACTACTATGTGGCCGACCCGCGCGATCTCCAGGCGGCGTTTGCGCATGTTTCGGACGATTTGCGCACGCAGTATGTGCTGGGGTATTACGCTCCGGACTCGGCGGGGGAGGGCGCGTTTCGGCGTATAGAGGTGCGGCTGAAGGCGCCGGCGATGCGGGATGGGTACAGGTTACGTTACCGCTCCGGATATTATGCCGACGGGCGCTAAAGTTTTTGGAGAATGTGCCGATAAGAGATGGTAAGAGGGCTGGGGAGAGAGGGCGGGCTGGCTTTGGAGAGATTTGTGTATGCGGGAGCGGCTGCGGAGATTGCGCGTGAGGCGGGAGGTTTGCTGCGTGGATTTTATGAGCGCGGGGTTCGGACGGAGTACAAGGGCGATGTCGATCTGGTGACGGAGGCGGACCGGGCGAGCGAGGGTTTGATTCGCGAGCGGCTCCGGGCGGCGTTTCCGGAGCACGGGATCTATGGAGAGGAAGGAACGCGGGACGGACTGGAGCGGGAGTTTCGGTGGTATGTGGACCCGCTCGACGGCACGACGAACTTTGCGCATGGATTTCCGGTGTTCTGCGTGATTTTGGGCTTGGAGCAGAGGCCGCCGGGGATGACCCCTGGAGCGGATGGAGAGATGGTGGCCGGCGTGATCTATGACCCGCTTCGCGACGAGATGTATGTGGCGGAGAAGGGGGGCGGGGCGTTTTTGAACGGGCGTGAGATCCGGGTTTCAGAGACGGCTCAGCTGCAGGAGGCGTTGACGGCGACCGGGTTTCCTTCGCACAAGCGTCACCGGAGCCCGAATGTGCATTTTTACCAGGAGATGACGCTGCGGTCGCACGGTGTGCGACGGGCGGGGTCGGCTGCGCTCGATCTGGCGTATGTGGCGTGTGGTCGGCTGGATGGGTTTTGGGAGTTCAACCTGAACCCTTGGGATACGTCCGCGGGAGTGTTGCTGGTGCGCGAGGCCGGGGGGCGGGTGACGCGGTTCGATGGCGGGACTTTTATGCTTGACAGCCGCGAGACGCTGGCGACGAACGGGCGGATTGCGGCCGAGATGGAGTTTTTGTTTGGGGAGATGTTTGCGGGGCGCGGCATGGAGCCGATACCGACGCCGGCGGAGTTTGCGGCTCGGAGGAAGGAGGCTGGGGGGAGGTAGACCTCTGTTCGAGGATCTCGGGCGCGGGGTTTCGGTTGTGCACTCAGCCCGAGCTCGCCGCACTTGAGTCGGCTCAGGTTCCGTGAAGCGGGCGGGGCTGTTAGAATCGAGGTCTCGCACGACATTTAGAGAGCCGCCTTTGCTGCGCGGCACGGGAGATTAGAGAGATGGCGTATGTAATCGCGGAGCCTTGCATCGGGACCAAGGATACGGCGTGTGTGGATGCGTGCCCGGTGGATTGCATTCACCCGAAGAAGGACGAGAAGAACCACGGGGATGTGGAGCAGCTGTTTATCGATCCGGTGGAGTGCATCGATTGTGGCGCGTGCGTTCCGGTGTGTCCCGTGTCGGCTATCTATGCGGGGGATGATCTGCCGGACAAGTGGGTGAGTTTTCAGGAGAAGAACGCTTCGCACTACGGGCGGTAGAAGTCGGCGGCGACAGGACGGCCATCCCGGGCAGAACAGGGCATCGCAAACTGGCGCGGAGCTTAGTTTTGCGAGATGAACTCGCCGCGTCTTGCCTGGGTCGACGAGCCTGGGTCGTGCGGGCTTGCGTGGTCAGCTACCTGCGGTGTAGCTTCATGGCGAGCGCCGCTGGGACGGCGACATTGAGGTGCGCGATGCGGAGCCTTTTGAGCCGGGGCCATTGGGGCCATTGGGTCGTGGTCTCGGTTTGTGCTTTGGCCGGGTGCGGATCTGCCCCGGGATCCGGCTGTAAGGTGACGGGTTTTTCCCTGGGGATTGGTTCACAGACGCCTGTAATCGCGGGCAGCTATGTCGCCGACCACCGAGCGGCTTCACCCGGGAACAGCGTCGCGTTCACAGCGGGTGAGGGTGCGCTTTCCGGTCCTGGATGCGCAACGCCGCAGCATTTGGCGCTGGTTCCGGCGCAGTGGACGGTCGCGGACCCGACTAACGTCTCGATCAGCAGCGCAGACGATGCTACCAACGGCGTTGCGACCTGCCTCGGAGCAACCGACGGTCCTGTCAAGGTGTCTGCCACGGCAAGCCAGGGCGGGTTTACGGAGACTGCGAGTGCGTTGCTGACCTGCAACTGAACGGCTCCCCTGCGATCTGGCGATCCGGAGCTGTGAGCTTTGCGGTCTGGACTCTGGAGGTCTGGGTTCTGAAGGTCTGGGTTCTGAAGGTCTGGGTTCTGGAGGACTGGAGCATGGCTGAAGGCCGGGTGATCGCGCATGTTGGGGAGGCGATCGTCTTGCGGACGTGGCCGTTTCAGGAGGCGGACCTGCTGGTGAGCCTGTTTACGCGCGAGCAGGGGCGGGTGAAGGGGGTGGCGCGTCATGCGATGCGGTCGCGGCGGCGATTTGGTGGGGCGCTGGAGCCGATGACGTATGTGCGGGCGAGCTATGCGGAGCGGCCCAAGCAGGAGCTGGTCCGGCTGGATGCGTTTGAGATTGTGTGGTCTCCGTTGCGTGGGCCGGTGGATTGGGAGCGGACGGCGGCGCTGCAGTTGATGGCCGAGGTGCTCGAGGAGGCTTTGCCTGAGCAGGCGGCGGAGGATGCGGTTTTTCGGCTGACGGTGGCGGTGTTGGGGGAGATGGAGATCGGCCGCGTGACCTTGCCGGCGGCGTACTTTTGCCTGTGGATGGCGCGGCTGCTGGGGTTTATGCCGGAGTTGGGGCACTGCGTGGTGTGTGGGTTGGACCTGCGTGGAGGTGCGGTGTGGTGGTCGGCTACGGCGGATGGGGTGACGTGCGAAGACGACCGGAGGGGCGGTAGCCGGGCGCTCCTGAGGGCAAGCGTGGAGGAGGTGCGACGGATCTTCCGGAGTGGGATTGGGGAGCTTGCGGCGGAGTCGATTGGGACCGCGGGGGTGGGAAGTGAAGCGGAGTTGCTGCGATTTGCGGTCGATCTGCTGGAGCGGCACTTGCAGCGGCGGATCCGGAGCGCGGCGGTGTTGGGCATGCGGGGCGGGTGAGAATCTCAACGCCGTAAACCTTCTGGAGCAGAAAGAACAGAGGGTAAGTGGCCAGTTTGAGGTCGACTTTGTATCGCATATGTAGGCACGCAGAACGGCAGCCAGCTAGGGTGTATCGGCATATTCACTTCTCCTGTTGCTGCATTTTTGGTGCAGTTGGAAGATGGGCGTTAGTCGGTATGAGTTGACGGAGGTGCAGTGGCGGCGGATCGAGCCATGGTTGCCGGGGCGGGCGGGGACGGTAGGCCGGCCGGCGTTGGATAACCGGTCGTTTGTGCATGGTGTGCTGTGGGTTCTGCGCTCGGGCATGCGCTGGCAGGACATGCCTGCGCGTTATGGCAAGTACAAGACCACCCATAAGCGGTTTACGCGCTGGGCCGCAACGGGCGTGTGGGACCGCGTCTTTGCGGATCTTTTGAAAGATTCCACTGGTAGAACGTCGCCGCGCTCACTCCATGCTCGCGACACACATCCGCCGTCTTCACCCCGGCCTCATGCTGCTTCAACATCCCGATAATCTGCTCTTCGCTGAATCGACTCTTCTTCATCGATAGCTCCCTCGTTCAATTTACGAGAGAAACTCCAGCTTCAACTGGTTGAGTTTTCCGGGGGCAGGTCAAAGAAAATCTGCTGTTGCCCTGGCCGTTCTAGAGCAGTTTACGTATAGCTATAGCTGGTCAGCAGTTTTCGTATAGCTATAGCTGTGTCATCTCGACCGGAGCAGACAGTTCTATCGTCTGCGTAGTGGAGAGACCTGCAGTTTTTGCAACCGCCGAAACTATACCTGTGTGAAAACAGCTCTAGTCGTCATTCCCAGAGGGAATCTGCTGTTGCCCTCGCGCGGGGGATCAAGGGGGGACCACCCGTAAGTCATTGATTCTGGATATGTTACTGATAAGTCCTTTACTTACAATATTTTGCAGTCAACGGTTGGATCTAAGTCCAACAAAACAAAGGATCACCGGACCAAGTGGGGGAGGGGGAGGGATACCCCGCCCACCCGCTCTGCTATCCTCAAACCCGATCATGCCGGCCAGAGAGAAGCCCAACCTCAACCCCGGAGCCACCACCGCCCTCGTCCTCCTCACCGCCCTCAACTTCGTCAACTACATCGATCGCTACATCCTCCCCGGAGTTCAGGAGCAGATCAAAGGCGAGTTCCACCTCACCGACGCCCAGATCGGCTCGCTCACCCTCTGGTTCATGGTCGCCTACATGGCCACCTCGCCGATCACCGGCTGGCTCGGCGACCGCTTCCCCCGCAAACCCATGATCGTCGTCGCCGCCCTCTTCTGGAGCGGCATCAACCTCCTCACCGCAACCGTCCACACCTTCGCCGCCCTCAACCTCCGCCACGCCGCCCTCGGCATCGGCGAGGCCTCCTTCGGCATCTTCGCCCCCGCCATGCTCGCCGACTTCTACCCCGCCTCCAGCCGCAATCGCGTCCTCACCCTCTTCAACATCGCCATCCCGGTCGGCGCGGCGCTCGGCTATCTCATCGGCGGCTCCGTCGCCCAACACTTCGGCTGGCGATGGAGCTTCATCGTCTCCGCCGTCCCCGGAATCCTCATCGCCCTCCTCATCGCCGCGGTCATGCAGGAACCCAAACGCACCCAGACCGAACGCACCCCGACAAAACTCACCCAGACCGAACTCTCCAAACCCAGCACAGAGAAGCAGACCGTCCTCTCGCTCCTCCACAATCCGGCCTATCTCACCTCCGTCCTCGGATACGCCGCGGTCACCTTCTCGCTCGGCGGCATCTCCTGGTGGATGCCCTCGTTCCTCCATCGCGTCGACGGCCGATCCCTCGGCTCCGCGGGCTTCCTCATGGGCGCAATCACCGTCTTCGCCGGCCTCGGTGGAACCGTCCTCGGCGGCGCCGTCGCCCAGCTCTGGTCGCGCCACACGCCTAAAGCGCTCTACTTCATCCCCGCCATCGGAGCCCTCCTCGCCGTCCCACCCGCGGTCGTCTGCTTCTTCGGCCCCAAGCTCTTCGGCACCCGAGCCCTCACCCTCCCCTCGCTCGGCCTCGCCATCTTCCTCATCTTCCTCGGCACCGGCCCCGTCAACGCCGCATCCATCAACGCCGTCCGCCCCGAGATCCGCGCCACCGCCCTCGCCGGCCAACTCCTCCTCATCCACGCCCTCGGAGACGCCATCTCCCCAACCATCATCGGCGCCGTCAGCGACCGCTCCGACCTCAGCGTCGGCCTCGGCTCCACCCTCATCGCCCTCGTCCTCGCCTCCGGGATCTTCCTCCTCGGCGCGCGGTATGCTCCACCACTTACCCAACCAGCCACCGCCTAAGCCAACCGCCCTCAAAGGACATCCAACCGAAGTGCCGCTCCGCCGACCCAACCTCGAGACCACCATCAAGCTCACAGCCCAGATCACATCCTGGATCGTCGCCGCCGGCTGGGCCTGGAAGGCCATCACCGCCGCGCGCGGCCTGCCCAAAGTCCCCAATCTCAACCTCCCCGAGTACGACCGCTCCCCCACCGGCAACCCCTCCGTCACCGTCATCGTCCCAGCCTGCAACGAGGAGGCCGCGGTCGCCGAGTGCCTCACCTCTCTCCTCCGGCAGGTCTACCCCAACCTCCACATCATCGCCGTCGACGACCGCTCCACCGACCGCACCGGCGAGATCCTCGACACCCTCGCCGCCGCCAACCCGACCCAGCTCACCGCACTCCACATCCAGCACCTCCCCCCAGGCTGGCTCGGCAAACCCCACGCCATGCACACCGCCGTCCGGCAAGCCGGCAACCCTGACTGGCTCCTCTTCACCGACGCCGACGTCCTCTTCGCCCCCGACGCGATCCGCCGCTCCCTCGCCCTAGCCGTCCGCGAGCACGCCGACCACTTCGTCACCCTCCCCACACCCATCATCCAGACCCGCGGCGAAGCCATGCTCCTCAGCTTCCTCCCCATCCTCGCCCTCTGGGCCACCCGCCCCTGGCGCGTCGCCGACCCCAACACCCGCGACGCGATCGGCGTCGGCGCCTTCAACCTCATCCGCTCCACCGCCTTTCACCGGATCGGCGGCTTCGAAGCCATCCCCATGGAGATCCTCGAAGACCTCACCCTCGCCCTCCGCGTCAAGCTCTCCGGCCTCCGTCAGCGCGTCGCCTTCGCCCCAGACATGATCCGCATCCACTGGGCGCCAGGAGCCCTCGGCGTCGTCAACGTCATGACCAAGAATCTCTTCGCCGTCTTCCGCTTCCGAATCGTCTTCCTCCTCTTCTCGTGCCTCTGGCTCCTGGTCGTCTGCCTCGGTCCAGCCGTCGCCCTCTTTCACCGCTCAACCCGCACGCCGGCCCTCATCGCGGTCACGAGCATCGCCACCCTCTATCGCCTCTTCAGCCGATCCCACGGCATCTCCGCCTGGAACGCCGCGCTCTTCCCCGTCAGCGCCACCCTCTTCGCCTACTCGCTCCTGCGCTCGCTCATCATCACCCTCCAGCAACGCGGAGTCCTCTGGCGCGGCACCTTCTACCCCCTGCGCGACCTCCGCCAGAACGCCGGCCCCATGATCCCCCGCGCCCCCAAACTCCTCCCCTGAAAGCCGAACCCAATCCAACGTAAGAGTCGGCGGAAAGAGCCTTTTTGTTGTCATTCCCGAAGGGAATCTGCGGTTGTTTGTGCCGTTGTTTGTTCTTCACACCGTCACCGCTTCCGCTCTAAACACCCACCAGCTGCCCATACCGCTTCTCGACATACTCGTCCAGAATCACCTGAAACTCCTCGACGATATGGTCGCCCTTCAGCGTCGTAAAGAGCTTGCCGTCGACATACACGGGCGCCTTCGGCTCTTCAAATGTCCCTGGCAGCGAGATCCCGATGTTGGCATGCTTCGACTCGCCCGGTCCATTCACGATGCATCCCATCACCGCGAGCTTCAGCTCCTCGACACCGGCATACTGCCGCTTCCACTCCGGCATCTGCTCCACCAGGTAGTTCTGGATCCGCTCCGCCAGCTCCTGGAAGTAGGTCGAAGTCGTCCGCCCACATCCAGGACAGCTCGTCACCTGCGGCATAAAGCTCCGGATCCCCAACGACTGCAAGATCTGCTGCCCACACCGCACCTCCTCCGACCGATCCCCTCCCGGCGTCGGCGTCAAACTCACCCGAATCGTATCCCCGATCCCGCGCAGCAGCAGAGGACTCAGACCCGCCGTCGAAGCCACCACACCCTTCATGCCCATGCCGGCCTCCGTCAGCCCAAGATGCAAAGCATAGTCGCACCGTGATGCCAGTTCGCCGTAGACATCAATCAGATCCCGTACACCCGAAACCTTCGCGCTCAAGATAATCTGGTCCCGCCGCAGACCATACCGCTCCGCCGCCGCGGCGTTGTCAAGCGCGGAGACGACCATCGCCTCCATCATCACGTCGCGAGCCTCCATCGGCTGCGCCGCACGCGAGTTCTCATCCATCATCTTTGTCAGCAGAGCCTGGTCGAGCGAGCCCCAGTTCACCCCGATCCGCACCGGCTTCCCATTGTCGACCGCACACTCCACCATCGTTCGGAAGTTGTCATCATCCTTGCGCCCAATCGAAACATTCCCCGGGTTGATCCGGTACTTCGCCAACGCCCGCGCACACTCCGGATACTTCCGCAGAAGCAAGTGCCCGTTGTAGTGAAAGTCGCCAATGATCGGCGTCGTCCAACCCTTTGCCGCAATCCCGTCCACGATGTACGGCACCGCCTTCGCCGCCTCATCGTTGTTCACCGTGATCCGCACCATCTCAGATCCCGCGCGAGCCAGCGCCGCCACCTGCCCGACCGTCGACTCCACATCCGCCGTGTCCGTGTTCGTCATCGACTGCACCACAACCGGTGCGTCCGAACCCACCCGAACCCCACCCACATCCACCGTCACCGCACGTCTGCGTTCAATCCGAGGCATATCGTTTCCTGCCCAAGTTTACCAGTTACACTACCCAAGAGGCGGCCCGGTAGCTCAGTTGCATAGAGCAGCGCACTCCTAACGCGAAGGTCGCAGGTTGGACTCCTGCCCGGGCCACCATCAGCCACAACGTCAAACCAGAGCTCTGCAACAGGACTCCTGCCCCGCCCCCTACACCACCAGCAAGAGCAACGGAATCGCCACTCCTGCAAGGAAAACCGCCGCAACCGTTACTCTGTTGCGGCTGTACTTCCACGCCATCGACAGGCCCGTACAGGTAGACACCACCAAACCCAAGGCCGTCAACCCAAAGAACACCTTCATCGGCAAAGCATTGTGTTCGGATCGAGTGGACGCTTCCGGCGCGCGTCTCGGCGCCTCGGGTCTAGGCGGATCCGGTTTCTCCACCGCGGGTGGATCCGGACGACGCGGCGCGAGAAAGATCGTGCCCTTCTTGTGAAGCTGAGCCAGGTGCTCGAGCACTGCCGGCGGCACATACGAACTGCCACGGCTAGTCTCGTGCAGGCCAAACATCTGCAATCCCCCGGTCATCGCGAAAAACAGAATCGCAGGCGCAAAAAACACCCCCGAGTAGTGGTGAAGGAGCCGAATCGCCCTGAGTGTGCCTGGAGACGCCATACACCCGGTATTCTAGAGCAGTTTACGTATAGCTATAGCTGTGTCATCTCGACCGGAGCAGACAGTTCTATCGTCTGCGCAGTGGAGAGACCTGCAGTTTTGCAACCGCCGAAACTATACCTGTGTGAAAGCCGCTTAGCGTCCCTATTCCCCGGCAGATCTCTACGCGTCGAAACAACAGCACCGTACCTCCCAAGCAGAGATGCTAGCCTGATCTCGTGAAAAAAGCCGAAGACGTCGAGCTGCTCGAGATCGATGGCCGCGAAGTCCGACAGGTCCGCGTCACCCACCCCGGCAAGCTCTACTTCTCGCGCGAAATCCAACTCACCAAGCTGGACCTCG
The DNA here is from genome assembly GCA_964248505.1 of uncultured Acidobacteriaceae bacterium. Lineage (GTDB taxonomy): Bacteria > Acidobacteriota > Terriglobia > Terriglobales > Acidobacteriaceae > Edaphobacter. The sequence continues at coordinate 38,969 of CAXTYQ010000014.1, forward strand.
TCCGCTACTACCTCTCCGTCGCTCCCGGCGCGGTCCGCGGAATCAAAGATCGCCCCTTCGTCCTCAAGCGCTTCGTCGACGGCGCCCACGGCGAACCCTTCTACCAGAAACGCGCACCCGACCCCAAATCCCGCCCACCCTGGCTCCGCACCGTCACCCTCTCTTTTTCCTCCGGCCGCACCGCCGAAGAAGTCGTCCTCGACGACGCCGCCGGCCTCGCCTGGGTCGTCAACCTCGGCTGCATCGAGCTCCACCCCCACCCCGTCCGCGCCGCCGACCTCGACCACCCCGACGAACTCCGCGTCGATCTCGACCCCGGCCCAGGCATCGGCTGGGACGACGTCCGCCGCGTCGCCCTCGAGGTCCAGGCCTTCCTCGCCGAGGTCGGCCTCCAGGGATGGCCCAAAACCTCCGGCTCCCGCGGCATCCACATCAACGTCCGCATCCATCCCCGATGGACCTTCACCGAGGTCCGCCAGGCCGCGCTCGCCCTCTCCCGAGCCGTCGAAAAACGCGTCCCCAACCTCGCCACCTCCAAATGGTGGAAAGAGGAGCGCCACGGCGTCTTCCTCGACTACAACCAGAACGCCAAAGACCGCACCACCTGCTCGGCCTACTCGGTCCGCCCGCTCCCCGACGCCCGCGTCTCCGCGCCCCTCCACTGGAGCGAAGTCCCCACCTGCAACCCCGCCGACTTCACCGTCTCCACCATGCCCGCCCGCTTCACCGCCATCGGCGACCCGCACGCCGACATGGACAGCACCCCCGGATCGCTGGAAGCTCTCCTCGACCTCGCCGCCCGCGACCAGGCCGCCGGTCTCGCCGACGCCCCCTGGCCCCCACACTTCAGCAAAGCCAGAGGGGAAGGGAAGCGCGTCCAGCCCTCCAAAGCCCGCCCCGCAGCCAAATCCACCGCCGCTCCGCAAGCCAAATCCCCAGCCAAATCGTTCGACCAGCAACTCAACGAAGGCTTCGGCGCCCAACGCTTCCGCAAACGCTCCCAAGCCCTCACCGAAGACGCCACACATGCGGGTGCCCCATCCATGACAGCTTCACCGTCATGGGTGGGTTCAGATGCGTCCGCCGCCCCAGACCCGAATCCTTCAGAACCTCGATCGACCTCAGCAAAGCCCCCCCGCAAAGCCCCCGCAAAACGCACCCCCAAATACCCGCTCATCACCATCGCCCAATCCCCCGACAAGGCCGCCGCCGAAGCCGGCCTCGACCGCTGGCGCGCCGCGCACCCCGAAGCCGCCGCCCACCTCACCGAAGAGGACATCCTCCTCGATCGCATGCGCGGCTCCGCCTACGTCTGGTACCGCATCCGCATCAACCTCCGCCACGTCCCCGAACCCCTCCGCCCCACCCAGCAAACCCCAGACCCGGACGACGATCCCACCCGCGCCTGGCGCACCACTTAGGTTGAGCCTTCCTCCACCTAGATTTATTAAGTAACTAACCTAGAGGTCAAGGTAAGTAAATCAAGATTGTTGGTGGACCGCAGCGTAAGAAAAAAGTAGTGAACTTACTTACAACCTTCTATCCCTGTAGAAGCTCCACCTACTCCCTTCTGGTACTGCTCTAGAATGTTTTGTTGCCGTGCGAGTGGCACAACGCACCAGAGAGCACGTTCAGCATCGGTCAAGGTCGTGCGGTTATATGGCTCCATGCTCCATGTGTGTCCATCTAGAGTAAGAAACTGTGTTCCAAAGATCTGCGGCTGTTTGATCGATTGAAGATAGCGGTCCATAGTCGCCGCCATCATCCACTTACCTGATCCTCCCATTGCAACCGCCGTTGAACTGAGCAGGTGTGCCAACATCAGATCGCTCGGATCGCCAGAGTGCTGGAAGATAAGTGAGGCAAAGCTGTAATCGTTTGTTGTTTTTAGTCTGCCTGCGGCCAGAAGATCGCGGACGCGCTGATGACGTACCGCATCATGTTCGCCGATTGTCTTCCAATTCAGAGCAGCCTGAGGCTTCACCTGCCCTTTCCCAAACATGTCATTGCCCCGGTCCCATTGATCTTCGATAACCAACCGCAGTACCTCTGGATCGACATCCTTGAGCGGCGGTATCGTCGGTCCACTCGCGTCATTGCTCCCATTTGGCGGAAGAGAAACGACCTGCGACCTCCCGTAGCTACATAGAGTGAGGACAAGGATAACGAAACGGCAAAGGCGGGCAGCACGCATGCGGTGCAGGTTATCGTGAGGAGCGTCGATCTGCAAGTCTAGATTGAAGATCACCTATTCCTCGGCTTAGGCCAGGGGAGCCGGACGACCTCGATCGTATAAACGCCCTTGCTTCGGCCACACGGATCCCACATTTGCGACCCCGTCATCCGCACCGATAAACTCGCTGTGGTGTCACTCCCGTCCCGCCCCGCCCGATCTCTCGTCCTCAGCCTCTCCCTTCTTTCGCTCGCCCTCCTCTCCGCCTGCCGCCGCGACGGCTTCCCAGACGTCCCCGAGGGATACCGGGAGTACGCCTACATCAGCAACGGCGGCTCGGACACCGTCACCGTGCTCGACCTCGTCTACCTCCGCCAGGACCGCACCCTCCTTGTCGGCCACGACCCGACCGGGCTCGCCGCCAGTCCCACGCGCGACGAAGTCTACGTCGTCAACACGGGATCAGGCTCCGTGTCGGTCATCGATGCACTCCACAACCAGGTCGTCGCGACCGTACCCGTTCGCCGGCTTCCCTACACCATCGCCGTCGAACCCTCCGGCCATCGTGCCTTTGTCCCGAACTCCGGCTCCAACTCCGTCAGCGTCCTCGACCTCGACACCCGCCGCGAGATCGCAGCCGAGCCCACCGGAACCAAGCCCGGCATCGCCCGAGTCGCGCCCGACAGCCGATCGCTCGTCGTCTCCAGTCGCGAGAGCGGCACCGTCTCCGTCTTCTCGATCGCACCTCTGAGTCAAACCGGCGGACCTCCGCTTCGCCTCCGGAGCACCTTCTCCGGCTGCGTCGGAGCCACCGATGTCGCGATCCTCCCCGACTCGTCCAAGGCCTTTGTGGCCTGTTCAGGAGCTCACCAGGTGATGGCTGTAGCGCTCGCCGCGGCTCCCGAAAGCTGGGCAGCCCGGCAAAATCCGTCCCTCACCAACGATCACCTGCTCGCCCTTCTCGACGTCGGGCACACGCCCGTGCACCTGGCCGTGAAACCCGATGGCGGAGAGATCTTCGTCTCAAACTTCGACTCCGACAGCATCTCCGAAATCTCCACCTGGACCAACGAAGTCGGCCAAACCTCGACCATCGGAAGCAAGCCCGCCCACGGCCTCGTCGATCGCACCAACGGAACCCTTTGGGTGTCCAACTTCGGCGCCGACTCGGTCAGTCTCTACAGCATCGATGACGGCAAGCTGGTCGGCAGCGTCCGCACCGGCTCCGCGCCCGACTCGCTCGCCTTCTCCGCCGACGAGCATCTCCTCCTCGCCGCCGACGCCCGCTCCGGCGACGTCGCCGTCATCCGCACCCAAGGCAAGCTCGGAGCAACCCTGTTCACCCTCCTGCCCGCCGGAAATCGCCCAAACGACATCGTCGTCAAACAGTTCGGCGCCCGTCCCTGATCCTGGTCCTTCACGCGTTCGCTGCTCTCTTCTCCGCCTCCCGCGCCAGACGCAGCGTGTGCCGGGTTGCCGAAAAATGTGCGCCCGCCAACAGCAGGAGCCCGGAAAGAAACGCCCACATCATCAGGCTCACCGAAATGTAGAACGGACCATACACAGACCGGAAATCCAGCGACGGAAGAACCAGGATGTACACATACTTCGCCACCTCCCACAACAGCCCGACGACCACCGCGGTCGGCAGCACGGCCCGCATCGGCACACGCCGGTGGGGCAGCACCCAATAGATCAGAAAAAACAGAAACACCCCGCTCACCACCGCGCACACCTTCAAAAACGTATACGCCAGCACGTGGTAAACGATGTTATCCGTATGCCCAAAGAAAACCCATCCCAGCACAACATCGTGACCCGCCGTCAGCACGGCCGAACCCATGGCAAGCACGCCCACCGCAAACGCCAGCAGGAGCGAGACCGCCTGGTTCTGCAGATACGACCGGTTCACCTTCACGCCCCAAACCCTGTTCAGCGCCACCTCCAGCGGCAGAAATACGCCCGTCGACGTCACCAGGAGCATCACCAGCGAGAAGATCTGCGTGCCCTTGCGCGGATGCGCCAGTGACTCCATATTCCGCATCACAAAATCCTGACCCGCCGGAAGAAAGCTCTTCATCAGCTCTGAAACCACCAGCTCCGTCCGAACAGAATGAAACAACCTGCGACTCAGCGTCAGAAGCAAAACAATAAAGGGAAACAGCGAAAGTATCGTATTCGCGGCTACGCTGAAGGCGTAGGTGTGCACCTCCGTCTGCGATAAGTAACGCAACAACGCAAGCGTCTGCTGCCACGCGCCCCAGGCCGGCAGCGTCGGCCGGATCTCGTCCATCGCCTCGGGTGCCGGCGCCTCCCGCACGCCAGGCAGGTCGGGTCCATCGGGCATGACTCGGTCGGAGATCGTGGCAGACATAGATGTATCCCGGGATGCTAGCAGAGCTCCGAGCTCCCATCTTCGATCTCTCGGAGATCAGCCCCGTGCTCAGCGGCCCCAACCGCCTGCTCTTGACGGTGGGAGATCTCCCGCTTCGCCCATCTGGCCGCCTCGGCCAGCACAGGATCGTCCGCCCCGCTCCAGGTCTCCAGCCGCGACAAAAATCCCGGATCTCCGCTATTGCCCATCGCGATCGCCACATTGCGCTGCAGCCGTTCGCGTCCCGTTCGCTCCATCGGCGACCCCTTGAACCAACGTCGAAACTCCCCCGAGTCCATCTCCGCCAGCCGGCCAAGCTCCGGATTCACCAGCTCCGGCCTCGCCTCCAGCCCACGCTTGCTCGCGATCGGCGACCTCCGGTTCCACGGACAGACGTCCTGACAGATGTCGCAACCAAACACCTGCCGCCCCATCTTGGGTCGCAGCTCCTCCGCGATCGGACCTTTCTTCTCGATCGTGAGATAGGCGATGCACAAGCTCGCATCCATCTCGCGCGGCGCAACCAGGGCGCCCGTCGGACACGCATCGATGCATCGCGTACAGCTGCCGCAGCGGTCCGCCACCGTCGGCAGAGCCTCGCTCTCCGGCAGCTCGAGCGACGTCACAATCACCCCCAGCAGCATCCACGACCCCATCCCGGGATGCAGCACGCATGTATTCTTTCCGATCCAGCCGACCCCGGCACGCTCTGCCGCCGTCCGCTCCACCAGCGGTCCAGTGTCCACATAGCATCGGGTGTCCGCGGGCGTACAGCTGAGCAGCGACCGCTCCAGAACGCGCAGACGTTCAAGCAACTCGGCATGGTAGTCCGTGGCCCGCACCGCTCCAGATTCCTCCCCGCCGCCCCTCCGCCCACTCCACGCATACCGCGCAATCCAGCCGGCGTCCGGCGGCGCAGGATCGATTGACCGGGGCGCATCCGCGTTGTAGTTCATCGCGCAGACCACCACCGATCGCGCCCACGGCATCGCCACCCGAACAGCACTCCGAAGCGGCCGCCCCTCCGCGTCAGACCGCTTCAAATACTCCATCTCCCCCGCTCGGCCCTCCCGCAGCCACGCGGCAAACCTCTCCGCATCCAACACCTCCGCGCCGTCCTCCGGAGCATTCGCAGCTGCAACTCCAAGCAGATCAAAGCCCACCGCCGCTGCCTTCACCCCGAGAAGCGCCCGTAGATCTGCCGTCCATTCGCCCGACATCCCTCCCCCCGCTCCTGCTAAGCCGCATACCTTTGCGACATCGCCTATTCAGGATAAACTGGCACGACGGAGAGTTGGCAGAGCCCGGTTGAATGCACCTGACTCGAAATCAGACATAGTCGCAAGGCTATCGGGGGTTCGAATCCCTCACTCTCCGCCACGAATCCACTCCAGCCACTCCGCGCCGGCCAGCCGACCGTAGATGCGAGAACCAAGCTCAGCTCTACTGCCTCCCGCGAACCGGCAGCTTGCACGGCCCCGCGCAAACGAGCCAAACCGTCTCCCGCAAATTCTTTCTATCCAGTTCGGCATACTTCTGCACCGTGTACTCAGGGTCGCGTGAAAATCGCCGAACCAGTGGATTGCCGATCTCAGGCAACGCCGTTGTCGGCGGCCACGCCTCCGTATGGAGCACAAAGAACTCCTTGTTGCGCGCGAGAAACGGCTCCCGGTCCGCAATCGATCCGCCGAAGTACCCGGCCTTCCGCCAGTTCTCCATCAAGTGATACTGCACAACTTCCAGTCGCGGCGCGTCCACGCTTGTGCTCTCTGGCCAGTCCAGCAGATACGTGTACTCAACACCCGAAGCATGCTGTCGGCCAATCAGTTCCGTGAAGCTCCACGCATCCTCGCAGAGCACGGGTATGCCTCGCGGCAGCATCGCCGACAACCTGTCCGTGTAGTTCATCTGTCCGATCGCGAGCGGCTTCATCAGAACAAACACCCACAGCAGAAGTGCCCCGGCATAACAGATCTCAGCCGGGATGGTGAACCACTTTGACCACGGAAACCTCGCCGGGAAGGCGCTCGGCAACATGCTCGGCCACGAGATCAACCGGACCGCCTCGGCAATCAGCAAGGCTTGTCCGATCGCGACAGGCATCAGATACCTGCTGATAAACAGGGCCGGTCCAAAGAAACCCTCAATCAAAAAGGCGATCGGAACCAGCAGCAGCGCGATCGTGACGATGTAGATCGGAGCGCGGTCGCGGACGGCCTCCCGCAGCCTTCGCTCTCTCCTCTGCCGATCTCGCCAGAGCGTCACTGCGACGGCGATTCCGAGCACAAGCAAAACCGCGGCAATCTCGATGCTGAAAGCGCTGTAAACCCCCACAAACCTACGAAAGGTCGGCTGTGTCGTCCAGAAATGGGGCTTGCCAACGCGCGCCGAAGCAAAGATCGCCGTTCGCTCCGGCAACAGAAGCAGCCACGATGCCGCGCCACACAGGTAGAGCAAAGGTCGCGATCGCTTCTGGCTTACATCCGTCGCAAACATCGCAGCCAGGAGAAAGGCGCTGTACACCACGCCCAGAAGATGGCTGGTGGTAAGCAGCGCATGCACCAGAAAAGTCAGAGCGTACATCTTCCACGCACCTCCGCGCTCCGCTCGCGGGGGCAGCACGGCCAACCACACCGCAAGCGCTGTACTCAGCATCAAGAGGCCGTAGAAGCGGCCTTCCGCCATATGCAATACCAGCGGCGGCGAAAAAAAGAACACGTTCAAGACCGCAAATCCAACCGTGCCCACCCGGTAAAAACGCCGCGCCGTCGCCCACACAACCAGAAACGTAATGGCAAAGCAAACACCCGAGTACATCCGAAATGCGATCTCGGAAGCCCCAAAGATCGCAAACCAGGGTCGGCCAGTAAGATAAAACGCAAATCCGCCCCCATCCGCGCCAAGCTTCCACGCCGCCACCATGTGCCCCCACGACGGATCGTGCAAGAGCATCCATCCCAGCATCTCGTCTTCCCAGAAGATTCGGCCGCGACCAAACACATAACTGATAACCAACGTCAGAACAACGCCGGCGCTCATCCCCAGCAGGTCCCCTGAACCCCAGCCGTCGATCCACACGGATGACCTTCCGCGCGCCGCTGCCGTAAGAGGTCCGTGCTCTTCCCCGGACCCCGGCAGCCGACCTCTGAGATCTGCATCACTCGCCGGCACAGCGGGGAGAGACATGTCGATCGAAAACTTCATAAGACGGGACCTCAGATAAGCCGACTTCGACAGGACAGACATCGCCGTCCTCTTTGATTCACAACACCTACGCCGCGTTCTGCTCGCCCGCGAGGAGCATTGCGAGATCCTGAAATTCAGGCATACTAAACACAGACCGGTCTGAGAGCACGCCGCCGTCTGCACGTTCCCCCGATGTTCGTCCGTGGGGGGAGCACGACCCCAAAACTTATAGATAGATCTCACACGAGCGATCCGTGAGCACGGCTTCGTGCGATGGGCTGAGATCATCCAGCCTTCGCCAGGCACGCACCTGCTTCACTCCGCTGCAGTCGTCCATCGTGAGAAACGCACGCCCAAACAGTCACGTCGCAAAGTCCGCCGTGTGCAATGGGCCGCAGATCGAAGCCCAGAACGCACAAACCGAACGGCAGCAAAAACGCACGGCACAAAGCAACATTTTGGGGCCACGGACAGCACTCGACGCTCGGGCCCGGTTAAGAGGCGATCAAGATGCTGTTCAACTCGGATCCCTTCCTCTTCGGACTTCTGCCCATCGCCCTTCTGGGCCACCAGATCGCCGCCCACTGGCATCGTCGGGCAGTCGTCCTCTGGCTCTCCTTTGTGTCTCTCGCCTTCTACGCCTACTGGCGACCCGCCTACCTCATCGTTCTTTGCGGCTCCATCCTCCTCAATTACCTCTTTGCGTCCTTGATCACGCGCAAAATCCCGAATCGCATCCCCACCGGAACACTCCTCGTCGCCGCCATCGTCCTAAACCTCGCGGCACTCTGCTACTACAAGTACCTCTTTCCCACGCTCAACTTCTTTGCCGGCGCCGTCGGCAGCTCGCATCATTGGGCAGATGTCGTCCTTCCGCTCGGAATCTCGTTCTTTACGTTCACCCAAATCGCCTTTCTCGTCGATCTGCAGCAGGGCGCCGCCTTCGAGCAGAACCTGAGCAGCTACACCCTGTTCGTCACCTTTTTCCCCCACCTGATCGCCGGCCCCATCCTCCATCACGCCGAGATGATGCCGCAATTCCAGAAAGACCGCGACTTCCGCCTGCGCGGCGATGATCTGGCCGTCGGTCTCACGTGGTTCATCATGGGACTCTTCAAAAAAGTCCTCCTGGCCGATCAGTTCGCCCCCGGCGCCGACGCCGCGTTCGCAGCCCCAGCGTCGCTCCACGCCGTCGGTGCCTGGGCCGGCGTTCTCGCCTACGCGCTCCAGCTCTACTTCGATTTCTCGGGCTACTCCGACATGGCGCTCGGCCTCGCACGGATGTTCTCGATCGACTTCCCCCTCAACTTCGCCTCGCCTTACAAAGCCTCCAGCATCATCGATTTCTGGCAGCGCTGGCATATGACCCTTACGCGCTACATCACCGTGTACCTCTACAACCCAGCTTCGCTCTGGATCAGCCGACGACGCATCGCACACGGCCACAAAGTCTCGCGCAAAGCCATGGCCACACCCTCCGGATTCCTCGCCCTGATCGTCTTCCCAACCCTTCTAACGCTTCTGATCGCAGGCGTCTGGCACGGCGCCGGAATGCAGTTCCTCATCTTCGGTCTGCTCCATGGTATCTATCTCTCGATCAACCACGCCTGGCGAATCTTCCGCGAACGTACCGGCAAAATCTCTGACCCGCTCCCAGGCGGTCTACTCCCAGGCGGTCTACACCCAGGCGGTCGACACGGCCGGCTTCAACACGTCGCCGGAGTCTTGCTCACATTTCTTGCCGTCCTTGTAGGCCAGGTCTTCTTTCGCGCACGGAGCGTCTCCGCCGCGGTCTCCGTCCTCGCCGCGATGCTCGGCTTTCACGCCGCACACAATCTTGGCCTGCAAAACAGCATCGCCGCTCCCTATCACGCCTCCCCCGCGCGGCTGGGTTCGCTCGCAATCGGCTACATCATCGTTTGGGCCATGCCCAATACCCAACAGATCCTCCTCCGCTTCAAGCCCTCCCTCGCGCCGTTTCGCTCGGACTTCGATCCGGCTCTCATACGCTTCTCCTGGCGACCGACCGCCGCCTGGGGCTTCCTTCTGGCATTCCTCTTCTTCTACACCGTCGTCAAAATGCAGAACCCCTCGACCTTTCTCTACTTCCAGTTCTAAAGCAACGGAGGTCATGGCGTAGAGGCATTTGCTCTTTTGTTGTCATTCCCGAAGGGAATCTGCTGTTGTTCTTGGGGTCTATGTTCTACACACCATCACCTAATCCGCTCTAAGCGCCCGCATCCCCTCTGAGGCAGCATGACATCCGTTCAACAGATACCGTCCATCCTCTCCGAACAAACAGTCTCGGCCACGCCGAGAACCGCAAACCCGTTCTTGCGATTTCTGTTCTGGCTCCTTCTACCTTTCCCTTTCCTGTACCTCCTGGCCTTTCCCCTGGTGCGTACATCGTCCTTTGAACGCTGGTGCCCCAGCCAGTGGGGTCCAATCCTGGAGTGGTCCTTCGACGCCGCGCATCAGGACGCCGACGTCGTCATCTTCGGAGATTCCAGCGCCTTCCTCGGCATCGATCCACGCCTCGTCAACGCCCAGCTCGGCATCAAGACCATCGTGCTCCCCAACACCATCGGCAGCCTTCCCGTCACCGGCGACCTTGCCCTTCGCCGATACCTCGCCACCAATCGTCCGCCGCGGTTGATCGTCTTCTACTTCTCCTCCTGGAATCTCGACTATGCGCATGCACAGGACGTTCGCCTCTTTGAAGGCGAAGAGATGATGCTGCGCCACAGCAGCTGGCCCACAATCCTCGCCTTCGGCCTGAAACATCCGCTCGAAGTCCTGGCCTTCCCCTTACGCCTCTACAGCACCTTCGGTCCCAACATGATCACCGCCGCTCTCCATCGCTCAGAGCGCGAGCGCGACACCGCTAGAGCCCTCGGCCATATGGACGATCGCGAGGCGTTTGCCCGGCTCAGCGAACCCTGCAAACTTCCCGCGAAATACTTCACCCAAGTCGGCGACGCCTCCGTCAAGCAACTCGCGCGAACGTTCGGGTCGCCCCAAACTCGATCCATGGTGTACCTGGCGCCCATCCCGCACTGCAGCAACAGCGCCGTCATGCTGCAACGCGGATTTCCCGCTCTCGGAGCCTCGCCACCGGCGGAGCTCCCTGCAAACGGCTTCCTCTCCGACTCCTACTTCGCGCACATCGAGCCGGATTACGTCCCCGAAGCCTCGCGTCTCTTCGCCAATGTCCTACGCGAGCGGCTCCTCAGCGAGCCAACCGCACCCTAGCTCTGTTTCGTAGAGCTACACCTCTGTCATCTCGACCGGAGCAGACAGTCCTATCGTCTGCGCAGTGGAGAGACCCGCAGTTTTGCAACCGCCGAAACTATCCCTGTGTGAAAACCGCTGAGCGGTTTACGTATAGCTACACCTCTGTCATCTCGACCGGAGCAGACAGTTCTCTCGTCTGCGCAGTGGAGAGACCCGCAGTTTTGCAACCGCCGAAACTATCCCTGTCTGAAAACAGCTCTAACTCACGCCTAATTTGTTCCAGTGCCGGTTACCCATGCCAGCCACGCGCCAGCCGACAGGCTATCCGGCAGCCATCCCGACTCTTCAGCCGGGGACACCGGCACACCCAGCCCGGCGGAGGTGAATCTGCAGTCAGTCAGCCCATAGGAATCCTTAACACCGTCCGGCGTGCAGTGAAATCTGACAAGATCGCCCGGAGCAGCCGAAGTCTGCAAAGTCGCGATCGCCCGAATCCACGGAATCATCAGAGGCTTCACCGATAAATTGCAGCAATGGCCTGTGTCATTCTGAACCGCATACGCCCACGGCGCGCCAACCGATCGACCTCTGTCAAAGTAGTCGAGAGTGCGGTGAGTGCCCACCACCGAATCCATCGAATTCGCCATCATCAGCATGGGGACGTCCGCTCCCCCCCTCGAAACCGGGACATCGTCAAGACTCAGATATCCCGAGCCCGCCGCGTATGGGATCGCCCCCAGAACCCGGCTCGGTTCCGCTTGCGTCAGCGTAATAGCGAGTACGCCGGCCGCGGAAAACCCGTAAGGAAGTACCGGCGCCCCCGCAAGCTCCGGATGCTGAGTAAGCGCGGCAAACTGTGTCAGCGCCGCAAACAGCGCGCGAGCAGGTCCTTTCGTCGCATCCGCCTGCAAATCCCCCGTCAGTCTGGAGTTGCACTCGTGCGCAAAGATCGTCGTGATATGAAGCTCCGTCGTAGCCTCACGCAAGTCCGCGTCTTCAAACAGCTTAACGCTGTCTCCGCGCTCAAAGATGACAAGAACGGCCACCTGCGGCGCGCTCTCCTCGGGGAGAAGAAGCTCGTACTGGCACGGTCCGGAAAGATCCTCAGAAGGCAGCGGCGCTACGGTCGTGGCAAGCGTATTCAGCTTCACAATCGTTCCGCATCCCAGCAAAGAGAGGCTCAAAACAGCCAACATACCTGCGAGCAAGGATCGGAAACACAGGTGTCGCGTCATCACAAACATTCACCCAAGTGTTAACTTCGCCCGCCCCTGAGACCGGTCCGTACGAGGCTACGGTCGCCCCGAGTTAGTCTACAAGCCCGAACCGGCACGGGGACGCTCGGAGCTTGTCTAAGCTGCCACCTTCAGCGAGATCATCACCGCACCACCGTCTTCACACTCGCCACATTCTCAAATCGGTCATACACCCGCACCGCCAACACATGCTCCGTCGGGCTCAGAACCCCCGCCTGCCCCGCACCCGTCGCAGCCGGCAGCTCCGCCACAAAGTCATACCGCTCCAGCAACGAGTCCGACAACCCACCCACCGGCTCCATGTACTGCCACGGCCCCGCATCCACCGAATACTCCGCATGCGCGATCGGTGACGTCTGATCCCGCGCCTCAAACGTCGCCCGAATCCTCGGCCCCGCTCCAGCCCCAGCCTCCATCCGAGCCACCAAAGCCCCCGGCACCGGCGGCGTCGTATCCACCGTAAACCCCGCGCTCTCCCCCTCCCCTGTCAGCGCGTCCGCGTCCGTATGCACCGGAGCATCACTCGCCACCACCTTCACCGCGTACGTCCCATCCGGCAACAACGCCGAGTCGAAACTCAGATACCGCTCCGAAATCTTATCCTTCAACATCCGCCAGTTCCGCTCGCCCTGGCCCCGGTACCACACCGCAAACATCAGGTCGTCGCCATTGTCGTCGTGCGCCGCCCACCGCACCGTCACCGCCGTCCGATCCCTCTGCGCCGTCAGCGGACTTGCATTCAGATCCTGGACAAAGTTGATCGCCGAAACACCGCCACTCCCGCCCGCGCCCGCCGCCGTCGGAAACGCAATCTGCACCGTCGCGTTCTGCCCTCCAGCACCTCCGCCGCCCTGCGCCACCCGCGCCCCCGTCGCCACCACCACCTCGTCCACCGCCGGCGGGATGTTCTTCGGCAGGTAGTTCACCCCCACCCCCGACACCGCCGCCCCAGCCCGCAATACCACCCGCCACTGCACATACCGCCCCGCCGGAGCCCCCGCCGCTCCAGCATTCGGGGTCGCCCGAACCCACTCGCTCCATCCCTGCACCGGACTCGGCACATTTCCGCTCCGCAGGAGCAGATCAAACTTCGGTGCCGCCGCCGCACCCGCCGTCGCGTCGTTCTGCACCTCCACCCGCCCCCATCGCGCAAACCCCTGCGCATCAAAGACATCGCTCGTGTACGTCGCCTCCCGTGCCGCCCCATCCCCCAACCGAAACACCTTTCCGCTGTTGCTCGTCCCGACCAGCAAACCATCCTTCCCCGAGGCAAACACCATCCCCTGCGCCGCCTCCAACCGCACGAGATCCGCAAACCGCCCCGGCACCCCTAAATCCAGCCGGTACACCACCCCACGATTGCCCGTCGCCGCCAGCAAAGCCCCATCCCGCACCGCCAGCCCATACACCACATCATCCTTCAGCGTCACCATCCGCAAGGGCGCGCCGTCCACTCCGATCCGGTACACCTCCGACCCCTCCGGCAACAACGCATTCGTCCCCGCCGCCGCAGCCGACCCCGGCTGCACAAACGTCAGCGTCACCCCCACATTGCCCGTCACCGGCAACGGCGGCAGACCCGCCCCTCCACTCCCCTTGGCGCCCCCCCCCGCCGCATACCCGTTGCCCGCCCCGCCCACCGCCCGGGCCGTAATCTCCTTGCGCGCCGCCGCCTACGCC
>CAXTYQ010000015.1:0-51409 GCA_964248505.1 uncultured Acidobacteriaceae bacterium
GGGACGCCGAGGACGACGATTCTTTTGCCGGTGGCGGCGATCCTGATGCCGGCGCGGATGACTTCGGTGAAGCGGTCAGGATGGCTGACGACGTGGTCGGAGGGGAAGATGCCGATGACGGTTTCGGGCTCGTTCTTTTCGAGGAGAAAGGCGGCGAGGGCGCACGCGGGGGCGGTGTTGCGGGCAGCGGGCTCACGGAGGATGTGGTGGGGCTCAAGCGCGGGGAGCTGATCTGCGATCTCGGGGAAGAGGAGATCGTTGGTGATGACCCAGATGTCTTGGGGGGCGGCGAGCGGCAGGAGACGGTCGAGGGTCTGCTGGATCATGGTCCGGTCGCCGTCGAGGGCGAGGACCTGTTTGGCGCGGGAGCGGCGGCTGCGCGGCCAGAAGCGGGTTCCGCTGCCGCCGGCGAGGATGACTGGGGCGAAGCGGGGTTGCGGAGGCGGAAGCTCGGTTGCGTCTCTGGAGATCGCTTGTTCCAGGGGCGTCGTCATGCACCCATCTTATGGGAGGGGCGTGCCGCTTTAGCCGAGAGATGTGAGGTAGTTCCGCATTTTAGTAATGCCCTGGTCGATGACATTGTCGGAGACGGCGTAGGAGAGGCGGAGGTGGTCTTTGGTGCCGAAGGCCTCTCCGGGGACGACGACGACGTGGGCGTCCGAGAGCAATTTTGCCGCCAGATCGGAGGCGGAGGTGATGCCGCCGCGACCGACGAAGCTCTGGACGTTGGGGTAGACGTAGAAGGCGCCCTCGGGCCGGGTGCAGGTGAGGCCGGGGATGGAGCGGAGGCCGGCGAGGGCCTGGTCGCGGAGGGAGATATAGTCGGCGCGCATCTCGCGGACGCAGTCCTGGGGACCGCTGACGGCGGCGACGGAGGCTCGCTGGACCATGCTGGCGGCGTTGGAGGTGCTTTGGGATTGGAGCTTGCTCATGGCGGCGATGAGGGGTTTGGGGCCGAGGGCGAAGCCGGCGCGCCAGCCGGTCATGGCGTAGGTTTTGGAGAGCGAACCGAGGACGACGACCCAGTCTTTCGAGGTGGCGAAGGTGGCTCCGCTGACGAGCTTGCCGGTGTAGTTGAGGTAGATGTAGCACTCGTCGAGCAGGAGATAGATGCCGCGGGTTTGGGCGAGGTGGACGATGGCTTCGAGGTCTTCGGGGCTGACGACGGCGCCGGAGGGATTGGAGGGGGTGTTGAGGATGATGGCGCGGGTTTTGGGGGTGATTGCCGCCTCGATCATGGCGGCGGTGACGCGGAAGTTTTCCCCTTCGTCGGTCTCGACGAGGACGGCGTGGCCGCCGGCGTACTGGATGATGTCCTTGAAGGAGACCCAGTAAGGGACGGGGAGGATGACTTCGTCGCCGTGGTCGACGAGGATCTGGAGTGCGTTGAAGAGGGCGAGCTTGCCGCCGGTGGTGAAGATGCACTCGTCGGGGGTGAAGTTGGTGCCGAAGTCGCAGCTGTGGCGGTCGACGATCGAGGAGCGGATCTCGGGGATGCCGGCGACGTTGGTGTAGCGGGTGAAGTTTTTCTCGATGGCGTCGATGGCGGCGTCTTTGATGTGGCGGGGCGTGGGGAAGTGGGGCTCGCCGGCGCCGAAGTCGGACAGGCTGACGCCCTGGGACTTGAGTTTGAGGGCCTGGGCGGTGATGGCCATGGTGGCCGAGACTTCGATGCGTCCGATGCGGTCGGAGAAGATCTTTGTTGCTGGCATGCTCACGTGGATATTGTTGCAGAGATTGGGGATCGGAGAAAGGAGGAGGCGGGGTTATGTCCGGGTTGGCGACTTGGCTTTGAGGCGCTCGACGACTAGGGGCGGGACGAGGGCGGTAACGTCGCCGCCGAGCTGGAAGACGCCTTTGATGAGGCGGGAGCTGACGTAGGTGTATTTTTCGGCGGGCATCATGAAGAGGGTTTCGAGGTCGGGGTCGAGTTTGCGGTTCATCATGGCCATTTGGAACTCGTACTCGTAATCGGAGATGGCGCGGATGCCGCGGAGGACGGCGGTGGCGCCCTCGGTGCGGGCGAAGTCGACGAGCAGACCTCCGAAGGTGGCGACGGAGACGTTGGGGAAGTGGGCGGTGGCTTCGGAGATCATGTCGAAGCGCTCCTCGACGGTGAAGAGGGGAGCGGCTTTTTCGCTGTTGCGGAGGATGGCGACGACGAGCTGGTCGACGATCTTGGCGCCGCGGGCGATGAGGTCGAGGTGACCGTTCGTCAGAGGATCAAACGTGCCGGGGTAGATCGCCTTAACGGTATGCATGACAGAAGCAGCATACGGCCGGCAAGGTTGGGTTGCAACGCCGGGTTTGCAGGGTGGATGCGAAGTTATCGTCGGCCGACGCTGAAGTTTATCGTCGGCCGACGCTGCGGATGACCTCGACGGCGTTGGAGGTGCCGTTGGCGGGGACTTCGGGGATGTCGACGGGGACGGCGAAGGCGCCGATGCCGAGTTTTTTGCGGAGTTCGGAGTCGATGCGGCCGAAGACGTCTTTATTTTCCTTGAGGAAGTTGCGGACGTTTTCGCGGCCCTGGCCGATGCGTTCGCCTTGAAAGGAGTACCAGGCGCCGCTCTTGTCGACGATGCCGTTGGTGACGGCGAGGTCGAGGGCGTCGCCTTCGCGGGAGATGCCTTCGCCGTAGAGGATGTCGAATTCGGCGTCGCGAAAGGGGGCGGCGACCTTGTTTTTGACGATTTTGACTTTGGTGCGGGAGCCGACGACGACGTCGCCTTCCTTGACGGCGCCGATGCGGCGGATGTCGATGCGGACGGAGGAGTAGAACTTGAGGGCGCGGCCGCCGGTGGTGGTTTCGGGGTTGCCGAACATGACGCCGATCTTGTCGCGGATCTGGTTGATGAAGATGAGGCAGGTGCGGGACTTGGAGACGGTTCCGGTGAGTTTTCTGAGGGCCTGAGACATCAAGCGGGCTTGTAGGCCCATGTGGGAGTCGCCCATTTCGCCGTCGAGTTCGGCTTTGGGGACGAGGGCGGCGACGGAGTCGACGACGAGGACGTCGATGGCGCCGGATTTGACGAGGGCTTCGACGATTTCGAGGGCCTGTTCGCCGTAGTCGGGCTGCGAGACGAGGAGGTTGTCGACATCGACGCCGAGTTTTTTGGCGTAGGCCGGATCGAGGGCGTGTTCGGCGTCGACAAAGGCGGCGAGACCGCCGGCTTTCTGGGCTTCGGCGATGATCTGGAGGGTGATGGTGGTTTTGCCGGAGGACTCTGGGCCGAAGATCTCGATGACGCGACCGCGGGGGACGCCGCCGACGCCGAGGGCAGCGTCGAAGGAGATGGAACCGGAGGAGATGACCGCGATGGGGACGATGGCTTCTTTTGCGCCGAGGCGCATGATGGAGCCTTTGCCGAACTGTTTTTCGAGCTGCGAGAGCGCGGTTTCGATTGCTCTGTTGCGGTCGTCTGCCACGGTGGGGAGTCTCCTCTTCCTATTACTTCAGTGCGGATTCTAGCACTTTAAAAAGGCAAAGAAAAGGCGAATGCAACTAGAGTCGTAGATGCGGCCTAGCGCCTCAGTAGATCGACCGGTTCATTGACATCCGAGATGCGGAAGTGGGTTGCGAGGGAGGGGTAGCGGCGGCGGACGGCGGTGAAGATCTCCCATGCGACGCGGCGGTAGCTGAAGTGTCCGGCGGGGCCGGAGCGGAGTTCGGCGATGTAGAGGGCTTCGCGGAAGTCCATCTTGAACATGGACCGGCAGCGGGTGCCGAGGGGGAGGAGGTACTGGGCCGAGGCCTGGGCGTCGGGGAGGCTGGAGCCGCGGATTTGGCGGGAGAGGGCGAAGGCGGAGGAGATGCTGTGGTGATAGAGGGTGCTGAGGCCGGCGTCGGCGAGCGTGGGTTGGCCGGGGCAGACGGGGTCCTCGTAGCCGTGGGCGTCGGTGAAGGGCTGGAGGAGCTGGATGCAGCGGCGATGGCGGTGCATGTCGCGGAAGCCGCCGATGTCCATGAGGATGTCGAAGCGGAGGCTGCCGCCCGCGCTGAAGGGGCGGAGGAGTTCGTCGTGCGGGCCGCGGTGCCGGGTGCCGAGCTCGATGATCTCGTCGCGGCGGTGTTCCGGGAGCGAGCTGACGGCTCCGCGGAGTTGGCGGTAGGAGAAGTGGCAGTGAGGGTAGAGCAGGGATGTCGCGAGTTCGAGTTCGAGGGGTTCGTCGCGGTCCGAGTCGTTGAGGAGATCGACGACGGGGGCGGGATCGATGGCGGCGTCGCCCATGAGATCGGCGGCGGCGGAGGTGAGGTCCTGGCGGGTCTGGAGGAGGTACGGGCTCGGGGCGGCGTATTTGACGAGGGTTGGCGCGGCTTTCACTTCGCTTGAATCATTGTGAGGATTCCAGGCGGGGCTTGCGGCGGCGGCGCGGAGTTTTTCACCGATGAGGCGGGTCTCCGCGAAGGGGCTGGAGAGGAGGCGCGAGACCTGGGTTTCGAGGGTTCGGGCGTTGACGATCTGGCCGAGCGAGGTGTTGGTGGCGAGGGGGAGGAGGTAGCGGGCGACGTCGAAGGCGCGTGCTTTGAGGGTGCGGACGTAGGCTTCGGGCTTCATGCTCTCGGGGCGGGGGATGGCGTTCTGGAGGGCGTCCAGCATCTTTGCGCCGATGGTTTCGTAGCCGGCGAAGAGGCTCTGGATGGCGGCGGTGTAAGTGGGGGTTGCGGGGCCTAGATCGGGGGTGAACCAGCCTGATTTACGGAAGTCCTGGTAGCGGGTGGAGCGCTCCTGACCGTCCCAGCGCTGTTCGTCGACGAGATCGATGGCGGCGAGGAGCGAGAGGCGCTCGATGGCGAAGGGGATGTGGGCGAGGTCGGCGATGGAGCGGTGGCCGTACTGGAAGTAGAAGGTGTTGAGGAACTGTTCGGCGCGCTGGGCGCTGATTTCTGCGAGGGATTCTTTGAGTGTGAGCGAGGATCGGGAGTACTTGGCCATGGCGTACGCGAGGACTTCGGGGTCTGCGCCGTGGATGGCGTAGACGTCGGTTTGCTGTGGCGGGGTTTGATCTTGTGGGGCTATCTCTCGGGTATTTTCGGGAGGTGTTTCTTGGGGGGCTTTGTTGGGATTCTTGTTGGGGTTCTGGATGTTCTGGGGGATCTTCTGGGGCATGGGATTTCAGGATACGGTATAGAGGAACGGTGGCCGAGTTGGATGAGGGCGCGGGGCATGGGTGTTTACGGCGTCTGGGTGGAGGAGGCTCTGGGATGCGGGTGTGCCGATTGCCGGCTGTGTTGGCGGCCGTGTTGGTGCGGGGGACGATGGCGCACGCCTGTACCGTATGTGGATCAGGTACGGGGGAGAGGGTGCGAGCGGGGTTGTTTGACGGGCACTTTGGGCGGACGTTGCTGATGGTGGCGCTTCCCTTCCCGGTCTTTGCGGTGGTGCTCGGTTTGTTGCCTTGGGTGATCCCGGAGGTTTTGGGGGCCGACGACGACGGGCGGCAGAGGGGAGGGAGTGAGCCATGAGTGACGGTGGGAGGACTCGGCCGCTGGTGACGGCGGGAGCTTTGCTGGGGATCGGGATGGGTGGATTTGTGGATGGGATCCTGTTTCACCAGATCCTGCAGTTGCACAACATGTTGTCGAATCGTGTGGCGCGGGATTCGCTGGTTAACGAGCAGATCAACATGTTTTGGGACGGGATGTTTCACGCGTTTACATGGATTTCGGTGGCGGCGGGGATCTATCTGCTGTGGCGCGCGGTGACCCGGCGTGGCGCGATTCTCTCTGGAGAGGCGTTTTTTGGAGCGATGGTGCTGGGATGGGGTTTGTTCAATCTGGTGGAGGGTCTGCTCGATCACGAGATCTTTCAGCTGCACCATGTGTATGAGAATGGGAATCATTTGCTGTGGGACATGGTTTTTCTCGGTTCGGGAGCTCTGTTGATGGGTGTGGGGAGCGTCATGATACGGCGGGGATTTGGGAGGTTTGTCGGGGGAGCTGAGGTCGGCAGGGTGCGGTAGGTGCCGGTCTGTTTTGATCGGCGGACGGGTTGGGTTGTGTGCTTTGTCTGGCGCTCCTGCGGGCTTTGGTGCGATACTGTCAACGTCACGTGAACGGCTGCTGAGGCCAATGCGTGTTTCCTTTCCGCTCCAAGCGGCGCATTTGCGCCAACAGCGGCATAAAGATTATTTGAAAGAAAAGGCCGGCCCGGCCAGAGAAGCTCGATTCCGTCGGCCGGACAGGCGCCCAAGGGAATGAATGCATGTGGATGGCGAACGGCCCCGCCTCACGGGAGTGAGGTTGTTCTGGTCACAAACTCCGCCTGCTTCCCTGGTCGAAATCGATTGCTTGTGCCGATGATTTCCTCTGTGTTACGGCAAAGACGCACCCCCAACGGCGTATGCTCGCGGGCGAAGTGCAGGCGCGTTTTACACCGGAGATCGTCGGTTGTCGGTTGTCGCTTGTCCGTTTCCGCGGTGGATTGCGTTTAGCGTTTTGCTAGATGGGATCTCCGAGACTGTTCTCTGTTCCGAGTCTGCCGTCCGGTTGCTCTTCAACCAGGGCCCGGGCAGAAAGCGTACAGAAGAATGTCGAAAGAAATATTTATCTCTTCCACGCCGCATGAGACGCGGCTTGCGATCGTTGAAAAAGACGAACTAACCGAGATTTACTACGAGCGTGAGAACGAGTACACGCTGGCAGGGTCGATTTACAACGGTCGCGTGACGCGTGTGCTTCCGGGGATGCAGTCCTCGTTTGTGGATATTGGGCTGGAGCGGGACGCGTTTCTTTACATTACGGATTTTATGGAAGAGGCGGCGGACACGGCCGACTTTGACGCGGGCGATGGGTCGTCGCGGCAGGGTTCCAGGCGGGAGGGTGGCCGGTCTGAGGGTGGAAGGTCTGAGGGCAGGCGTGGTGAGGACCGATCGGGGCGGGATGCTCGGGGCGGCGGCGGGGCCACGACGGGGGATGGGCCGGATGCGGGCGGTGGTTTGCAGGAGCGGTCTGGTTCGGAGCGGTCTGGTTCGGAGCGGTCTGGGCTGGAGCGGTCTGGGCTGGAGCGGGCGGGTTCCGAGCGGGTGGGTGGATCCAGGGAAGGTATGCGGTCTGGTTCCGGGTCTGGTCTGGGGTCTGGCCTTGGGTCTGGTGTGGGGGAGACGCCGGAGCGCGGGGATCGGGGGTCTGGTGGTGGACGAAGCGAGGGTGGACGAGGGGATCGGCGGGGACGGGGTCGGAGGGACGGCGGTGGCAATCGGGAACGTGGCTCACGGCAGGATGTAGAGGCTGGGTCGCGGCCTGGCGTGGAGGTGCCTGAGCGGACGTTTTCCTCGGCTCCAGCACCGGAGGTTGATCCCGAGTTTCTTGAGGCGACTGAGCCGGGCATGGTGACGGAGGTTGCGGCTGGGGCGGAGTTTTCGCCGGGGGAGCAGGTGGGTGAAGGTGCTCCGGGAGCGGATGGGAGCCGTCGCTGGCGTGGTCGTCGGGGGCGTCGTCGAGGTCGTGGAAATGGGCCGCGCGAGGGTGTGCCGGCGGTCGCTGCCGGTGATCTGGGTGGGGATTTGGGAGTGAGTCCGTTTGCGTCTGGAACAGAGAACGCGTCTGGAACAGAGAACGCGTTTGGGCCGGAGGAGATTGCGGGGGGGAGTGAGGCGACCCTGGCTGAGGATTTTGGGGGCCGGAGTTTGCCTCCGATCGAGGTTGCGCCGGAGCTGGGTGCGAGGGGGGACTCGACGGGGGCTGCGCCGGATGAGGATGTCCCACAGCAGGGCCGAGGTGTGGAGGTTCGGGGCGCGGAGGTGCGTCGGGAAGGCCGCCGCGATGAAGGGGGACGGGACGAGGGGCGGACGGCGAGGGGACGGGGGGAACGTGGGGGTCGGGGGGAACGTGGGTCTCGGGGCGAACGGGGATCTCAGGGTGAACGAGGATCTCAGGGCGAACCTGAATCTCGGGGTGAACGGGGATCTCGCGATGGGGGAGATCGAGGTGGCGAGGGACGTCTGCCGCGAGTTCCGCGGGGGTTTGCGCCGTCGCGTGCGCTGTATGGGGTGGAGGCGACGCCGACGTTGGACGAAGTGACTGGACCGGCGGTGGAACCGATTGTGTTGCCAGGGGAGTCGCTTTCGAAGTATCGCAAGGGCGGTGAGGAGCCCGCTGGCGAGGTTCGGAGTTCGGCGGCATCGCTGCCGGCGCCGTCGACTGAGTTCACGCTTCCGGGGAGCTGGGATGGGGGCGCGACGCTTCCGGGGGAGACGTTGCAGCGGAGGCCGGCCAGTTCCCGGACGGGGGCCGAGCATGGGTCGCGTACGTCCGATCGGGCAGGTTTTCGTAATCGGGAAGGTCGCAATCAGAGAGGGTATGAGCGGGGCGGTGCACCGCGGGCTGAGGCGGAGATCTCTCCTGTGGTGGAGGCGGTTGCGTCGGATAGGCCTGCGATGCCTGCGACCGGAGTTGATGCTGACGGAGGCGCGGTCGAGAGCGGCGAGCTGCCGTTGTCTTCGGCGATGGCTGAGGTGTCTGGACCGGTGTCTGGGCCGGAGCCGGTTGCGGCGGATGCGGCTGGTGCGGGGGAGCCGAAGCTCTTTTCTGAGTATGAGCCGACGGAGGGTTCGGCTTCGCTGCGGTTTGACTCTTTGACGCGGCAGGAGCTTCGGCAGAGCGCGCCGGTGGTGGAGCCTGAGATGGAGCTGCCGGGCTTGGGAGACGCGCCGGAGCCGGGCCATGACGTGACGGCGATTGCGTCTTCGGGCGATATGGTTTCGGGCTTCCCGGAGACGGAGGAGACCGAGGTGGCGAGGCCGACGTCGCCGATCCACGCGGAAGGCGCTGTGGTGGACCAGATGGCCGACCGGACTGAGGCGGGTCTGGGTCTGGGGATGGCGGCGCCTCCGCCGGTCGAAGAGGCTGGGGTGATCGAGAGCCTGGATGCGGGCGAGGCGAGGTCGCCTGAGGCCGAGATCGCCGGTGGGAGCTTTGATTTGGAGGAGTTTGAAGACGAGGAGTTTGTGGGCGAGACGCTGCAGGCCTCGGCGATTGAAGAGATGGATTACGAGGAGGAGGCGCTCGAGGTGGCGACGGACCTGGGCAGCCTGTTACGGGAGATGTCGATCGATCAGATCACCGGAGCGACGACGGCCCTTGTGCCGCGGGATCCGGAGGACGATGACGAACTGGAGGAAGAGGACGCGATCGATGACGGGAGCTTTGGGAGCTCGGACGAGTTGGGTGTCTCGGGGCCGATGCGTGGCCGGGAGGATCGTCCGCGGGGTTTGGAGATGGAAGCGGGGCCGGAGTCGGACGACGATCTGACACCCGAGTCGTTGACGGAGACGTCTGAGGCTTCGTTTGGCGGAGCGGGGGAGTATACGGGTACGTCGGGCGGCTTTGGCCGGGAGGCGGACCGGGGTGGTGTGAGTCGGGAGCGGAGCCGGGAGGGGGGCCGAGGCGAAGGTGTTCGGCGTGGGGACAACCGGCGGGACCGCGGACGGAGCAATGCGGCCGGCAGTGGCGATCGGAGCAATGGTGGTGACCGGAGCAGTGGTGGCCGGCCGGGGCGACGGGATGGTCGGCACTCTGCGCAGATGACGAACTTGCCGGCGATCAGCGATCTGCTGAAGCCGGGGCAGGAGGTCCTGGTGCAGATTGCCAAGGAGCCGATGGCGAAGAAGGGTGCGCGGATTACTTCGCACATTGCGCTGCCGGGGCGGTTTCTGGTGTTTATGCCGACGGTGAACCATATCGGTGTGTCGCGCAAGATTGAGTCGGATGGGGAGCGCCGGCGGTTGAAGGAGATCCTGCTTTCCGAGAAGGGGGAGGCGTCGGGCGGATTTATTGTTCGGACGGCGGCGGCGAATGCGAGTGAGGAGGAGCTTCGTTCGGACTTGCGGTTTTTGCTGAATCTTTGGGCCGACATCAAGCAGAGGTCGGAGTCTTCGAAGAGTCCGGCGTTGATTTATCACGATCTGAACCTGGTGGAGCGGATCTTGCGGGATCAGGTGACGGATACGTTTTCGGCGATCTGGGTGGATACGGAGACCGAGTATGAGCGCGTCTTGCGGTTCTTGCAGAGGTTTCAGCCGTCGCTGATTCGGCGGGTGAAGCTGTACACGAAGGACCTGCCCCTGTTTGAGCAGTTCGGCATTACGGAGGAGATCAACAAGGCGCTGCGGTCGAAGGTGTGGCTGAAGTCCGGCGGATCGATTGTGATCAATCAGACGGAGGCGCTGGTGGCGATCGACATCAACACGGGCAAGTACGTGGGCAAGACGGCGCGGCTTGAAGACACGATTGTGAAGACGAATCTGGATGCGATTCCGGAGATTGTGCGGCAGATTCGGTTGCGGGACCTGGGCGGCATCATCATCATCGACTTTATCGATATGGATGAGCGCAAGAATCGCAATCGCGTGATGGCGGCGTTGGAGGAGGAGTTGAAGAGCGATCGGGCGCCGTCGAAGGTGCTTCAGTTCAACGACTTTGGCCTGGTGGCGATTACGCGCAAGCGGGTGAAGCAGTCGCTGGAGCGAACGCTGTCGACGACCTGCGGCATCTGCCAAGGGACGGGGATGGTGAAGTCGGCGGTGACGGTGTGCAACGACATTTATGTCGAGATGCGGAAGATGCAGAAGCACCTGGATCGCGGGGATGTGATGCTGCGTGTGAACCCGGAGGTGGTGAAGCAGCTGAAGAGTCCTGGGACGAAGTGGCTGCAGGAGATGGAAGAGATGGTCGGGAAGACGATTTTGGTGAAGAGCGATCCGACGCTGCATCCGGAGCAGTTCGACATCCACTAAGTGCCGGCTGGTATGTGTGCTAGCGCACATAGGGTAAGTGGTTTTGAGATAGGGAACGCGGCAGCCTCTATTTTGGGGGCTGCCCGTTGTTTTTGCGGGTTTGATGGGGTGGGTTCTTTCATCCAAAAGTGAGGGACGCGCGTCTTATAGGGTGTGGCCAGGACGCTGCCACGCACGCACAACAACAAGTGATGCTGAACCGGGTTCTCGATAGAAGAACGGTTGGAAGACCGGTCAGCTACAAGGGAGTTACAACCGATGCAAACGCCGTACCGATTTCCTCTCAGCCGCCGCCTGCTATGCCGGGCCGCGAGTCTGACAATGTTTGCTGCCGCGGCGACCGCGGCTCTTGCGGAGGCGCCGACGGCTTCTGAGGCTATGCAACCGAAGCTGGATTTCCAGGCGGCACTGAAGAGCCCGATGGACTTTTCCGGTTCCGATTCGCTCGGGTACTCGAGCAGCGTGGGCGCTGTAGAGACTGCGTCTGCCGAGAACTATTTTGTGGGCAGCGCCGACACGCAGCCACCTCCGCGACGGCGTCGATATGGACGACCGAACTATAGCGACCGTGGCCATAACCCGGACGGCTCGAGTAAGATTGCGTTTGTTGCCGGTGTCGGGTTTACCAACCCTGTTGGGGATATTACGACAAAGTACCTGAATCTTAGTTGGAAGTTCCAGGGCGGTGTTGGTTACAACTTCAACAAGAAGGTGGGTGTGATTGCGCAGTTCGACTGGGATAACTTCGGTTTGCCCGGGGCGATCTTGGCGAATCAGCAGGCGCTTTACAGCAGTATCTTTGTGAATTCCGACGGAACTCCGGCTGACTTCACGGGCCTGGATGGACACACGCATATCTGGTCGTTCACGCTGAATCCGACTTATACGTTTTATGACGCGGATAAGTTTGGCGCCTATGCTGTAGTGGGTGGCGGGTTCTACCACAAGGTAACGGATTTTACGTTGCCTGCGATCGGGACCGGGTATAGCTACTATTACGGATATTACGAGTATGAGTTCAACCAGGTGTTTGATCACTACACGAGTAACTCGGCGGGTGTGAACGGCGGTCTTGGGATGACGTACAAGTTTGGCCGGTTCTCTTCCGCGAAGCTGTTTGCGGAGGCTCGCTATGTGCACACGTTCAACAACGGCCGTGTGGGGTATAACCCGACGACCGGGACCGGGGATCCGAATAACTTCTACCCGGGGAATGCGAGCACGTCGGACTATGTTCCTGTGACGGTTGGACTTCGGTTCTAGGTGCTGGTTGGATATAGAAAAGGCCTGGAGGCGACTCCGGGCTTTTCTGTATGTGTAGGCCGGCCAGTCTAGTGCGGATAGGTGATGGTGTAAAGAACAAGCAACCGCAAGAACAACAGCAGATTCCCTTCGGGAATGACAACAAAAGAAGCAGATGCCTTCTATGCCGATAGCGAAGTTGCTCTAGCTAGAGCGGTTCTCACACAGGCATAGTTCCGGCGGGTTGCAAGACTGCAGGTCTCTCCACTGCGCAGACGATGGGACTGTCTGCTCCGGTCGAGATGACACAGCTATAGCTGTACGAGAACAGCTCCTAGTGCAGACGGAGGGCGTAGCCTGCGAAGACTCCGGCGATGAGGCAGACCGTGAGAAGGATCTGGTGGAGGAGGCCTCTTTGCCGGAGCTCCCAGCTGTTGATCCAGTTGATGCTGACGAGGATGGCGGCGAGGGAGAGTTCGGTGAGCAGCGGATGGATGCTGCCGCCTACGGCCGCGGACGCGTAACCGCCGATGGTGGCTGCGAGCAGGACGACGAGCTCCTGGGTGAGTTTGTAGCCGCCGCGCAGGTAGTGGTTTTCGATGACGAAGCGCGGGGCGAGGGAGCTGATGAGGAAGGTTCCGCCGAGGGCGCAGGCGAGGGTGATCAGGTATCCGAGCAGGAGCGAGACGACGAGGATAGTGGCGGTGATCATGGTTTGTTGCCAGGGGTTGGAGCGGTGGAGCGCATGAGGGCTTCGACGGCGGCGGCCTGATGCGGGAGACGCTCAATGAAGTCGACGAGGTGGCCGTCGCCCCTGACGTAGAAGACGTCCTCGATGCGGACGCCGATGTGTTCCTCGGGGATGTAGATGCCGGGTTCGATGGTGAAGACCATGCCGCGATCGAGCTTGGTGGTGCTGTAGTTCATGGGGTCGTGGACGTCGATGCCGACGGAGTGGCCGAGGCCGTGGACGAAGTATTTGCCGAGCGGCTGGCCGTGGAGGTCTTTGCCGTGGGTGTTGATGTAGTCGAAGGCGACTTTGTCGAGCGAATCGGTGACGTCGGACGTGCGTTCGTTGATGTTGCCGAGGCGGAATTTACCGGCGACGAAGGCGGTGGCGGCGGCCTGCTGGGCTCCGAGGACGATGTCGTAGATCTCGCGCTGGCGAGGCGTGAAGTGGCCATCGACGGGCATGGTTCGTGTGATGTCGGAGGCGTACATGCTGTATTCGCCGGCTTCATCGATGACGACGACGTCGCCGGCCTGCATGGTGCGATCGTTCGAGGCGTAGTGGAGCGTGGTTGAGTTTGGGCCGGAGCCGACGATGGCGGCGTAGCTGGGACGCTCGCAGCCCTCCTCCATCATTTTTTCGATCTCGATGCCGGCGACGGTTCGCTCGCGGACGCCGGGGTGGATGGCGCGCATGCCGGCCTCTTGCGCGAGGATGGAGGCGTCGCCGGCTTTGCGGAGGAGGTCGATCTCGGCGGGGGATTTCACTTCGCGGAGTGGTGTGGTGAGCGCGCGGACGTCGTTGTCAGGCGGCGGGTCGGCGAGGCCGAAGGAGGCGGCTAGAAAGGCGAGGGTGGCGGTGGCGGCGGGCATGTCTAGTTGACGCCAGATGAGGCGGCTGCGGGCGCGGCGGTCCTGGCCGACGAAGCCGGTGAGGACGGCGGGCAGGCTGCTGATGGGCATGACTTCGTCGAAGCCGGTGCTGGACTGGACGCCGGAGGTGGCCGCGTCCATCTTGGAGCCGGTGTATTTTTCCATGACGAGGTCGCGTTCGGGGAGGAAGAGGATCTCGCGGTAGGGGTGTGCGGGGAGTTGGGCGCCGAGGCGGGCGACGGTGGTGGCGGGACCGGGGCCGAGGATGAGGAGGGCGGCGCCGGGCTCGGTCCAACCGCTGAGGTAGAAGAAGTCGGAGTCCTGGCGATAGGGCATGAAGTCGAGGACGGGTTCGACGTTCGCGAAGAGGATGGCCGCGCCGCCGTTGAGTTTGGCGGCGAGATGGACGCGGCGCTCGCGGTACTCGGATTTGGGGACGGACTCAAGGGCGTGCGCGGCACTGGAGGCGAGGAGGGAGACGGTGATCGCGAGGCGGCAAAGGAGGTTCAAGGGGTCTCCGGGTGAGGTCTAGAGCGGATTAGGTGATCGTGTGAAGAACAAACAACTCCAAGAACAACAGCAGATTCCCTCCGGGAATGACAACAAGAGAGCAAATGCCTCTACGCCAATACCTCCGTTGCTCTAGATGCCTACGGGGTAGGGCTTCTCGTGCATGGCCTGGTTGCCTGCGCCGAAGCGGTCGAAGCGGCCTTGGAGGAGGCTGAGCAGGCCGGTGTACCAGTAGCCGAAGACGAAGAGGAGAAGAAAGGGGACTGTGAAGTAGTTTTCGGTGGTGACGGCGTAGAAGACGGTGTAGGCGAAGTAGCAGCCGAGCGCGAGTTCGACCCAGGGGACCCAGCCGAGGCGTTTGCGGTACTTTGTGGCCTGACTGCGTTCGCCTTTTTTGGTGACGGAGTATTTGGGGGTTCGGGCGAAGGCGGATTGGACGCCGAAGAGGGCTTCGAGGACGGCCTTGGTGTTGGTGATGGTGAGACCGGCGCCGAGGGCCATCAGGAAGGGGACGTAGAGGATGGTTTTATACCAGGAGCGCGGGTAGAGCTCTTTTTGGCTGACGAGGTAGAAGCTCGAGACGGACATGGTGCTGGCGAGAAAGAGCGGGAGGTCGATGAGCAGCATCTGGAGGTAGCCTTGCCAGCTGCGGATGATCATGGCGGGCATGAGGAGGGTGGTGAGGACGATCATGAGGGGGTAGCTGATGTTGGCGGTGAGGTGGTACCAGGCCTCGAGTTTGATGTGCCAGGGGGCGTTGCTTTTGAGGACGCGTGGGAGGATTTTTTTGCCGGTCTGGATGAGGCCTTTGGCCCAGCGGGCCTGCTGGGTTTTGAAGGCGGTCATTTCGATGGGAAGTTCGGCGGGGCAGACGACGTCCTGGAGGTATTTGAAGCGCCAGCCGATGAGTTGCGCGCGGTAGCTGAGGTCGGTGTCTTCGGTGAGGGTGTCGTGCTGCCAGCCGCCGGCTTCGCCGATGACGCGGCGTCGCCACATGCCGGCGGTTCCGTTGAAGTTGAAGAAGACGCCTGCGCGGGAGCGTCCGCCGTGCTCGAGGACGAAGTGTCCGTCGAGCAGGATGGCTTCGACCTCGGTGAGGAAGCTGTAGTTGCGGTTGAGGTGGGTCCAGCGGGTCTGGACCATGCCGATTTCGGGCTCGGCGAAGTGGTGGATGACCTGCATGAGCCACTCGGGCGGTGGGACGAAGTCGGCGTCGAAGATGGCGATGAACTCGCCGTGAGCGGAGGCGAGGCCGGCATCGAGCGCGCCGGCTTTGTAGCCGTGGCGGTTTTCGCGATGGATGTAGACGATGGGTTGCGGTGGGAGGCCGGCCCAGCCAGCGGCGTAGCGATCGACGATCTCGCGAGCGACGGCTCTGGTTTCGTCGGTGGAGTCGTCGAGGAGCTGGATCTCGAAGCGGTCGCGTGGGTAATTGAGGCGGCAGACGGCGTCGATGAGGCGCTCGGTGACGAACTGTTCGTTGAAGATGGGGAGCTGGACGGTGACGGACGGGAGGTCGGGTGTGGAGAAGTGTGCGGGCGGCGAGGCCCAGTGGGCTTCGTTTTTTTTGTTGCGGAAGTAGAGCCAGACGAGCTGGTAGCGGTGGATTCCATAGAACGCCAGGATGATCATGACGAGGAAGTATGGGACCAGGAGGGTGGTGTCGAAGGCGTTCCAGCGGTAGAGGTGCTCGAAGGTTTTGTCGCCGTAGTGGGTTCGCCAGTAGTGTCCGAGGGTGTGCGGAGCGGCGAGCAGGACGAGGCCTAGCGTTTGAGTGACATCTGGCAGAAGATCGGCCCCCATGAACCTTTTCAGTGATTCTACTCGATGCTTTCTCAGCTTCGGGAAGAAGGGAAGGTAGGAAGATGGTAGGATACCTGGTATGAAGGGGTCGACGAACAAGATCAAGAAGAGTTACAGCATCTCTCCGGAGTCCGAGCGCTACATTCGCAAGGTCCGGAAGGCTCGTAAGATCGGTTCCGACTCTGGGGCGCTTGACCAGATCCTGCGCGACGCTCAGGAGGCGCAGAGGCTTGCTGAAATCAGTGCGGCCTACACCGCTTATTACGATTCGGCTACGGACGAGGAGCTTGGGGCAGAGACGGGCTGGGCAGAGCTCGGCGAGGGTGCGTTGGCCGGCGTTCCGCAGTGACCACGCAAGGGGCGCGGCAAGCAGCGCGATTCCCCAGTCGCGGGGAGATCTGGTGGGCTCACCTTCTCACAGATCCTTCAGATAAAGGCAAAGGCCCTCCAGATAAAGGCAAACGGCCGGTTGTCATCGTTTCGGAGGATGGGAGGAACCACCATCCAAGAGCGAGCACGGTACTGATCGTGCCACTCTCCACTTCGGTTCATCGGATGCGTCCGGCCACCCTGCTTCTGCGCATGGGCGAGACGGGCCTCCTGGCGGATTCTCTCGCTCAAGTGGATAATCTCACCATCGTCAACCGCGATAGCCTTTCCCCGCCAGGGCCGCAACAGAGGAAGCTCACCCATACAAAAGTTTGTGAGCTGGCCTCGCTGGCGCGCATAGCCATGGGGTGCAGGTAGTAGGGTTGTTTGGCTTGGAGACGGGAAGTCAGTCGGTGGAGCGGGCGATTTCGAGGAGGTTGCTGTCGGGGTCGCGGACGTAGATGGACTCGATGGGGCCTTTGGCGCCTTTGCGTGGGACGGGGCCGAGGACGACGGGAACGCCTTCGATTTCGAAGTGTCGGAGTAGGTCGGCGGCTTCCATTTTGGTGGTGAAGCAGAGGTCGGCTGAGCCGGGGGTTGGGGCGAGCGCGTGTGGAGTGATCTCTTTGCCCTGCTGGTGGAGGTTGATCTTTTGCGCGCCGAAGTGCATGGACCAGCGGCTTTTGGATTCGACGATTTCGAAGCCGAAGACGCGTTCGTAGAAGGCGCAGGTTTCGCCGACGTCGGCGCAGGTGAGGACGAGGTGGTCGAGACGGAGGATCTTGGGGCTGGCGGCACCGTTGGTCTTCTGTCCAGGCAAGCGCTCGATCTCCGGTGTGCGGTGCGAAGAGTTAGTTGAGGAACATGGTTTGGTAGAGGGTGTCGCGCTGGACGGGGCGGAAGCCGGCGTCGCGGATGATGCGGCGGAGCTCCTCTTCGGTGGTGCAGTTGGAGGTGCCGGCGGCGCGGACGACGTTTTCCTCGAGCATGACGGAGCCGACGTCATTGCCGCCGAAGCGGAGGCCCATCTGGAGGACTTTGAGGCCTTGGGTGACCCAGCTGGACTGGACGTTGCTGATGTTGTCGAGGTACATGCGGGAGATGGCGAGGGTTTTGAGGTACTCGACGGAGGTGGCCTCGTCCCATCCGCGGCCGCCGAGGGCGGTGTTTTGGGGCTGAAAGGACCAGGGGATAAAGGCGGTGAAGCCGCCGGTCTCTTCCTGCAGGCGGCGGATGACTTCGAAGTGGTTGACGCGGTGCTCGACGGTTTCGCCGACGCCGAACATCATGGTGGCGGTGGTGCGAAGCCCAAGTTCGTGGGCGGTGCGGTGGACGGAGACCCAGTCTTCGGTGCGGCATTTGAGGCGGGCGATCTTGAAGCGGACTTCGTCGTCGAGGATTTCGGCGCCGCCGCCGGGGATGGATTGGAGGCCGGCGTCGCGCAGGCGCATGATGGTGTCGCGAAGGGAGATCTCGGAGTATTCGGCGATGGCGAGGATCTCGGAGGCGGAGAGGCAGTGGAGCCAGATGGAGGGGAAGCGCTCCTTGATGCCGCGGAAGAGCGATTCGAACCAGTCGATTTTGAGGTCAGGGTGGATGCCGCCCTGCATGAGGACGCCGGTGCCGCCCATTTCGAGGGTTTCGGCGATTTTGCTGTAGATGGTTTCGAAGTCGAGGATGTAGCCTTCGGCGGCCATTTTGCCTTTGAGCGGGCGGTAGAAGGCGCAGAAGGTGCAGTACTCGGTGCAGAAGTTGGTGTAGTTGATGTTGCGATCGATGATGTAGCTGACGGCGCCTTCAGGGTGGAGGCGGCGCCGGACCGCGTCGGCCTCCATGCCGATGCCGATCAGATCGTCGCTATGGAAGCAGTCTAGGGCCTGTTCGCGCGTGATTCCCATGAGGATTATTTTACGCCCTGGTGTGGGCTCGCGCGAGCTTTGCTAGTGAGTGCGGAGGAGAAGAACGACTAGGAGGATGAGGATCGTCAGCGCGGCTAGACCGAGTAGGACGAGCAAGGTGCGGAGGGTTCGGAGGGTTTGTTCGACGGTGGTGAGGCGGGTCTCGACGGAGGCGATGGCGGACGCGGTGCGGGAGGTTTCGGTGGCGATGCGGGAGGTTTCGCGAGCGGTGTCTGTGGTTGCGAGCGAGATTTCGCCGACGTGGGCGACGAAGCTATCGAGGCGTGTGGCGAGATCGATGTGGGCTCGGGCGACGTCGCCGAGCGAACCTTGGACGCCGGCGGACAGATCATCGAGGGCTTTCTGGTTGGCGGCGCTGGAGACGAGGAGTTTGTCGGCGATGGGGACGACGCGTTTGACGTGCGGGAGGAGATCGATGAGATGAGGGAGGTACTGGACGAGGAGCTTAGGCCACATGGGTGGGCCTCGCGCGGTGTTGCGGTGTGGGCGTGGTGCGGCCATCGCCTGACGGCGGGCGGCGCCGCCAGCGCCAGAGGAGGACGGCTGCGGTGAGGGCGAAGATAGTGGCGACGATGGCTTGCGACCAGAGGCAGTAGATGCACCATTTCTGGAGCACGTAGGCCTCGATGTAGGTGAGAAAGGCGGCGAAGAAGAAGCCGATCTGCGCGAATTCGAAGACGACACCCAAGCGGCCGAGGAGCGCAAAGGCGGCGATGAGAGCGTATCCGGCGATGCCGAGGGTGGCTACGGGGACGTGGACGTGGTTGGAGTTGGGGTCCTCGTCGAAGGTGCGTGGCGGGAAGACGGCGTAGCGGGAGTGGTTGACGGCGCCGCAGTCGAAGCGCTCGGTGACGGCGCAGGGAGGGGCGTCGCCGGGGGCCTGGTTGTGGACGCGCAGGGCGAGGACGCTGACGACGATTCCAGCGATGGCCAGAAGGGCGATGAGGTACCGCATGGGGATAGTTTACGTGTTTCCGGGGGTCGCTCAGAAGACGGATAATAAAGCAGGTTAAGGATGTTCGGGGTGCGGACGGGCCTGAGTCTTTCCTGGGCGAGCCTGGTGCGCTTGCATTGGAAGTCTCCGGTTGGGTTGATGTGCTCCCAGCCGAGCGGAGATAGGTATTTGAACAGCTCGGGGTCGAGGTTCTGCCTGTTCCGGGTCAAGGTCTGAACCGCCCTCTCGGTATACACCGTGTTCCAGAGCGCGATGGCGGCTGTGATGAGAGTGAGGCCGCTGGCGCCGTAACGCTGGCGCTCGAAGCTGCGGTCCCTGATCTCCCCGAGACGGCAGTGGCGAGGGGCCGTTTCGCGCTTCGCTTTTGTTCACGTGTGATCTGAAGAGGCATGTGCGTCAGGGTACCGAGTTCCCAAATGTATCAAGATGTCCAAACACCATCACCGCAGGCTTCTGCCTGACTTGGGAGCCGAAGTGACCTTGAGCGAATCGCCGAACTCGGGATGGGAGTAGTGCCGGACCTTGCCTCCGGCAGCGGAGGCCCACTCGGCAAAGAGCGCTTGCGCCTGGTTTACGCCCCGCCTCTTGCTGCTGGGAGATCTGATCTGGACCCGCCGGCGAGGCGCTCGATAAGCTCAGGTTCGCGCCGGCGTACGGTTCGTGCAGACGCAACAAAGTGGCATCTTCAGTTGCTGTAGGACGCCTCATGGCTTTGGCTCTAGGTACTTCTGAAGAAAGTCAGCGGTCGCCTGGAAATCGTTGACAAGGTTCTTCCAAAGGAGGATGTCGTGGATCTCATCGGGGTAGACGATCTCTTCAAAGGTGACTCCTTGACGGCGCAGCTTCTGCGCGAGACTGACGGTCTGGCTGAAGGCCACATTGCGGTCATCGTCTCCCTGAATCAAGAGCACTGGCGATTTCCAGTCGGCAATTGACGCATTGGGGGAAGAAGAGAAAGCAAGCGCCCGCGCCTCTTTCAGATCGGGTGCGGAGTTCTCGTTTTCTGTCCAGGTTGAGATATCGGGAGTCCAGTCATGCACGCCGGCGTAGTCCACACCGGCCTTAAAGATGTCGGAGTTGCGGGCGAGGCCCAGGGCCGTGAGATAACCGCCGTAGGATCCTCCCCAAAGGCCGATGCGCTTTGGATCGACGTTCGGTAGCGACTGCAGATAACGCGCTCCCGCAAGAACATCGGTGTACTCCGCGGCTCCGCGCCATATCGTTTTGGGAGCTTCGCGGAATTCATGCCCGTACATGATGCCCAGACGATAGTTGACGGAAAGCACCGTGAAACCCAGACTGGCCAGATACTCGTTTTCCGCATAGGAATAGCTGTAAAAGTCCATGTAGTGGAAGCCCAGCAGCATCTGCCGCGGCGGCCCGCCGTGTGTGAAGATGAGGCCCGGTCCGGGCTTGGACGAGTGCTTGGGAACGAAGAGCTGACCGTGAAGCGTAAGCCCGTCCGGGCTCTTGAAGACCACCTGCCGGGGCTCTACCAGATCCACGGAGGGAAAATCCTTGGGCAAGGCATTGCGTGTAATGAGCTCGCGCTTGCCGCCGCTGAGCCTGTAGACCAGGCCGGGGGTGACGGCGGTGGAACCGAGGCAAAACACAGCCTGGCCGTTGCCCGTCTCGACAGGCATCCACTCAATCGTGCCCCCGAGTGCGAGAGCTGTGGGCGGTTGGCCGCCGTTCACCGACACCGTCCAGATATGACGACGGTCAACGTCATTCTCGTTCGAGGTCACAAAGACGGTGCGCTTATCTGAACTGAGGGAAGCATTCTCCACATCGTAGTCACCGGGCGTGAGCAGAACAGCGGAACCTCCTGTCTCCGGGATCGAGTACAGATGGTTTCGCCCGTCCTGCTCGGAACTGAACACGACCCTGTTACCGGCAGCGAAAAGGAACTCCGCAGGACCAAAGCGTGGAAGCGAGTCGCGGGAGGCGGTTCCGCTCTTCCACACAGGGCCGGCCCTGTACGTGTGCGCGTCGGCAACCCACACGCTGAAGGGATTCGGGTAGACGGGGATGATGGGACGTCGTTGTTCGACGCCGCCGATTCTCAGAAAAGCGATGTGGCTTCCATCGGGCGACCATTGCGGCGAAAGGTCTCGATCGGTCGAGGGCGCAAGGTAATGGACCTGCTGCAACACACCGTCGTGCACATCGAGGATCGCCGTGAGCGCATGATCGCCTCGACTCACGGTTACGACGAGACGCGTTCCATCGGGCGACCATTGCGGTGAGGCGACGGTACCGCGAATGTCGGTGAGTTGCTTGGCTCCGGGTGCGCCGGCCAGTGTGGAGGCGATCCACAGCTCATGATGGGTCTCCCAAACCGCCCACCTGCCATCAGGCGAGAGCTCGAGATCTTCGCAGCCCTCCTCTTCGCAGCCCATCTCGCCTAGCAGACGAGGATCTCCACCGCTCACGCTCGCCATCCATACCTGCTGCTTCGGTTGCACGGCATCACTGGTGGGATTCGCGCTCCGGCCCCCAGCGTTGATCTCCGTGCCGCGCGCGTAGACAATGCTCTTGCCGTCGGGCAGAAGGCGAAGTGAAGCGATAGGCTGCCCGTTGTCTCCCGTGTAGTGGGTGACCTGCTGGGGAGTGTACGCCGGGCCCTGCGCCACCCAGGCATTCTGCGCGCCGCGTTCGGCAAAGACCCACGCCACCGTGGAGCCCTGCGCGGCCGCGGTCAGCTGGCTTGGGAAGGGAGCGCTCAGGATCTGTTCGAGGCTGAAGGACTGCGCTGGGAGCGAAGGTGCAGCGGCTGCACAAGCGCAGGTCACGGCCGCAAGAAGACGAAGTGCTTTGCTGGGACGCATAGAGTCACCGCCTACGTTGATGGTTAGTAGAGCAGACTGAAGTGGAGTAGATGCCAGTGCAGCAGAAACCACGAGAACGAGAGCGCGGCGGCAACGATAAGGAGATTGCCTGCGTGCGACACGAACCACTCTCCTGGAGAGCGCCAGGTTTTAAGGACGGCATAGAGGACCACAAGCGTTCCCAGTGTGCCCAGCCAGCCGACAATCTGGATCGCGCGCAGTTTGGGATCGAGGCTGGCGTCAAAGAGCGGCTGACCGCCCGCGAGCAGGATCGTCCAACAGAGGACATATATCAGGTCAACGAGCATGACGAGGCGTATTGCCAATCGCCAGCGCTCTCCCCGCGGCGTGAGAGCAAGGGCACGCCGATAGTGTCGCCGAGACCAGGCCGACAACGGCCAGAAAGCGAGCGTGGAGGCAGAGACAATCGTGACTAGGCACATGAGGACGATATTGAAGACCTTGGTGTCGAGCAGAGAAACTCTCGTGGAGACCTCGAACGGGAAGTCCATCGATAAGACCATTTGCCCCGCGCGATCTTTGGTGAAGCCGATCCGATCCTGACCATTCTTTTGGCGGTACAGCAGAGGACCGATCTCCTGCCATGTCTTAGGCACCTGGTCTTCGCTCTTGAAGCCATCTGTCACAATGTCACCATCCGGCTTTGCGACGACCTTCAGGTTGCTCAACATCCAGAAGAAGCTCAGGAGATCGGTGACGGCGCGCCGACTGGAGATGTATTCGCCCGCGACGAGTTTCGCGTCCCGCACCGCCCCCGGTTGCCTGGGCGCGGACGGAATGTTGTATGGGAAATACCTGTTGAGGAAGGCCTGGAAGAGGACAGTTCGCGGGCTGATCTCACCGCGCCCGAGGCTATTGTAAGAGACGAAGAAGCCGACGTTGGCATCCGGGATGAGATGCAGGTCGCTGTGGAAGTACTGTGTATCGCCGGCGTGCCCGATGATGCCGTGGCCGTTGCGGTCTTCCTGGTAGAAGCCAAGGCACATGTGCTCAAACGTGGGTTCGACGGCAAACTGCGGAGAGTGCATGAGCGCCACGGTTTCAGGCTTCAGGATGCGTGCGCCATTCCATTGGCCTCCCTGAAGGTGCGCCAGCATGAAGTGCGACATGTCCACGGCGGAGGTGGACGAACTTCCGGCAGGCACGGCTCCGACGATTTCGAAGGGCTTCGGTTTATCGCTTCCCAGCGCGTAGCCTTTGGACATCAGGGGTTGCAACGCGGCCGGCAAGGGCTGGACAAAGGTGGTGTGCTGCATCGCCAGCGGCGCGAAGATGTTCTTCTGGACATATTCGTCAAAGGGCACACCGGAGACCCGCTGCACGATGTATCCGGCCAGCGTGGCTCCGTAGTTCGAATAAGCCGGCGTGGTTCCCGGCGCGTAAACACGCTGCGGTATGTGGGTGCGAAGATATTCGCCGATGGTCGCGGGTTTCGTGTGGGGTCCGACGATGAGATCCTTTGCAGCCTCTTCGAAGCCGGCCGTATGCGTCATGATCTCGCGCATGGTGATGGGCTGGGGATAGGTGTCGGGGATCTTGAAGTCGAGATAATCATTGACGTTGCGGTCAAGATCGATCTTGCCCTGCTCCACAAGCTGCATCACCGCCGTCCAGGTAAAAAGCTTGGACACCGATCCGGGACGAACCAAGGTGCGATCCGCCAACATCGGCGTCCGGTTCTCCACGTCCGCAAAGCCGTATCCCTTCTGGAAGAGGACCGTGCCGTTCTGGACGACAAGGACCACAGCGCCGGCGATGTTTTCGCGCTTCAGCTGCTGCGGCACGATGCCATCGAGAAACGCCGCGAGATCGGTCGCGGTGAGGGCCTGCGTATCCGGTGAGGTCGTGACGGGAGCATCGGATGATGCCTTCGCAGAAGGTCCGAGAGGGTTTGCGGGCGCCGGAACCTGACCACGCGTGCCTGCACCCGCAAAGAGAACGGTCGCTAGGAACGCCAGGCATATGCGACGGAGCGATCTTTTGGTCATCTGTAGGTCATCTCTTCCTCTTTCATTCCTGTTTGTCGCCATCGACCCGTACACACGCTTTTATTGTTTGGGACCGTAGTCAGGAAACGGCGGTACCGAGGGCTTCGGCAAAGGATGAGCTTCTAGTTGCTCAACAATGGTCTGCACTGCTTTTTCAAGCTGGGGATCATGTCCCTGCCGCCAGGCCCGCGGGTCATCCGATACTTCGAGATCCGGAGCGACACCTTCGTTCTCGATGCCCCACTTTCCTTCCGTGGTGAAGAAAGCGATGCTGGGCGCCGTGACCAGGCCTCCATCGATCAGCGGCGGGTATCCTGTGATGCCGACCTCTCCGCCCCAGGTTCTTTCTCCCACTAGTTTGCCGAGCTCGGTGTGATGGAAGAACCACGGGATCAGGTCGCCGCCGGAACCGGCATACTCGTTGATCAACATCACCTTGGGTCCGAAGATCGCCTCTCCCGGCTCGGTCGAGATGTCGCCGTTGGGCGTGTACCAGTAGTTCCAAACCTTTCGCTGGAGATACTGGATGATGTAGTCCGCAGCCTGGCCGCCGCTGTTGTAGCGGTCGTCGACGATCACACCCTGCTTGCCTACTTGTGCGAAATAGTAGCGGTTGAAGGAGGTAAAGCCGGCCTGTGCCGTGTTGGGCAGATACACATAGGCGACCCGCCCCTTGCTGAGTTCCTCGACCTTGCGCAGGTTGGAGTAGATCCAGTTACGGCCGCGCAGTGCCGTCTCTTCGGGAATCGGAATGACGACAACCTGGTGTGAGCCGGCTCCCTTTGCATCGGACGCAATCGTGAGCGTGACCTGTTCGCCGGCGGTGTTGAGAAAGAAGCTGTCGACGTTATCGGTAGCATGGAGATCGCGGCCATTCACTGCAAGCAGAAAGTCGCCTTGCTTGACCGCAATTCCCGGCTCCGTTAGAGGAGACCGCAGCTCCGGATTCCAGTTCTCGCCGTTGTAGATGGTCCGGAAGCGGTAACGTCCGTCTTCGACCGCATAGTCGGCTCCCAGCATGCCGACGCTGGTTGCAGGTGTGCTCGGCACGTCGCCTCCGCCGGTGAAGACATGACCCGTGGAAAGCTTGCCCAGCATCTCGCGGAAGAGATAGTTGAGGTCCTCCCTGCTGACGATGCCTGCGACGTACCGACGGTACTCCCGGTCGGCCCGGTCTAGGTTCAGGCCATCGAAGTTCGAAGCGTAGAAGTAGTCACGCTCCAAACGCCAGGCCTCGTTGTACATCTGTGTCCACTCCTCGCGCGGCACCCTCCACACCTGCATGGTGTCCGTCTTCAGGAGGCCATCGCCGGCCTTCACGGGCGCGGCGGTTGAGGCGATGCCCCACTTCGCGCCCTGCCGGTACAGGAATTTTTCGCCGTTAGAGGAGATACTTGCGCCTTGAATACCGGCCAGGATGGGCGTCGTCTTCCGATCGGCCAGGCTGAATTTCAAAAGTGTCAGCGACCCCTCGGACGGGGGCTCCTGCAGCAACAAGATCTCGCCGGCCTTTCCCACTTGAAGGTCGGTGTAGTTTGCAGCGGGAATGGGCAAGGCAAGGATGCGCTGCTGGATCTGATCCAAATCGATCTGCACCGGAGCAGCGGTGTGTCCCTGCGCCTCGCCGCTCGAGGAAGCCGCGACGGCATCGGCTTTGCCCGCCACGATGACGGGCTCCTCATCGGTCTTCGGCGTCAAGGGGGAAGGCGTGTCCTTACGCAGCACCGTCATATAAACGTTGCGAGTCGCACGGTTGGTGTCGCTGGACATGTCCAGGAAAAAGGTGCCCGGCCCGGAGGTGGTGCTTGCCGTATAGAAGATGTACTTACCACTCTTGTCGAAAGCCGCGTGCGATGTATCACTCAGACCGTCGGTAATCATGGTGGCTTTGCCGTTATCGAGCGAATACACGAACACTGCACGCAAGCGATTGCGCAAGAGCTTGGTGTACACGATCCATCGGCTGTCCGGCGACCATGACGGCTTCAGCCCGATACCGAAATTGAAGTAAACATCCGCGTCGACTTTTACCGGCACGGGATGATCGAGGTCGAGGTACCAGACGTTCAGGCGCTTGTCGGTGTACGTGAGTTTGCGGCTGTCAGGAGACCACCTGAGATCCGCGAAGTAGGATGGGGGTGTTCCCAAACTGATCGAGCGTGCAGCGCCCATGCCGCTCTGATCCCTGATCTGTAGGTCGTAGCCTCCCGAGGCTTCCGAGAAGTAAGCGATGGATCTTCCGTCGGGCGACCAGGCAGGCGTGCGATCGGCGACGCCGGGGGTGTTGGTCAGGTTGCGAATGCTGCCATTTTCTGCGGGAATGGTCAGGATTTCGCCATGAGCTTCAAACACGGCGCGCTCCCCGGAGGGGGAGATGCCATAGTTCATGATGTGATCCGCGATCTTCTCAAAGTGAGGACGAACCTCTGGGAAGTCTCCGGTGATCGTGATGGGAACCGGATGTTCCTGCCCGTTTGCGAGATCGTAAAGGTGCAACGAGCCAAACTGCTCATAGACGATGGCGCCGAAACCCGCCGACGCTGACATGAGGTCCATGCCCGTGTTGGGCAGGACGCGCGAAACGCTCTTGGATGGGAGATCGTAGACATAAAGCGAGATCGGCTCTGTCCGCGCGGATAAGAAATAAATCTTGTTGCCGACCCACATCGGATTGAAGTCGCTGGCATGTTCGTGCGGGATAGTGATCACGCCTGAATCGGCCATGTCCGCGATCCAGACCTGCGACGCAAGCCCCCCATGGTAGTGCGCCCAGAACGCATGCACGAAGTTATCACCCCCGCCAAAGAAGATCTCGCGGGGCAAGGGTGTGTAGGCCAGATGTGTGCCATCCGGCGAGTACGAGGCGTCGTAGCCCATGGGTAAGGGCAGGGTCTGCGCGAAGCCGCCTCCGAAGGGGATCGTGTAGATTTGGCGATACCGGTCGGAAAAGCTGTCGCGAAGGGATTGAAAGAGAATGTTCTTGCCGTCCGGCGACCAGCCATCGACCAGATCAGCGCCCGTGCTAAAGGTGAGTTGGCGTGGATCTCCGCCCTCAGCGGGTATCACGTAGACGTTGGGGTTTCCGTTGTAGCGTCCGGTGAACGCGATCCATCGCCCATCGGGTGAGAATTTGGGGTTGGAGGCCGCGCCGGGGCCGCTCGTGAGACGGACGGCAGCTCCTCCTTTGCGATCGACCCTCCAAAGATAGCTGCCATAGGCGAAGACGATCTCGGTGGCGTTCAACGTAGGTTGCTGCATTAGCAACGGCTGCTCCGTTTGTGCGGAGGCGGCCGAAGCGACGACAGAGGCAAATAACAAAACCAGAGTTCTATACATGTCACGCGCTTTCGTTCACGTTCATGCCAAGGAGCCGGCTCTCAATGGTTTTCACAGGACCGTTGCACTTTGCCTGAGCACTCGCGCGCACATACGGCCGGCGAAGGCGGAAAGCTAAGACCAAGATCCGGAAGGATTATCTAGCACGACCCGGTGCGTTGCACGCAGAAGAAACGCCGGCCGGCCCGGGGTGGCTCAAAAGCTGAACTTCACAGCAAGTTGCATAATTCGTGGAGCAACGGAGGCGGTGTTGATGATGCCGAAGGTCGGTGAATCCAGGTTCGTGTTCGGATCGCTGAACTGCGGCGTGTTGAAAGCGTTGAACAGTTCGGCACGGAACTCCGCGCGGACCGGTTCCCGGCGCGTGGTAAGCGAAAGCACTTTGCGCAAGGCGAAGTCCACGTTGTTCTGCGCCGGGCCACGGAGCAGACCTGGTTTGGAGTTGCCGAATCCGGTCGCCACACCATCAGCGCCCACAATGGGATAGGCCTTACTGAAACAGCTCGTATTGAAAAACTTGTTCAGCTTGCCCGTGACCGAACCCTGCGTACCGAATTGGCTGCCCGAACATCCCGGCGCCAGTTGAGCGAAGTCTTGTTCCTGTCCGTTGATGCCAAAAGCGTTGCTGACGTTGGTGTTGGTGACGAACAGGTTGTGCCCGGCCTGGATGGTGATCACACCCGTGGCGCCCCATCCG
Organism: uncultured Acidobacteriaceae bacterium; assembly: GCA_964248505.1. Lineage (GTDB taxonomy): Bacteria > Acidobacteriota > Terriglobia > Terriglobales > Acidobacteriaceae > Edaphobacter. The sequence continues at coordinate 28,011 of CAXTYQ010000015.1, forward strand.
CCCAGGACCTCTCCCGCAAGCGAACTCGCGCGAAACGGCGTGGGGATCTGGTAGACAAAGTTCGCCACCAAACGCTGGGGACGGTTGTACAAGTCGGGCCCGTAGTCCGCTCTGGGATCATTCTGATTGCCGAGCCTCATGCCACCGTTCGGCCCCGTTGAAGTGGACGTGGTGTCGGAGAGGCTGCGCGACCAGGTATAGGCGATCTGTGCCTCAGAGCCGTTTTTCAAGTGCTGGGTGAAGTTCACCAGCAGACCGTGGTACCACGAGGCTCCACTGGATTCCACCTGATTGAATGTGCTCGGACTGAAGCCCTGCACCGGAAGCCGCAGAGCAATGTTCGCTGTCGTGTTGCCGGTCTGGCCGCGAATCGGATTGGAGGGACTGGCGGAGAGTGCCTGGTCGGGCAGGCGGGTGATGAGCAGGTGTTGCCCGCGCGTGCCCAGGTAGCCCACCTCGAGCACCGTGTTCTTGGTCAGCGACGCTTGGGTGTTGAGACTGAAATGCTGCACGACCGCCGGTCTGAAGTTATTTGCGTACGTAAACAGGCTAAGGGCTGTGGACGGCGAGTACGGCGTAAAGGTCGGAAAGGTCTGGGTGAAAGCAGGGATGGGAGTTGCCCAGTTGGCGGCCCCATTGTTCACACCTTCGATTTCCCGAATCTGCCCGAAGGGGGGATTGGTCAGCAGTTGCAGGTTAGGCTGTCCCGTCGGCGTCTCATGAAAGATGCCGTAGCCGCCACGCAGCACCAGACCGCCGGCCGGCGGTAACTGCCAGGCGAAACCGACTCGAGGATTGAGAGTGTTTTGTCCATCTCCGGCGATCGCCAGGCGGGTCGAAGAACGAGTCACGCCTGCAGGAAGGGTTCCGGGGAAGTTGGAATTGACGATGAAACCATCCAGGGTGCCGGCGGCCGGTGGGGTCGAATCCGCAGCCTCGAGGTTGAAGTTTGAGGTCCGCCCGAGCGCATCGGAGATGTCGCCCACGCGCTCATACCGAAATCCGAGGTTCAGGGTCAGCTGCGGCGTGACTCTGTAGTCGTCCTGCGCATAGGCGTTGTAATCCAGGGTGCGGAACTCTCGCTGCAGCTCGCCCGGTACATCGATGGAAAGGTACATGTTGCTGAAGGGGGTGCCGTTCTGCGCGGCGCTTTGCCCCAGCAAGGCATCGGAGTACGTGCCGAAGAGCAGCCCGCCCAGGAACTGGAAGTTGGGGATATCGTTGTGGACCCGGGTAACGCCCCCGCCAAAGCGGAACGCATGCTTGCCCCGCGTCCAGGAGACGGTGTCCTGGTACACCCACGTGTCCTGTGAGAGGGTGACGGACTGCCCGTTTCCACCGATCGTAATGCCGCCAAGAAAGCTGATCTCGGGCAGACTGTTATCAAACGACGGCACGGTTGCGCCAAGGTCAGAGTAACTAAATGGGTTTTGCTGCAGCGTATCGACCCACGTGCGGTGGAAGCCGAATTCCGCCTGGTTCAGGACGTTGGGGCTGAAGATGTGGTTATTGAGAATGGAAAAGTTGCGGTAGTGGTTGGGCGTCTGCTGCGGAAAGCCCGGCGCTGTTTGTCCACCCAGATTGGCTGTCGGAAGCGTGTACGCCTGCTCGCTATTAGCGAAGAAAAAGCGGACTTGCCACTGCGTGGCCGCTGTCTGGTCCCAATCGCCGTTGGTCATAAACTGGTCTTCATTGAAACGGCACGGATTGCTGATCGTGCTCACGCCCTGCGCCGCAAAGGGCAGCGACGGATTGACACGCTGCGGCGTGGGGATGACGTACTGCCCATTAGGCAGCTTGAGATTGAACAGGGCCAGGGCCTGCGGCGCGATGTTGGAGCCGTTCGGGAGCACATCGGAGCCAATCGGACCGACCAATTCCTGAACAAAGGTGGGCTGCCCCGCAAAGAGCGCACCCAGCGCCGCAGCGGATCGATCGTTGGTAAGGGGAGGCGTGTTCAGGGAGGCGGAGCACTGTGAATCGACCCCATTTACTTGACGCGTGGACTGGTAGGAGGTGAAGAAGAACACCTTGTCCCGTTTGACGGGCCCACCGAGGGTGAAACCAGGCTGATTCTGGCGGAGCTCAGGACGACGCTGCCCTTGTTGCTTGAGAAAGTAGCTGTTTGCGTTGAGAGCCTCGTTGCGAAAGAACTCCCAAAGAGAGCCGTGAAACTGATTGCTCCCGGTCCTCGTGACCACGTTGACATTGGCCCCTGCGTTGCGTCCGTAGGAGGCGTCGTACTGGCTGGTCTGTACCTTAAACTCGGAGATCGTGTCCGGGTTCGGGATGGCAATGCCGCCGCTGAAGGACCCGCTGCTCTGCAGATCATTGATCTCCACACCATCCAATTGGAAGTTGTTTTCCGTTGAGGTGGTCCCCGCCGCTACCACGGTCGTGGTGCCGCGACCGAACGCGCCTGCATCCGTCACATCGGAAGAAACTCCAGGCGAGAGTGCGATGATCTGCGTGTAGTTGCGCGAGACAAGAGGGAGGTCGCGCACCATCTCTCCCGTAACCACCGAACCCAGAGCACTCGATTCGGTCTGCAGGAGTTCACCCTGCGCCTGCACCTCCAAGGTCACCTGGGAAGACCCAACGGTGAGACTGACGTTGGCCGTGGTCACCTGGGTTACGTTGACCGTCACATCCGGAATCTGCGTTGTGGCGAATCCTTGCTTGGTAACGGCAACCCGGTAGTGGCCCGGTTCCAGAATCGGGATGTCAAACTCTCCCTTTCCGGTCGAGGTCGCCTGTCGGGTCAGGCCCGTGGCGATATCGGTCGCCGTAACGGCAGCGCCGGGCACAAGCGCGCCTGAAGGATCTCGAATCAACCCTGTAATGGCGCCTGTTCCAGCAATCTGGGCGTGAAGAGGTGCGTGCAGGAGCAGAAAGCCGGCCACTGCAAGCAGGAGCTGATTGGATCTGGACAGACGGCGAGCCTTCATAGAGAACTCCCGGAATATCGAGTAGGGAAAGCCAAGCGCACCCGCGGCAGAGCAGGAAACAGCTGTTACAGCCCAGAAACAGCGAGGTGATGAGCCAGTGTCACGCCTGCTCTATACGGTGTCAACAGAATTGTGAAACGGCCCTGTTTGTTAAGTATTTCGGCATCTTCGGGTCGAGCTTTGACAAGTGTTCGTTTTGTTTCACCTCAGCGATCGAGCGGAACCGACCTCCATCGCCCGAGCGATCAGCTTGACCCGGCGCAGCCGATGGATTCTTCTAACGGGATGGCTCCAAGTAAAAGATCGCCGCAGGCTCAAGAGGAACACCTGCTTCCCCTGGCTGATCGTCTTGCCGCGCTAAGCGCCCGGCGACGCGAGATCATCCGTCCGGTTCTGGAGCATCCGCGCAGTTTTGTCCTGCTCAGCGTTCGGGATCTGGCGGCCCGCGTCGGAAGCGACCCAGCGACGATCGTGCGCATTGCGCGGAGCATGCATTTCGCAAGCTACAAGGCCTTTCAGCAGTACATCCACGGGCTTTCCATCGCGAATGCAACCTCTCTGGACAACATGCAGGCCGTGCCGAGGGACGCAAGCGTAACCGGCACGATCCGTGGTTCGCTGGAAAACGACATGCGCAATCTCACGGCATTGCGCAACAGCCTTGATCTGTCTCGCGTGGCCCGCCTGGCCCAGCGTGTGTACGGGGCGAAGCGCATTCTCCTGCTGGGAGGCGATCTGGCGGAAAGCCTGATTCAGTTCTTTCACTACCACCTGTTGCTGCTGGGCCTACAGGTGCAGATCGCGTCCACGGCCGGGCTTGCGGCATACCTGACCCTCAGCGCAAAGGAAACGGATCTGCTGTTTGCCATCAGCTTCCGCCGGGGGCTTCGCCAGACCGTGGAGGGCATGCAGCGAGCCAAGCAGGGCGGAGCGTACTGTGTCGGCATCACGGACACCTATCTCTCGCCCATCGCGCAGCATGCGGATGAGTTTTTTCTGGCGTCTATCGAAGCTCACTCCTTTGGAGCGTCCTATGTCGCGCCGCTTGCCCTCATCAATGCGATCCTGGTCGCGTGCGCCAGCCACAAACGGGGGCGGACGCTGAACTTGCTGCGTCAGGTAGAAGCAGAGCAAAAGCATGGATTCCGCTGGTATGGCGGATAAGACGGCGTGTTGAGATCGTGGGGGACTGGATTGAAACATTCGTTTCCAAGAGCCGCGTTCTAGGATACTTCCGCGGATTCACGGGAGGAGCGTCGGCAAAAACTTACCAGAAAGCAGATGTGCTTTTTAGATCCAACCTTTTTGCCGTTTGCCGTTATAGTGAAACGGACGTTTCATCTAAAAGCTGACGTCCTCGCTGGAGGTCTATGGAAATCGCAGCCGTTCATGCGCGCGAGCTGAGCATGCAGTTGGTCGCCCCCTTTGAGACCAGCTTCGGCGTTACCTACGATCGTCGCATCCTGCTGCTGGAAGTTCAGTCGGAGGATGGAAGCACCGGTTGGGGCGAAGTCACAGCCGGCGAAGGGCCTTTGTACAATCCCGAGACGACCGATACTGCATGGATCGTGCTCCGAAAGTTTCTTGTGCCCATGTTGCTGGACAAGAAGATCGACACGCCGGACGATGCTCTCCGCCTGATGGAACCGGTGCGGGGACATGAGATGGCCAAGGCAGCCGTCGAGACCGCCATCTGGGACCTGTTGGCCAAACAAAAGGCTACCAGCCTCGGAGAGATGCTGGGAGGCACGCAGCGTGAGATTCCCTGCGGCGTATCGCTCGGAATTCATCAAGACACGGGCAAACTGCTGGACAGAATTGAGCAGGAACTTGAGGCCGGCTACCAGCGCATCAAGCTGAAGATCAAACCGGGCAAGGACGTCGAGGTCATCAGCGCCGTGCGAAACCGATATCCAGACATCGCCCTGACGGTGGACGCGAACTCCGCATATCGGATGTCCGACGTCGATCTGTTGAAGGAGTTGGATGCCTTCGATCTTACGTACATCGAGCAGCCGCTTGAATGGAACGAGATCTACACGCATGCCGCGTTGCAGCGTCAGTTGAAGACCGCAATCTGCCTGGACGAGAGTATCCACAACCTGCGGGATGCGAAAGCAGCGATTGCGTTGGGCGCTTGCCGGGTGATCAACATCAAGCTCGGCCGCGTTTCGGGCCACGCGGAAGCCCGCAGGATTCAGGCCTACTGCATGGAACACGGTGTGCCTGTATGGTGCGGCGGCATGCTTGAGTCCGGTATTGGACGCGCCCACAACATCGCCATGTCTACGCTGCCGGGTTTCGTTCTGCCCGGGGATGTGTCCGCAAGCAAGCGGTACTGGAAAGAGGACATCATCCAGCCGGCGGTGGAGGTCCAGCCGAACGGCACCATCCAGGTTCTCGATGCGCCCGGTATCGGATATGGGGTAGACCGGCGGCGGATCGAAGCTCTCACCGTGCATCAGGAAGAGTGGAAGGGAAGCCGATCCGTCGTGGGCGTCCCCGAGCGCGCGCCGGTGGGGGCCGGCTCACGCTGACCCGCGTCGCGCCTGTGACAGCAAAGGCTTGCACGGTTTCGGGAACACGTACAACTCAACTTCAGCGCCCAGGAGCATTCCATGATGCGAAACCTAGCCAAAGTTATCCTGGCGCCTACACTCGCCATGCTCGTCAGCGCCGGACCGAGTGGCTCCGCCCAGACGAACCAGAGCTTCCCGGAGCTTGATCGCTACGTGCAGGCCAGCATGCAGAGTTGGCAGGTCCCCGGGGTCGCCATCGCGATTGTTCGGGGCAGCGAACCCGTATATCTGAAAGGGTACGGCGTGCGCAGCCTGCAAACGCGCGAGCCGGTGACTCCCGATACGCTGTTCGATATCGGTTCCTGCACCAAGGCATTCACATCCGCTTCCATCGCCATATTGGTAGACGAAGGTAAGGTGAACTGGGATGACAAGGTGGAAAAGTCGGTTCCTTACTTCCACCTTTCTGACCCGTTGGCGGATGAAAGTGTGACCCTGCGCGATCTGCTGACGCACCGCACCGGTGTTCCTGGGTCGGACCTCATCTGGTATGGCTCTTCCTTCTCTCGGGAAGAGGTCGTTCGCCGTGTAGCTTACGTCCCTCCCAGCGCCGGGTTCCGGACTTTGTTTCAGTATCAGAACGTGATGTACGTGAGCCTGGGCATGGCGGTGGAGCGAGTGTACGGCAACACCTGGGACCTCTTTGTGAAGCAGAAGATCTTTGAGCCGCTTGGGATGAACGAATCGGACACAAGCGCCACTGATGCGCAGAGAACTTCTGATTACGCCATGCCGCATGCCCTGCGGCACGGGGCAGTCGAGGTCATCCCGTGGAGAAACATCGACAACGTCGGTCCCGCGGGCTCGATCAACTCGAGCGTTCGCGACATGGCAAAGTGGGTTGCCCTTCAACTGAACGATGGTTCGTTCAATGGCAAGCGCCTGATTTCAAGCAAAAACGTTGCTGAGATGCACCGGCCGCAGATCGTGATACCCCCCGGCGAGATCCCCAACAGCTTCTTCCCTGATTCCATGCAACTGTCCTACGGCCTCGGCTGGTTTGTGCAGGATTACCGCGGCCATCAGCTGATTCTGCATCCCGGGGATATCGACGGCTTTGAAGCGCTTACCGTGCTTATTCCGGAGATCCATACCGGGTTTGAGGTACTTGTGAACATGGGCGGCAACTCTTATCGTCAAGCGCTCGGATACCACATCGCAGAAACTCTCTTGAAGTTGCCGGAGCAGGATTGGAACGTCTACTTCAAGAAGAATGATGCCGCGTCGGAGGCCGAGGAAAAGGCCCACATTGCCTCGTGGGAGTCCAAGCGTCATCCCAATGCGCAGCCCTCACACGATCTGGCGGCGTATGCGGCTACCTACACAAATCCGGCTTACGGGGATGCCGTCGTTTCCCTGGCGAACGGTCAGCTGGAGTTTCGGTTCCATGACACTCCGAAGCCGCTGCAACACTTCCAGTACGATACCTTTCTCACCCACCTGGGCGAAGACCAGGACGATCCCACCCGTGTGACCTTCGGCCAGAACGCGGACGGGGCTATATCGGGCCTTGACTTTGCCGGCGCGCATTTCACCGTACAGCCCTGAAGCTCGAGCATTTACGTTTCATCGGGCTCCAGCCTCCCAAGCGAGGAGAGGACATGACGATCGACCTGGACGAATCGCCTACCCAACCTGATCCATCCACGCCATGGCGGCAGATCCTCACGTTTGTGGCGCTCGTGATTTTGTTCAGCAGCATAGCCTACTTCGTCGTCCTTCACGCCGGGCACCTCGAGGTGGGAAACGGCATGGGCGTGTTTCTCTTGATGTGGTGTCCGGCGTTCGCCGCCTTCGCCACATGCCGCATCCACCACATCGATATCGCCACGCTTGGCTGGCGCTGGAAACCGATACGGTACGAGGTCTGGGCGTACCTGTTGCCCCTCCTGTATAGCTTTCCGGTGTACCTCGCGACCTGGCTGTTCGTGCGTGGCTCGTTTGGATTTTCGGCTTTTGCCGCCCAAACGAGCGCGGCCTTCGGCTTCCCGCATGCGCCACAAGCCTCCGTGTGGCTGCTTGCTTTGCCGTCCTATGCCTCGGTGGGCGTCATCGGCGCCATGACACGCGCGCTCGGCGAAGAGATCGGCTGGCGAGGTTTCCTTCTGCCCCGGCTGGTAGGTCGCCTCGGCTTCACGCGCGGGTGCTTCCTTAGCGGCTGTTTCTGGGCCGTCTGGCATTACCCTGCTCTTTTGTTTGCCGATTACAACGCCGGCACGCCCCGCCTGTATGCGTTGATCTGCTTCACTGTGCTCGTCATCGCGGATGCCTTCATCTTAGGCTGGTTCCGGATGAAGTCCGGCAGTCTTTGGCCTGCGGTGATGCTGCATGCAAGCCACAACTTGTTTATCCAGGCCATCTTCGATCGCAGCACCAACGCCGTAGGCCGCAGCCTCTACATCACCACGGAGTTCGGCGCCGGTCTGGCCCTGACGGTAAGTGCCTGCGCCTTCTTTCTGTGGACGAAACGGGGAGAGATCGGCGCCAGAAGCCTCGATCCGGAGATCACGCCATCGACGCCGCTGGATCCTGCTGTCGCTCCAGCAGATAGATCCCTTTCCGGTCTTGCATCCTGAATCCTGTGACAGCGAATCCCTGAGCGAACCGCTCCTGAAACTCGCGCTTCAACTCTGCCTGGGCCTCGGCTGCACGCGGCAGATCGGAGCGCTTCCAGGCCTCCATCTCCGCCGGCACCGTGATCTCAAGCGCGTCGGCTGCGGCCGTGGGCGCCACGCCTGCGAGTGCGCCCATGACGCGGGACGAGGACATCCACCATTGAGCCACCAGACGATCCGTGGGAAGGCCGCCGTGCAAGGGGCTTTCGGTGATGCCGTACAGGTTGGGATGAAAGCCCCGGATGATCGCGCCCAGTCGAACGATGTTGAAGTGTGCGTTGCGGAGGGCGAGCGGATCAAAGGTCCACTCCATCAACGAGATCTGCGCGGCAAGCGCCAGCTCACGTTGCCGCTGTTTGATCCGCCGGCCAAGGCCGCGGTTCTGGTACTCCGGCGAAACCCCGACGATGTGGGAGTGCAAGTACCGCTGTTCCCCGTGAAAGGCCGGGAACGCCAGGGCAAAGGCCACGGCTCTCTCCCCGTCGCGCGCGAGCAGCACCTGACCGCCGATCTTGTTCGCGACCAGGAAGAGCGAGGTGGGGATGAGATCTTCGTCGGGGTCCTTCCATATCAGGCGTTGCAGGTCTATGCATGCGCGCATGTCCGACGGAGAATCACACGCCTGAATCGATATGTCGGATCCGTGTTCGATCGCATTCACGCGAGTGGTTCTCCCTTCGGCGTATGTGTTCTCCGTAGCGGCTTCGCACGCACAGGTGATGGAGCGCACAAGTGATGGAGCGGAACCGGTTGTGAGGTTGCTCCAGCATCGATTCGCCGTCAGCCTGGGATTTCAGGATCGATCGCTTTGGCTGGCTTCTCCAAAGCGCGGAACACCAGGTAAAGCGGAACGCCGGCAAGAATCATGCCGATGCCCAGAGCGGCATGCACCGGCTCGGTGATGCATGTACTGCATGTGATTCCGAGCGCGGCGAGAATAAAGAACAGAGGCGGCCAGGGGAAGCCCGGCACACAGAAGCTCCGCGGCAAATCCGGCTTGCGCCAGCGGAGCACAAAAACGCCCGCAACCGTGAGCCCGTAAAAGATCCAGGCAGTGAAGATGACGTAAGTGAACAGCTGCTGAAACGAGCCCAGCAATGTAAGAAAAGACGCCCAGAGGCCCTGTGTGACGATGGCCGTGATGGGCGTGTGAAAGCGCGCATTTGTCTCACCAAAGCGCCGGAAGAACATACCGTCGCGTCCCATCGCGTAGTAAACACGAGGTCCGGTCAGAACCAAACCGTTCATGGCGCCGAGTATCGAGGTAAGAATCAGGACAGAGATGAGCACCGTCGTCCCGGCCCCATACACAGCCTGAACCGCCGTTGCCGCCGCGTGGTCGGTGCCGCGCAGCGCGGACGGTGTCAACACGGAGTAATACGCCAGATTGAGCAGGAGGTAGATCATTGCGCAGAGCCCCGTCCCCATGAAGAGACTGAAGGGGAGATCGCGCACTGGGGATCGGAACTCTCCGGCCGCGAACGACACGGCATGCCATCCCTCATAGGCCCACAGAACCGCGATCAAGGCCGTACCAAACGGAACGACCGAGTGCGCGAGCGGAGCCGCGGGCAGAAAGCTGGACCGTAGAAGAGCGACATGCCCCCGCCAGACCAGAAGCAGGAACAGCAGAGCCAGGCCTGCCAGCTTCGCTGTTGTGCTCACATTCTGGACAAGTTTGCCCAGGCGCAGGCCAAGGCAGTTCACCCCCGTCAGCACCAGGATGCAGGCGATGCCGGTTGCTTTCTGGTAAGCCAGCGAGAGTGGGAGCAGGCGCGAAAGATAGAGGCTGAAACCCACAGCCAGGGTGGCGATGCTGCCGGTCTGGATCATGGTAAGCAGGCCCCAGCCGTAAAGAAAGGCCAGGGGGCGGCCGAATGCGTGCCGCAGGTAAACATACAGGCCGCCGGCACCGGGATACATGGCTCCCAGTTCCCCAAGCGACAAGGCCCCGGAGAGGCTGAGAATGCCACCCACGGTCCATACCAGCAGAACCGCGCTGAAGGAATGCAACTGGCCGGCGATGGGACCCGGCACCAGGAAAATGCCCGACCCAATGACCGTTCCGACGACCAGCGCAATGCCATCCACGCGACCAAGACCCCGGACGAAGCCGGTCTTGCTGTCCAGCGCCGGTACGTCAGACCGCGGGCCGTGAGGGCTCATTGCTGCTACTCCGAAGTGCTACTGCGTTCTTGTGAGAAGGATCACGCCGCCGGCTCGCTTTATCGGCAGATGGCGAGTCGTGAGCGATTGAAACAGCTGTTACAGTCACTTTGACCGGCATTGACGCGGCCTCGCCGTGTCCGCTCATGAGGGCTCTTAGCAAACATATTGACACACGCAACAAGTGTTGCTAAGTTTTTCTCGTTAGAGCGGTTGCAGGCGGGTCGATGTAAGAACGCAGATGCAGGCGTTCACAACAGAGCAAGCCTGCTGGACCGAGACCGACCTTTGCAGGTCCCAGCTTGCGCACACTTCACGGATGATCGTTCTCCGAACCGACATTTTCCGGCACGGTTGCTTTTGCGCATATCCTATGTTTCTTTGACTGGACCAAGAAAGGTGCTCGATGCGTTTCCTTGCGATCTGTATTGTCGTTGCGCTGTTCGTGCCGCTTAGCCGTTCGCAACAGGTGGAGGCGGCGCCGGCGTTCTCGTTGCGGGAGGTCATGATCCCGATGCGCGATGGCGTACATCTGCAGACCGTGATCATGACGCCGGCACGCCAGGGGGGCCCGTTGCCGATCCTGTTCACCCGTACGCCCTATGGCGTACCCGATAAAATTCCGGAGCCACTGCCGTTCTACATGCAGAACCTTGCGCGTGACGGCTATATCTTCGTCTTCCAAAATCTGCGTGGCCGCTTCAAGTCCGAAGGCGTATTCAAGCTTTCCTCCGCCGTGGATCTCAACGATCCCAAGGCGACCAACGAAACAACCGACGCGTATGACAGCATTGATTGGCTGGTCAAGAATGTTCAGAACAACAGTGGCAAGGTAGGGATGATGGGCATCTCGTATGCCGGTTTGACCACGGCGATGGCGCTGCTCCACCCGCATCCCGCGCTCAAGGCCATGAGCGAACAGGCCTCTCCGGTGAACCAATGGATGAACGACGACATGCATCGCTATGGAGCCCTGCGCGAGAGCTACGACTTTGAGTACTCGGTCCTCGAGCAGGCCGATAAGAACAAGAACACCCAGTTTCAATTCGATCAGTACGATACCTTCTCGTGGTACCTGGATCTTGGACCGCTTTCAAACATCAACGACAAATATCTCCATGGCACGATCCCTTTCTGGAACGAGACGGTGGCTCATCCGAACTACGATTCTTTCTGGAAGAAGGAAGCGTGGGTGGATCAGCTGCACGCTTCCCCTGTGCCCAACCTCAACGTGGCCGGCTTTTGGGATCAGGAAGACCCCTGGGGGCCGTGGCAAATCTTTCGCCACGCGGAGGAGAACGATCCGGATCACACCAACTTCATCGTTGCCGGACCGTGGTATCACGGCGAATGGCACAGGTCCGATGGAGACAAGCTCGGCATCGTCTCCTTCGGAGGACACGCCACCTCGCGCGAGTTCAGCGCCGACATCGAAGCGCCCTTTTTCCGCTACTATTTGCACGGGCTGGGCCGCAAGCCAGCCTGGCAAGCCGCAACCTTCCAGACGGGCAGCAACACGTGGCAGCACTACAATGTTTGGCCACCCAAGCAGGCACAATTAACAAACCTGTATCTCCATGCCGATGGCAGTCTTACCTTCAGCGCACCTTCGGCAACGGACCAGTCCTTCCGGGAGTACGTCTCGGACCCCGCGGATCCTGTGCCGTATCGTCAGCGCCCGATCTCGCCCACCTACCCCGGCGGCGACTGGCGCGCCTGGGAGGCAGCAGATCAGCGCTTTGTCGACGATCGTCCGGACGTCCTCACCTTTGTGAGTGCGTCGCTCGATCACGATCTCGTCGTCACCGGCCCCTTGTCAGCCCTTCTGTATGCCTCGACCTCCGGAACCGATAGCGACTTCGTCGTCAAGCTGATCGATGTTTATCCGCAGGACGCGCAAAAGAACGCCTGGGTTCCCGACGAGGGGCCTAAACCGGGGCAGTATGCTCAATCGATGAACGGGTACGAACTGCCTATTGCCATGGAAGTGCGGCGAGGCCGATACCTCCAAGACTTCGAACAGCCTCATGCGCTGGTCCCTGACCAGGCCGTCTTGTGGACCGTCCCTTTGCGCGATCACGACCATGTATTCCTGAAAGGCCACCGCCTGATGGTCCAGATCCAATCAACGTGGTTTCCGGTGATCGACCGTAATCCGCAGAGGTATGTTCCAAGCATCTACCAAGCCAAAAAGTCGGATTTTGTGAAAGCGACGCAGCGCGTCTACTGTTCACCATCGGAACCTTCTCATCTGGTGCTGCCCGTTGTGCCGTGAGCCTTGTGGGGCTTGAAACCGGCGAAGCTCAAGGCTGTCATGGCGGACATCCTTGAGAACGCAGAAGCCAACCTGACACCGATGATGGGCAAAGCGGCGCACCTTCTAATCTTGCTCTTGCTTGTCACTTTGCCCGCGCGGCTCAGACGACGCGCACCTGTACTCTCCCGGAACGAACCTGGAAGGGATTGAGCTCGTGCTCAAAGCACCAGATCGATGCGCTGGCAGACGAGCAAACCTTCTTCAGATATCCCCTAAAAGGGCCATTCTTGGTCGGGATTCCTCGTGAAAGTATGGCTATGCGTTGCCAAGCTGTGTCGGACCGCGCGACTCGGGGAAGCAAGCAGCTTCGTTAGTCTTTGCCTCAGCGATTTTCGTATATCGAAGGCAAGTTTCTCCCGCAGATCTCGACGACCCACGGTAGGTGCCATGGAATTTGATGAAGAAATTCGAGAGTTTCTGATCGAGAGCAACGAGAACCTTGCTGTACTGGATCAGGAGATCGTGCTTCTCGAACAGCGGCCGGATGACATCCATCTGATCTCAAGCGCGTTTCGCACAATCCACACGATCAAGGGCACGTGTGGCTTCTTTGGATTCGATCTGCTTGGCGCCGTCACCCACGTGACGGAGAACATCCTGAGCCAGGCGCGGGCACAGCAGCGGGCGTTGACACCTGAGCTGATCACGCTGGTGCTCGAAGCCGTCGATCACATCAAGACGTTGCTCGGCCGAGTTGAGACGACCGGATCGGAAGGTGTGGACGACACCGCGGAGCTTCGCAAAAAGCTCGAAGAGGCGTATGCCGCGTGTCCGGGAACAACCTCTGAGCCGAACGCCGATCGCAGCGACCCGCAGCCTGCCGATGTTGTCGTGATTCCGCAAGCCGGCGCCGAGCCTGTGGCCGTGAAGATAGAGCCTGCGGCGGCGCCGACTTTCAGTATGCCTGCGGCGCACCCGCTCTCGACACACACGTCCGGGAGCAGCACGTCCGGGAGCAGCACGTCCGGAAGCAGCACGTCGGGGAGCAGCATCCGGTCCGGCGTCGCCGAAGTGAGTGATCCGCCGCACGTCGAGAGCAAGTCGCAGCCGGCCACCGAAGCGGGGGAAAACTCCGGTCAACTGGCAGACTCCACAATTCGGGTGGATGTCGCTTTGTTGAACCGCCTGATGAATCTGGTCGGTGAGCTTGTGCTGGCGAGAAATCAGCTGCTCCAGGAGACCTCCACGCAGAACTCCGGGCTTCAGCAAACATCGCAAAGGCTGAACCTGATTACCAGCGAGTTGCAGGAAGGTCTGATGAAGACTCGAATGCAACCGATCGGCACCGTCTGGAACAAGCTCCCGCGCGTGGTTCGGGATCTCGCGGCAAAGTGCGGTAAACGTGTGCATCTGGTCATGGAAGGTGGTGCAACGGAGCTCGATAAAACGGTCCTCGAAGCAATCAAGGATCCCCTCACGCATATTGTGCGGAACTCCTGTGACCACGGGATTGAGCTGCCGGAGAATCGCCTGGCAAAGAACAAGAATCCCGAAGGTACGCTGCTGTTGCGCGCTTACCACGAAGGTGGCGTCGTCAATATCGAGATCTCCGATGACGGCGCCGGCATCGATGCGGAACGGGTGAAGGCAAAGGCGGTCGAGCGAGGAATCCTGAGCCCAGAGCAGGCTCTCCAACTCAGCACACGCGATGCCCTCCATCTCATCTTCAAGCCGGGCTTTTCAACGGCGGCACAAGTCACAAGCATCTCCGGCCGTGGTGTCGGCATGGATGTAGTCAAAACCAACATCGAGAAGATCGGGGGCAGCGTCGATGTCTCCAATCGCGAGGAAGGAGGCACCGCTGTCCGCATCAAGATTCCGCTCACCCTCGCTATCATCCCCGGCTTGGTCGTCACACTTACGCGTGAAACTCCGGCGACTCGAGAGGGTGCGCTCGGCCAGCGAAGACAGGACCGCTTCATCGTCCCGCAGGCAAATCTGCTTGAATTGGTCCGGCTCGAGGGAGCGGAGATCCCCAAAAAGATCGAACACGTCCACGGCACACCGGTATTTCACCACCGCGGAAAGCTTCTTCCGCTCGTCTACCTGCGCGGTGTCCTGGGACAGGGATCCCACACCGGCGCGGCTCGGGACACAGTCAATATCGTCGTTCTGCAGGCCGAGCAGCGTCAACTCGGGCTTGTGGTCGACGAGATCTGCGACACCCAGGAGATCGTCGTCAAGCCGCTCGGCCGGCAGCTGAAGAGCCTCAGCTGCTACGTCGGCGCAACCATCATGGGAGATGGCCGACCGGCTCTGATCCTCGATGTGGCCGGGGTCGCTCGGCTGGCCGGGCTCGGTGCTCAAACGCGTAGTCTGCTTCCGACAACGCCCATCGTGGAGGAGAGTTCGCTGCAACCTCAAATGCTGCTGCTCTTCCGCGCAGGCACATACGACCGGTTGGCCGTGCCGCTTGCCCTGGTCGATCGGTTGGAAGAGATCAGCGCCGATCGCATCGAGCGAGCCAGCGGAGGCGCCGTAGTGCACTACCGCGGGGACATCCTTCCACTCGTCTCGCTGACAGATGCGTCGGTCCCCGCCATCGGCTTGCATACCGAATCCCCCGAGACAGTCCAGGTCATCGTCTTCGCCAACGGCGCCCGACGCGTCGGTCTTCTTGTCGATCAGGTGATGGATATCGTCTCGGTGGCCGTCGACATACGCCGCCAGCCCACAAAGTCCTCTCTTCTACTCGGGTCCGCCCTGGTCGGCGATAAGATCACGGACCTGCTTGACCTCCATGCTGTGGTCGAAAAGGCCGGCGAGAATTGGCTTGATCCAGCAAAGAGCGCGCGGTCGCAAACGGGGACGGTTCTTCTGGTTGACCCGGCCAACGTGCCTCGGCAAATGATGGCTACGTTTCTCGGAGCATCCGGCTATGTGGTCCGTCATGTCAGCAGCTACGCAGAGGCGAATCTGCTCCTGCGCGAGCACACCAGCGACGTGGTCATGGTTGCGTCTGGGCTGCCGGCCGACGAGAAGCGATCTCTGCAGGAGGACTTGCGCGCCGACCTGATCCGGGGCGAAATCCCGATCATCGAACTTCTGGATCGCGAAGGCCAGACCGCCTCGCTTCAAACCGGGATCGCGATCGTCCGCTCAGAGCGCCAGGCCGTGCTGCATCTCCTCTCCACCTTCACCAACACTCGCCCCAGCTTTGGAGTCGCCGCCTGATGAGCACTGGCCTTCATGGAACACGACAGTTCTCCACTTTCCGCGTCAGCGATCTTCTGCTTGGAGTCGAGGTGACCAAGGTTCAAGAGGTCATTCGCTACCAGGAGATGACCGTGATTCCACTCTCTCCCAGTGTTATCGAGGGTCTCATCAACCTTCGCGGACAAATCATCATCGCCATTGATACGCGCCGAAGCCTCGGTCTTCCGAGGCTCGAAGGCGACGCCCTTCCCATGAACGTGGTTATCCACTCTGGCGACGCCGTCGTGAGCCTTCTGGTCGACGATGTCGGCGACGTTATCGATGTGCCCCTCAACGCATTCTCCACTGTTCCTGACAACATGCCCGCACAGCAGCGAGAGCTGATCTCAGGTGTGTATGACCTCAGCGAGGGTCTGATGTTGGTGCTCGACACCGCACAGCTCCTGCTCAATGCCTGCAACTGATCGCACAACACCTGTATTCGGAGACATCCATGCCAAGCCGGACCGCCGCAACGTCGCCCAAACCTAAGTCGAGAAATGCGAAACCCCTTCCCAAACCTCGTCCAAAGCAACGTCTCTCCCGAGCTTCTTCGGAGGCCGATGCTACCGCTTTACTCGAGGCAATGAATCGATCGCAGGCGATCATCGAATTCGCTCTCGATGGAACGATCCTCACAGCAAACGATAACTTCCTTCACGTGCTCGGGTACACCCTGGACGAAATCAAAGGGAAGCACCATCGCATGTTCGTCGACCTCCCCTACACGCAATCGCCGGAGTACCAGAAGTTTTGGGAGACCCTGCGCGCCGGTAAATTCGTCTCCAGCGAGTTTCGTCGCATCGCCAAGAATGGCGCCGCGGTGTGGATCCAGGCCTCCTACAATCCTGTCTATGATGAAAACGGACGCCCCATCAAGGTCGTCAAGTTCGCATCGGACATCACGCGGCAGAAGGTCCAGAATGCTGATTACGAAGGCAAGATGGCAGCCGTGGATCGAGCTCAGGCCGTCATCGAGTTTGCTCTCGACGGCACGATCCTCAACGCCAATGACAACTTCCTGAGCGTACTCGGCTACACCCTCGATGAGGTTCGCGGACGCCATCACAGCATGTTTGTGGACAGCGCCTACCGGCAGTCTCGGGAATATGCGGACTTCTGGTTGAAGCTGAACAGTGGAGAGTTCCTGTCAGGTGAATTCAGGCGCGTCGGAAAGGCCAATCGAGAGGTCTGGATCCAGGCAAGCTACAACCCCATCTTCGATCCGGCGGGAAAGGTTCATAAGGTCGTGAAATTTGCGACGGATATCACGGCGCAAAAGAACGCGTCCGAAGGCCAGATCAAAGCTATCGGTAGGTCGCAAGCGGTCATTGAATTCAAGATCGACGGCACCATCCTCGATGCAAACGACAACTTCCTCGGCGCTCTCGGCTACAGGTTGGACGAGATCCGGGACAAGCACCACAGCATGTTTGTCGAACCCGCTTACAGTCAATCGTTGGAATACAAGGAATTTTGGGCAAAGCTCAACCGCGGCGAATTCCACTCGGACGAGTACCTCCGTCTCGGGAAAGGCGGACGCGAAGTCTGGATTCAAGCAAGTTACAACCCCATCGTTGACCAGCACGGCAAAGTGGTCAAGGTCGTTAAATTCGCCACGGACATCACCAAACAGGTGCATGTCCGCAAGGAGCGCGAGCACCTCGAAGAACGGGAGAAGCAGCAAGCGATCGAGTTGCAGCACAAGGTGAACAGTCTGCTGGGGGTCGTCGCCGCCGCGGCCCAGGGTGATCTGACTCAGCAAATCACCGTCAGTGGCGAGGACCCCGCCGGCCAGATTGCAGCCGGGCTCGAGCGTCTGCTGTCCGATCTGCGCGAAAGTGTTTCGAGCATCGGACAGACGGCCATGGGTGTCGCCTCCTCCTCCGGGGAACTGTCGGCCATCAGTCAACAGCTCACTACAAGCTCTCAGGATGCGTCCCAGCAGGCAACCGGTGTGGCGAATAGCAGCGAGCAGGTCTCATCGAATGTAGGCATCGTGGCCGCCAGCTCGGAAGAGATGCTCGCCTCCATTCGCGAAATTTCGAAGAGCGCAACCGAAGCTTCCCGCGTCGCGCGTACCGCCGTCACCATGGCTGACGAAACCAACCAGACGATCAGTAAGCTCGGCGTCTCTAGCCAGGAGATCGGCAAGGTCATCAAAGTAATTACATCGATCGCGCAACAAACCAACCTGCTTGCCCTGAACGCCACAATCGAAGCTGCCCGCGCCGGAGAAGCAGGCAAGGGCTTCGCGGTCGTCGCGAATGAGGTCAAAGAGCTCGCCAAGGAGACTGCCCGGGCAACGGAGGAGATCGGGCAAAAGATCGATGCAATCCAGGCCGACACTCGGGCCGCGGTCAGCGCCATAGGGCAGGTGAGCGAGATTATCAACCAGGTCAATGACATCTCCAGCACCATCGCATCGGCCGTCGAAGAGCAGACGGCGACGACCAATGAGATCGGCCGGAACGTCACCGATGCGGCCCGCGGTACGAACGAAATCGCGCAGAATATCTCGCACGTCGCCCAAGCCGCCGAACAGACGCTCTCAGGCGCACGCAATACGCAGGTCGCTGCCCGTGCTCTTACAGAGATGGCGTCTCAGCTGCAGCTTCTGGTCAACCGCTTCAAAATTTAAGGAATGCAGTGCGAAACAGAATGTTCCCCAGACCTGCGTCGTCATGTTCTCTAAGCGAGATCCACCTTTGCTCGGTGAAGCCGGCCTTCAAAGCCCGCTTCATCGAGTACGTCCCCAAGCCGTTTACCTCCGAGATGGCGGTCAACAAACTGCGCCGGATCGGCGCTCTCTCGAACTGAGGACGCATGTCCGTTAACGTTGCAAGCCTGCCTGGCGCCAAACAACTCCTCGCCGAGGGATCGGCTAAAAAGATTCGGGTTCTGGTCATTGACGACTCCGTCGTCATGCGGCAGCTGATCACCCGGATGCTGACGAGCGAACCGACGATCGATGTGGTCGGGACAGCACGGGACGGACGCGATGGTCTGAACAAGATCCAGATACTCCGTCCCGACCTCGTGACGCTGGATGTGGAGATGCCGGAACTCGACGGAATCGCCACTCTCCGCGAAATCAAACGCATCGCCCCGGCCCTGCGCGTGATCATGTGCAGCAGCCTCACCGAACGCGGCGCCGGCATCACACTCGACGCTCTCCTGCTCGGCGCTGACGACTACGTGACCAAGCAGCACAGCGGGGAGATGGGAGCCACTGCTTACGACGCCTTGCGTGGAGATCTGCTGTCCAAGATCCAGCAAATCTTTACCCCTAGACCGGCGAACTCAATGAGAACTCCGGTTGGGGGACCGCGACAGGCTGCCGCCATCGCTCCGGTATTTCGACCGATAGCGCAGCGCCCGGCCGCCAAACCGGAGATCCTGGTCATCGGCGTATCTACCGGCGGCCCATCCGCGTTGGCAGAGATCATGCCGATGTTTCCGGCGGACTTTCCCCTGCCGATCGCGATCGTTCAGCACATGCCTCCGTTCTTTACGCACCTCTTGGCGGAGCGGCTCACTAAATTGAGCAAACTGTCCGTCGTGGAAGCGAAACACGGTATGACCGTGATGCCAAGAAACGTCCTTATCGCTCCCGGTAACTTTCATATGCGAGTGATCGGAAGAGCCGGTCAACCTCCTGTTGTGCACCTGGACCAGGAAGCGCAGGAAAATTCCTGTCGCCCCGCTGTAGACGCACTCTTCCGCTCGGTAGCCGAAGTGTATCGCGGCGCTGTGATCTCCGTCGTTTTGACCGGCATGGGACAGGACGGTCTGCTCGGCGTTCGTGCGCTCAAAGCTCATAAGGCGTCTGTGATCGTGCAGGATGCCGCCACAAGCGTGGTCTGGGGTATGCCCGGCGCGATTGCCGACGCACATCTCGCCGACTCCATTCTGCCCTTGCGCGACATCGTCCCCGCAGTTCTGAGGTCCTTATGACATCCGGTCCAAACCTCAAAAGTGGAGCAATCCGGCCGTCCGTAAATCCAGCCACACTTTCCTTGACGAATTATGCCGCTCTGCAGCGTTACATCTACGCGGAGTCCGGCATCGTGATCGAAGACGACAAACAATACCTGCTGGAGATGCGACTTCTCCCCATCCTTCGTGAACATAGCATCGAGTCGCTGGACGCGCTCGCCGTCCGTCTGGCGACCAAACCCGCTACCCCCCTCGCACGTCGGGTAGTCGAGGCAATGACCACCAACGAGACTCTCTTCTTTCGCGACCCAGCGATGTTTGACGCCCTCCGTCAACATGTTCTTCCAGACCTCTTCGCAGGCCCTGGCCGATCGCGCAAGCTGAGAATCTGGTCCGCTGCCTCATCCACCGGTCAAGAGGCCTATAGCATCGCCATGCTGCTTTTGGAGATGGGCAAAACCGGCAAGGATGTCGAGATCCTCGGCACCGATCTCAGCACCCAGGTCTTGGAGCGCGCTCGCACCGGCATCTACGCGCAGTTCGAGGTCAGCCGCGGACTCCCCGCCTCCTTGCTGATGAAGTACTTCGTACGGTGTGGGCTCGACTGGCAACTGGGGGAGCAGGTCCGCTCCATGGTCCAGTTTAATCCGCTCGACCTTCGTCACGACTTCCGCTCTCTTGGAGCCTTCGATCTCATCCTCTGCCGCAACGTCCTCATCTACTTCGACCCGCCAACCAAGACCAAAATAGTGGACTCCGTCCGCGCCCTTCTCGCGCCCGGAGCCATGCTGATCCTCGGTTGCGCCGAAACCGTCCTCAACATCCACGGGGGCTTCAAACGAGTCACCTTCGGAACCTCAGCATTCTACCTTCCGGTCTAAGGAGCACCGCATGTCCTCTGCTCTGGCCTCCGCTCCCACGTTCACGAAACAAAGCGCCGGAACAGACCCAGCCTACCGTCCGCCACGCTCCGCCTGACCTCGTCCAACACCAACCCATACACACAACCGCCACACCGCTCGATGAGGAGAACAAAGCCATGGATGTACTTCTTGTAGACGACAGCAAGACAATGAGAATGCTGGTCCAACGCGCCCTGCGTCAGGCCGGATTTCGCAACCTCAGCATAGGAGAAGCCGAAAGCGGAGTCCAGGCGCTCGACCTCCTAAGCCGAGACACACCGAAGCTCATCCTCTCCGACTGGAACATGCCCGAAATGTCCGGCATCGAGCTGCTCAAGCGACTCCGCTCGGACAACGTCTCAATCCCGTTTGGATTTATCACCTCAGAAGCCTCCCCTGAAATCAAGAACATCGCAACCGCGAACGGTGCACGCTTTCTGATTACCAAGCCCTTCAGCCCCGAGAGCGTCGAAACCGCCCTCGCACCCTTTCTGAGGTAAACAGAATGCAAGAACCGACAACTCGATCCATGTCCCAACTCTTCTCGCAGCTCACCGGCCGCCAGGTAAACTTCATCCTGGAGCCGAACGCGGCGCTCGGTAAGCTCCCCAGCGTCTTCGCCATCTACACGAGAGTTCCCGAGAACAAGCCGATCGTTGCGCGAGCCGACCGCGCCGCCATCGCGGTCCTTGCGGGAGCCCTGCTCGGAATGTCAGACGATCTCGTCATCGAAGCTGCGCTGAAGCAGCCCATCACCGAGGCAGTCCGCGACGCGATGCACGAAGTTCTCAACATCGCCGCGGCTCCGCTATCCACGGAAGGTCGCGTCGTCTTTCAGAAATTCGTCACCGACCTCGCGGAGATCCCGGCAGAGGCAAAATCGGTTGTCACCTCCGCGAAAAACAAAGATACCTACCGCCTTTCCATCAATGGAACCGCGCGAGGCATCTTCGCTCTCTTCAGCTGACCATTCCTCCCGCATCCGTAACGCTGGCGCCCTGGATGATCCGACCATCATCCAGGACCAGCCCACGGATCAGAACGGTCAAAGTTCTCGTTGACGGTCTGGATCATGGGTCTCGATCAGGTCTCTCTCGAGTCAGAGAGTCGATATCTTGAAGACAAGCAGCGCAACTCCAGAGCTGAACGAATTGGAAGCAAATGCGATACAGGATGGTTCCCTAAGCGGGCCCAATCCAGAGCAACAACTGATGCATAACGAGCAGAGTTCGGTATAACTAAACAGCCTCCAGCAATCGGATCCGACGGGGTATACCAAGACCCTCGGTGAGATTATGGATCATTGGTGGAATGTGACAAAGGGGCTTGAGCAGCTCACTGGTACCGACCGAGCGTATGCCGGTGTCTTGGCTGGAGTCAAGCAGGCAGGTTGCCAATGATGAAGCGTATAGCGGTGTGGTTTATCGAGACAGCCTCAGAGGTGTTGCTGCTTGGCTTGGTTCTGACCCTTTTGTTGGGTCATGATCAGCATGCGTTCTTGAAAGATGGGCTGATCTATTCCTCTGGAATAAGCCTGCTATTTTTCAGCACCGGTTATCTCCTAACCACGATAGTGGCGCGAGCCGCCTTGAAAGGGCGGGGATGGTGGTTGTACCCAGCAATCGCTACGTCCCTTTTCTTCATCCACTTCGAGATAATGAACGTGAGCTTGCGCGGTGCGTTCGAGCCGTCCACAAGGTTTCGTGTCCGGGTGGCGGGTGCCTGCATCGTCTTCGTCTGCACGGTCGTTGGGACTCTGGCCCTATGGAGGTGGACGCCAGAGCAGGCTGCCATGCGTCTGCGGGGTTCGGCTGTGCGCTGAGGCGCCAACAGGCCACTGAAGGAGAAACTTTCTGAAAGCGATTACCCTTGAGGATAAGCGCACGTTGCTGATGGGGAACCTGTTGAGTCTCCTTCCCTTAGCCTCGCTTCGGCCCTCTCGTTGCTTCTGCTGTAAGTCTTGCCGCGACCAGGCCGTGCTGTGCCTCTCCCCTCGCATCCAGTTCCCGGTTCCCAGGCGGTGCTCTGTGAAGCCGCCGCTCCACACAAAGTCAGTCGGCACCAAGGTCAGCGAAGAGGAGTTCGCGGCGTTGGAGACTCGCGCCCGAGCGCGGAAGCTGACGCACTCGGAGTGGGTTCTTGCCAGAGCTGGTCGACTCTGCGGCAGCCTCACGGTAACGCTTCACCGTGCTCGTCGACGGTGCTCGGATACATTCGAGACTTGCGCTCCGGGTAGGTGCCATAGGCCAGCCAACGTTGAATCGTACGAAGTGGAAGACGCGACTGCCGGGAGACCTGGGAGCGGTTCATGCCGCCATCGATCAGGCTCCTGAGCTCTTGATAACGAGCTCATCGTCTTTCCTCGATTCTGCTGTTTGCGTAACGGCGCCTGGGTAGGTTGATCCTGCTGTGGCCACGGTGCCAGATAAAGGTTCGGTGAAGACGCTACGGGGACAATGCTCGCTCACACAGAAGAACTTGCGTGCGTGAAGCAGGATGCGTACAGGCACTCCCTCCCAGGGCAAGTCTGTGACGTGTGCCTGTAACGGCAATGCACCCGGGTCGAGTTGCTCCTGCGGTGGGGGCATGAAGAGGATGGCCGAGAAGTCCGAAGCTCAACCTGGATGGCTCCATCCGTCGGCCGCAGGCGGATCAACTCCACTTCTGAACTGTTTGGGATCAGGGTGGCGGCCTCGACGGTCATTACAGCCAGCATGCCTGTGTGAGCCGGCGCGCCC
>CAXTYQ010000016.1:0-50603 GCA_964248505.1 uncultured Acidobacteriaceae bacterium
CGCCTTGCCTACAACTTAAGGCAAGAAGCCCGGAAGCAAACAGGAATAAATCAGAGCTTCCCTAGTCTAGGATCAGGTAATGGTGTAAAGAAAAAGCAACACCAAGGAAACCGCAGATTCCCTTCGGGAATGACAACAAAAGAGCAATTGCCTCCACGCCAATACCTAAGTTGCTCTAGAGTTCGCGCGGGACGTTGAGTTCGCGCCGGAAGTTCTCTCGAGTCGATCTCTTCGCGCACCCGGGTTACGTCGTTGAGGTCCGGCGGGCGCAGAAGCCGGTACAGCGTGGTGTGTGGTCGGGAACCGAAGCCGGATCGAGAGCGGAACGCAGCTTCGTGTGCTCGCCGAGACGGACCTCGGCTTCCCGAAAGATCCAGACCTCATAGCGCATCAGGTACAGCACCGCCAGCAACCGCGGTTGGGTAAACTGCTCGCTGAACGTCCTCCGCCGCGCAGGCAAAACGTCGCGGCCGACCTCGAAGCGTACCAGTCCGATCTCGCCATCGCGGTTGCGAAGACACCTGAGGCCTCCAGCGTATCGACCACAGACTTCCTCCACACCTCATGAACTCAGGATGTCGACAGATCCTTTCTAGCTCTGTACCTGCCACGATTTCGCTCTCGCCGCGCATGATCGCGTTGCTTCAGCGCAGAAGCAGAACTTCATACCAGCGAGTTCCGGTGATTGAGTGCAGCGCGACACGGCTATTGCGGGTTAGAGCGGTTCTCCCGTTGGTGTATCGCGAAATCACAGATTTCATGGCCGTTTCTCTCAGTGAAAACGGCACTCTCACACTCTGTCCGGCTGACAGGAAACAGGAGAACCGCTTTTGGGGAAACTGGTTTAGAGCCTGGGCTAGCCGAAAGCGTACCTCAGCGGCTAAGGCCGCGTTGCATCTGTTGCGTTTACGGCACGGCTAAAGCCGTGCGCTTAAGAATGCGGGAGTTGATCAGAGGTTCTTTAGAAGTGGTACCTCGCCGAAAGCTGCAGCTGTCGCGGTCCGGAGCGTACGGCGGTGATCTGTCCGAAGGCTGTGGAGCTGGCGTTGTTTGCCGGGTTTGATAGGAACGCGCTGTTGGTGACGTTGTCCGCATCCACACGGAAGTTGATGTTCTGCTCGTGCCAGACGGTGAAGTCCTTGGTGATCGAAGCTCCGTAGGTTGCGAAATCCGGTGCTCGTTCGGAGGATGGACGAGCCGATCCGAAGGTTCCAAGGGCCGGCTGGCCGTAGGCGCAGAGACCGTTGTCGACACCCGCCGTGGTGCAGGGGATCGCGGAGGGATCTGTTCCGAACCAGTTGTTGAGGCTTCGGTTGACGATCTTCAGAGGCCGGTAGTGGTTGGCTCGCTGCGAGTTCTGGTTGTATCCATTGCCGTTGTTTGCGGCGCTGATGGTGACCGGGAAACCGCTGTATGCGATGCCGGTTACACCGACCTTCCAACCGCCCACGAGTTCCTCCAGAACGAGCGGCATACCCGAGCCGAACATACGTCCCCTGCCGACCGGGAGGTCGTAGACCATATTGAAGTTGAGGGAATGGCGTACATCCTGGCCGGTGGGTCCGTACTCGGAGTGCAGATCATAGACGTTCTCGGCGTAGGCGCTGGCTGCATTGATGCTTGGGACGCCGTAAAAGCCTGTGCTGTTGGTCATGGCATGGCTCAAAGTGTAGTTGGCGGTGTACTGCAGGCCATGCCAGAGACGCTGACGGAACGACGCCTGCAGAGCGTTGTAGTTCATCATGGCGTTGGAGTTGGTGTAGCGGACCTGACCGTTGTAGCCCACGCCCGGTGTTGCGTAAAAGGGTGCGGGAGCTTGCGCCAGGCAGGTAGCCGAAGGGTTCGGCGTAGACGCGTTCTGCACAACGCCGTTGATGATGCATGGATTGTGGAGCTGATTGCCTGCGTTGGCGGTGATGAGGTGCTGACCGGCTTCGCCGAGGTAGCCGATCTGGAAGGAAGCGGCGTTGCTGATCTGGTACTCCGTCGTGAGGCTGTATTCGCTGATGAATGCAGGTTTGATGTGCTTGTCCCAGACGTTGAAGACGCCGCCCGAAGCTCGGGGGCCGGAGGCGGGGTTGCTGAAGCCGCTCTGGACTGTGAAGAAGCTGCCCAGGATGCCTGACGCCGTGGGCGCGGTCGCATTGGCCTGATACGCGGATTGGAACGGGAGGTTGGTGGTCATGCGAAGATTCGCGCCGGAGGCTTCCATGAAGTTCTGGATGCCGTATCCTCCGCGCAGGACGAACCTGGGCGTGATCGCATCGGAGAAGCCGACACGGGGCATGACGCCACCGTAGTACGGATCGACGAGTGCCCGGCCGTAGCCCGCGGCCTGAGCGGCAGCGGTGCCGGCGATGAGGATGACGGAGGGGTTAGCCGGGTCGATGGTCGACATGCGGTTATGGACCTCATAGATCGGCTGGTCGTACTCGTAGCGAACGCCGAAGTTGACGGTCAGGTCTGGCGTAAGCTTCCAGTCGTCCTGCACGAAGTAGGCATCGCGCCAGGAACGCATACCGGCGGGTCCGGAGACGCCGCCGACACTGACGAAGGAGGCGCGATCGAGGAGGAAGTCGGCCGCGGCGTATCCGGTATTCGCATAGCTGGTCGAGGGTTGACCAGGTCCGGAGGTACCGGCGCCAAGGAAGTAGAAGCCGCCGTTGGATCCATCGTTGCCAGGGTAGAAGTTGTTCTGCTGCTGTCGCATGAACTGGGCGCCGAACTTGAAGGTGTGCCTGCCCTTGAGCCAGGTGAGGTCGTCGGCGTAGAGGAAGGTGTTGTCGGTGAAGTTGGTGCCGGTGTTGGCGTTGCCGAGGTTGCTGTACTCGGTCCCGTTGGTGGCGGTGATGCCCTGCGGGCTGGCTGAGTTGCCGAACGCGTTTACCGAGAAGCCGGCGAAGGCCTGCGGTGCTCCGATGCCGAGAAGATGATTTCCGTTCAAGCCGAAGGCTCCCGTCGGATCGAGGAGCACGGCGCCGTTGTTCTGGATGCGTGTGTAGCCTGCGCGGAACTCGTTGACGAGCGAGGCGCTGAAGGTGTGAACCTCATTGATCGCGGTTCCGCGTACCGGGTTGGTGGGCGCACTGCTGAAGGTGGTGGGCAGCGGATTGGTGGTTGTGCTGCCGTTGTTGCTGTAGCTGAAGCGAACCAGGACGCTATCTTTTTCGGCGGCCTTCCAATCGACCCTGACGTCGAACTGATCGCCGTAACTTCTGTTCTTCGAGGGTGCACGATAGTTGTTCGCGGCGGGCGAGTTGGTCGCGGAAGGAGCCTGGTTGGGAAGGGGATACAGCTCGGGATGCTGGAAGAGATAGATGGCGACGGGGTTGAGGATGGGGACGTGATTGAGGGGATAGGCGGGGAAGCCTGGGGAGGTCGCGTCGTAGAGCTGGACGAGCTTAGGGGTTCCGGAGCAGACGCCGCCGGTTTGCGAGCACATCAGGGCCGGATTGAGGAGTTCGGAGAAGTCCCCCTGACGCTCTTTCGCGGTAAGGACGGTTGCGTTTGAGGCGCCTCCGAGGTGGTAGCGGCCGCCCTGGTAGTCGCCGAAGAAGAACAGCTTGTCTTTGAAGATGGGACCGCCGAAGGTGCCGCCGAAGATGTCCCGCGTGAAGGAGGACTTAGGCGTTACGGTGGTCGTGTGCTTGTTGGCCCAGGTATTCGCGTTCAGGTTTTCGTTGGTGAGGAAGTAGAACATGCTGCCGTGAAAGGCATCGGTTCCGCTCTTGGTTGAATAGAGGATGTCGCCACCGTTGACGTTGCCATACTCGGCGTTGGCGTTGGCGGAGATGATCTGCACCTGTCCGATGGCGTCCACGCTTGGGTTGTAGCCGGGCGTGTCGTTGAGGGTTTCGTTGATGTTCATACCGTCGAGCAGGTACTGGTTGGCCTGCTGGCGATTGCCGTTGATCGATACCGTGTTGCCGCCCTGCGTGATGGCAGCCTGACCCACGAATCCATTTGGATTGGTGCTGACGGATCCGGGAAGAAACATTGTCAGCGCGACGATGTCACGGCCGACCAGAGGGATGTTGTCGATGGCTCGCGCATCGAGCGTCGTCGCGAGCGTTGGGTTTTCGGTGTTGAGCAAGGGAATCGTCCCGGCCGCGATCTCTACCGTCTGCTGCTGACCAGCGAGTCCCAACTTTCCATCGATCTTCGCATTTTGGCCCGTTTCGAGGGCGAACGGACCGATAATTCCGGTCGCGAAGCCCGGAGCTTCGATGGTGACCCTGTAGTTGCCGATCTGCAGAAAGCGGATGTTGTACACGCCGTCGTTGTTGGTGGTGCTATCGGTTGCGACGCCGGTCTCGATATTGGTGGCGGTTACTTTCGCATTGACAACAACCGCGCCGGACGGATCGGTTACGGTTCCGTTCACGCTCCCGGTGATGGTCTGGGCGAGGGACGGGACGCAACATGTCACAGCCAGCAACATGAGGAGGAGTGATTTGATTTGGAATCGACTGCGCATTCTTTGGTCTCCTGGGCTTCTGGGCTCTTCCATGCTTTTGGATAAGGACGTGGGAGTTACTCCGACCGGAACGCTCACTCAATCGACAATCTTGGCTTGTTTGGAGGACCTTAGCTGGTCTGGGGCGCTGTCGCAACTGAAAACTTCGCTTTGTGCTTGCAAGGGCAAGGGCAAACTACAGGGGTCCTTCGCTCTGCTCAGGATGACGGCGGTGAAACAAGCAACGGCAAGGGCAGAAGCAGAAGCAGATTCCCTTCGGGAATGGCAATTAGAAGGGCTAGTGCAAGTGCAAACGCAAGGGCAACTACAGGGGTCCTTCGCTCTGCTCAGGATGATGGCGGTGAAACAGGCAACGGCAACCGCAACGGCAACTACAGGGGTCCTTCGCTTCGCTCAGGATGACGACGGTGAAACAGGCAACGGCAAGGGCAAGAGCAACGGCAAGGGCAAGAGCGACGGCAAGGGCAGAAGCAGATTCCCTCCGGGAATGACAACTAGAAGGGCTAGAGTGCGTTGAGGCCGTCGACTAGCGAGTTTCGGTATGCGCGGAAGGCGGGGATGGCTCCCAGCAAGGCAGCCGAGACGAGCGTGACGGCGGCGTAGAGTTCCACGCGCGTGGATAGGCCGACCACGGCGACGGGTAGGCCGAAGCGGTTCTCGATGGAGGCGCGGAGGGTGAACAGGAGGGCGTAGACGGCGAGGATTCCCAGGGCTGTTCCGGCGGCGGCGATGAGGGTGGACTCGAGCAGGAAGAGGGTGAAGATTTGCCTGGCGTGGAGGCCCACGGCACGGAGGATCGCGATCTCGCGCCGGCGTTCGTTGAGCGCTGTGTAGAGCGCGATCAGCATGGCCAGAAGACCGACGACGAGCACAGCGGCCGAGACGAGCGAGAGTGCTGTGTCGGCGTAGCTGAGGAGGCTCCACAGCTCTTGCAGCGTGTAGGCCGGGATGATGGCGGTGAGCGGCTCGGGCTTGTAGGTGTTGATCTCGCGCTGGAGATACAAGGTGCTGACGCGCGACCTGGTGGCGAGCAGAAAGGATGTGATTTGGTCGACCTTGAGCTCGGATGGGTCGAGCGTGGGGATGGCTTCGCCGATGGGCGGCGGCGTACCGTCGGTCCAACCGAAGTGCATGGCCTCGTCGCCGAGGAGGGTGATGTAGAGCGCGCGGTCGACGGGGGTGGAGGTCGGGGCAAGGATTCCAACCACGGTGAACGGCGTGTTTGCGTGGTTCAGGATGGATCGTTCCTCGACGCCATGGGCGAGCACGATCTGCTGGCCGAGATGATCGTGCAGGCGGGCGGCTACCTCGGCGCCGAGGGCGACCTCGAAGATGCCGATGGGAGCGCGACCCGCGGCGAAGCTGAGTGAGTGATCGCGCCGGTACTGGTAGTGCGCGTAGAAGTTGTTGTCGGTGGCGACGACGCGGTAGCCGCGATAGGAGTCGCCCATGGAGATCGGTATGGTCCAGGCGACGGCGGGATGATGCGCGAAGTGCTGATAGCTTTCCCACGAGATATTGTTGGAGGCGTTGCCGATATGGAAGACGCTTGATAGGAGGAGCGGAAGACCGCCGCCGCGTGCGCCGACGATGAGGTCGGTGTGCGAGAGGGTTCCGGAGAAGCCGGCCTGTGCCGCGTCGCGCAGACGATCGACGCCGACCAGGAGCATGACCGAGAGCGCGATCGAGAAGATCGTCAGCGAGGTTGTGAGCAGGCGCGCCTGAAGGGACCGGAAGGCAAGTCGGAGAAGCGTCATTCCGCGACTGCCTCCGCCGCTTGAACCCGGGTGTTGATCTCGGGGAGAGAGAGCGTTTGATCGAAGTATGTGCTGAGCGATCGATCGTGCGAGACGAAGAGAAGCGTTGTCGGAGTTGCGTCGCTCGCAGTGCGGGCTTCGCTGGTCACTTCGGTGAGGAGCGCGAGAAAGGCGTCGCGGCGGTCGGTGTCGAGCGAGGAGGTGGGCTCATCGGCGATGACCAGCGCCGGTGCACCGATGATGGCGCGCGCGATGGCCACACGTTGCTGCTGCCCGGTGGAGAGGCGCGTGACGGAGCCGTCGAGATGCGTGTGGATGTCGAGGCGGCGGGCGATGCGGGCCACCTCGGCCGAGAGTGTCGGCGACGCGATGCGGGATCGCCGCGCCTGATGCAGATGGCACGGGATCGCGATGTTTTCCGCGACACTGAGGTAAGGGATGAGGTTGAAGCCCTGAAAGATATAGCCGATCTCCGATCCGCGCAGGGTGTCGCGGCCCGAAGCGGAGAGGTGTGTGAGATCGCGGCCAAGGACGTGAACTTTTCCCGTTTGCGGCAGGAGGACGCCGGAGATGATCGAGAGCAGCGTTGTCTTTCCGCTGCCGGAGGGCCCGTGGAGGAAGACGCGTCGGCCCGCCGGGATCCGAAGCTCGTCGATGCCGAGGATGGGCTGGTTGGGTGTGTAACCGAAGCGGACCTCTTTGAGATGGACCGCGAGATGGACCGCGTCGGCACATGTCATGCGCGCCGCAGCTATTGCGCGTACGGCCGAACGGTGTCGCCGTCCATGTTGAAGGAGACGTCGCCGTACGGGCTCTGGACCGTGGTTACGTGGATCTGGCCGGTGACCAGGATGGGCTCGGTGAAGGACATCTTTGCCTTTCCGTTTGCCCTGAGCTTGACGTAGATCATCTGGTTGGGCGGCGGCGGCGGGACATGGATGCAGGCGCCGGCGAAGGGAACGAGCAGAAACTCCGAGACCTGATCGGCGTCGTCTTCGAGCGGCACCATGAATCCGGGGACGGAGACGAGCTTGTTGTTGAGCGCTCGCGCGGGGGAGCTCGCCTGCGCCGAGTTGAGCGTCTTCAAGGTCGACCAGCCGACGGTCAGAGCGCCGGGGGCGGGCGCGGCGGCGAGCAGAGCGGTCGAGAGTACGGTGCTCAGGATGGGTGCGAAGCGCTTCATGGTCGGGCTCTCCGGCAAACGCTTGCCTGCTTGTTATGGACGTTGACGAGGCCGCTGAAGATGCGTTCCGGGATCATTTCTCTCCACCTTCTCCGGACGTTCGGGTTGACGGTGCGGCGGTCGCGGCCGGACGCTGCGCTCTCCTATCGCGGGCTCTGGTCTTTCTGCGGCGGCGATCCGACGGGGACCGACTGCGGAAACTGATGCCCGTGGGTAGCGCCAAACGGACGCTCGTTGAAGGTCGTCCAACGGCTCGCCAGGCGCTCATCGGCGGAGTGCTCCTTGGCGTCCCACATGTCGGCGGAGATGCCGTTCAGGTCGTAGACTACCTTGCCGTCGCGCAGGGTCAGTTCGCAGACCAGCTTCTTCGTTCCCATCATCTTGGTGTTGTACATATCGACGAAGCCGAAGTTGCCAGTCTCGACCGAAAGCACGGCGACGTCGGCCGGGGAGCCGACGGACAGGTTTCCGAGCTGCTCCTGCTTGATCTCATGCGCGGGGTGCGAGGTCATCTCCGCGATCACCTCGGGCATTGTCTCTCCGAGCAGCATCAGCTTGTCGGCCACGTTGAGCAGGTCCTTCATGCCGTTGTTCATGGAGCCGACGTGGAGATCGGTCGAGATGGAATCGGGGAGGTAGCCGGACCGGACGATGGGCGCCGCGACAGTCCACGCGAAGGAGCCGCCGCCGTGTCCTACGTCGCAGTAGATGCCGCGCTTTCTCATGACGAGCAGGGCCTCTGACGGTCCGCCGGTGTTTGGGTTCTGCTCGCCGCGCAGACCGGAGAAGCAGTGAGTATAGATGTCGCCCGGGCGCAGATGGGAGGAGACGAGATCGAGCAGGGGGCGCTCGATGCGGCGCGCGCCGTAGTCGATCATGACAGGGATATTGGCGATGTTTCCTGCGATCACGGCCTGGTCGAAGGGCTTCCACTCCGGTCCGGTGAAGTGAGCGCTTTTGATGCCGACGACGACGCCCGGAAACTGTTTGGCTTTGTCGCCGGTCAGCTTGCCGTCCATGTCTTCGAGGTTGTCCTCGTATTTGCCGCCGCGCATGCCGGATCCGACGATGTTGAGTTCGGCCAGGACACGGGTTGTCGATCGATTGATGATCTTGTCTTTGAAGTCGTCGAAGTTACGCCAGCCCGAACTTCCTGCGTCGACAGCGGTGGTGACACCGTTGCGCAGCGTAAATCCGTCGGGAGAGACCGAGAGGTCGCCCGCATACGATCCGCGCTCGCCTGTGCCTGTGTAGACGTGCACATGGAGATCGATCAGACCCGGCGAGACGAAGAGTCCCTTGACGTCGATGGTCTTGAGCGCATCTTTGGGATGGAGATCCTCGCCCACGGCGACGACCTTGCCATCCTTGATGCCGAGGTCGCGATTGGCGTCGATGTGGTTCTTGTCGTCGAGGAGATGGCCGCCCTTGAGCAGGAGGTCATAGGGCAGCGGATTGGGCGGCAGCGGCGGCCCACGGCGGCCTTCCTGCGCGATGACGGCGGTGGAACAAAGAAGAGCGCAGCCGAGGATCGCCCGGCCAAGTTGCTTGCGGTTCATGTCGTACCTCTTGAAGAGACGGGTCACGGGCTGCCTGGAGAAGAGGCTAATGCGCAGATGGCGCAACCTGTTTGAGCAGGAGCTGCTGGTGACCCGTTGCCGCCACGTAGTTGATGGTCACGTCTCATCTGCGGGAAAGGTCTGCCATCGGCCCAGTATAGGCGGGTGGGTTTCGGAAGTGGCCTGGATTTTCCGCAGGGACTTTCGATGGGATGTCCTGTTATGACAGCGGTGTCGGATTGTTAGTATAATTCGCGCCGTGATCCCCTGGCGCTCTCTTCAGACTCGAACTTTGTTGCCCCTGCGTTGTTCTGCGCGGGCTGGTCGGACCGTTGAGACGGGGCCGACTTCGCCGCAGACTTCGCGGCCAATGTGGCGGACTGCAGGGTGACAGACTTGTCTTGCTGGCGTTTGCCTGGCCGATCGTGGATCTGCCGATTTGTTTCAGAAAGGAACGCTATGCTTGTTTTCTCTCGCTGGGTGCTGAGGTTCGGTGTCTTCGTCGCTCTGCTGGGATGGACGGGGTTTCTCTGTGCCCAGTCCACCGGTACGATCCGAGGGACGGTGACCGATGCTTCGGGCGCGAACATCTCGGGCGCCGATGTGGTTGCCAGCAACGCCGCCACGGGTTTGAAGCGGACCGAGAGGACGAACGAGAGCGGAATCTACGTGTTCACCGACCTGCCGATCGGCTCCTACACGGTCGAGGTCGACGCGCCCGGATTTGCGGCCAAGCGTCTGACCGACGCGACGCTGCTGACGGGCCAGAGTCTTGGTTTGGATGTGGAGCTTGCGGTCGGATCGACGGGGGAGCAGATCACGGTGAGCAGCGCGCGCGACCTGATCCAGAGCACGACGTCGGAGGTGGCGACTTCAGTCGACCAGGAACAGATTCAGGACTTGCCGTTGAACAGCCGGAATCCGTTGCAGCTGACGCAGCTGACTCCCGGCGCGGCTTTGACGACGGTCGGCACGGAGAGCGGCCAGCAGGACAACGTTGGCCTAACCGTGAATGGTCTGCGCGCGACGCAGAACAACTACCAGCTGGATGGAGCCCTGTATGTGAATCGTTTTTTCGACTCCGTGCCTGTGCTTCCGAGCCCGGACGGCCTGCAGGAGTTCACGATTCAGGCGGCGAATTTTTCGGCGGAGTACGGTGGCGCGGGTGCGCTTGTGCAGCTCAGTTCGCGCTCCGGCACGAACCAGATTCACGGCTCGGCGTTTGAGTTTCTGCGAAACACGGTGCTGAACAGCCGCAACTACTTTAATCGCTTGCCGGTTGCGATTCCGCCGTTCAAGCAGAACCAGTTTGGCGGAACGGTGGGCGGACCGATCATGATTCCGCGGTTGTATAACGGCCGGGACCGCACGTTTTTCTTCTTTTCGGCCGAAGATCTGCAGCGCCGATCGTCGCCCAATCCGATCAATATTTTTCTGCCGACGGCGGCGGAGCTGAGCGGCAACTTCGGATCGATCAACATCCACGACCCAACGACGGGGGTGGCGTACGCGAACAACCAGATTCCCACGCCGATCAATCCGCTCTCGCTGGCTGTGGCCAAGGCGTTTATCGTACCGCTCTACGCGAGCCCCGGCTACACCGCGACGACGGGCAACTTCGTTTCAAACGCCAATGCCAACATCGATAACACGCAGTACCTGATCAAGGTCGACCATAACGTTTCAGAGAGCAATCACTTCAGCGCACGGTATTTTTATGTGGAAGACAACTTTCAGCGCGCCTTCAATGCTCCGCTCGGCTTCTATGCGGCCAACAAGTTTCGCAACCAGAGCCTGACGCTGGCGGACACGCAGGTGCTCAGCAATACGCTGACGGCGACGTTGTATGCGACCGCGGAACGGTTTGCGCGCACGCAGGTGCCGGTGTCGCCGGGGCTCCAGAACCTGCAGACGCTGGGCGCGAATGTGCCTTTGGGGACGAGCAATATTCCTGTGTTTACGGGCGTTCGCGCCAACATTTCGGGGTATGTGAATATTTTTTCGGGGGGTGCTCTGACGCAGGACCCCACAACGTTCGACTTTCGCGCGCAGGCGGTAAAGGTTGCGGGCCGGCATACGGTCAGCTTTGGCGGAACGTATGAACGCACGCGCATCGATGCCACCGATTTCTCGTACACGCCCGGCGACAACACCTTCAACGGGCAGCGCAGCGGAAATGCGATCGCGGACTTTTACCTTGGGCTGGACAGCACGTTTTTTCAGGACAACGGTCGCAAGTTTTACCTGCGCGAGAACCGCGTTGGGATCTATGTGCAGGACGACTTCAAGCTGAGCCGCGCGTTGACGGTGAACGCCGGCCTGCGCTGGGACCCGTGGCTGCCGCCGATCGACCTGAACAACACGCTGGTGGGCTTTACTCCTGGCGCCAAGTCGACCGTTGCGCCCAATGCACCGACCGGCCTTCTGTTCAACGGCGACCCGGGCGTGCAGGCCAGCGTCTTCCAGCACAACTACAAGGACTTCGCTCCGCGGGTTGGATTTGCGTACAACGTCGGAGGCAAGGGCGAGACGGTGGTTCGCGGGGCTTACGGCATGTTTTACGGGTTTCCCGAGGGTCTGCTGTACCAGCGCACCGACCAAGCGCAGCCGGTGAACCTCCTGCTGCAGATCAACAATCCTGTTGGAACGTGGGATAACCCGTACGCCGGATACGCGGGGGGCGATCCGTTTCCGCGGCCGCACCTGAATCCGTCGCAGTTCTCCACCTACAAGTTTGTGTTGCCGTTTGCGGGCGGCGTGCTCAATCCCAACTCGAAGGTGGAGTACACGCAGGACTACAACCTGACGGTGGAGCAGCAGCTTCCGGGCGGGTTCTTGATGTCGCTGGCGTATGTCGGCAACCATGCGGTGCACGTGGAAGGTTCGCGTTATCTGAATCCTGCCTTGCCGGTTCCAGGTGTGGTTTCGACTGTGGCGAATGAGAACGCACGCCGGCTGTACCCCGGCCTGGGCGCGGTGACGATTGCCGATTCGTACGAGTACGCCATGTACAACGGGCTGCAGTTGAACGTGACGCGGCGCATGCGGCATGGACTTACGCTGCTGAGCAACGTCACGTTTTCGAAGACGATCGACAACAGCTCGGACGCGACGGAGCTTGCGCCCGGGCCGCCGAATCCGCTCAACCTGCAGTCGTCGCGGGGGCCTGCGGACTTCGACCAGAGGGTTCGCTTCAACGCGGCGATCGACTACTTCTTCCCCACTTACAGGGGCAACCGCTTTGGGGAGGCGGCGCTGAACGGATGGGAAGGCAACCTGATTGCGAACCTCTTTACGGGACTTCCGTTTACGGTGCTGAGCGGGACGGACCGATCGCTGTCGGGCGTTGGCAACGACTATGCGGACGT
This sequence comes from uncultured Acidobacteriaceae bacterium, assembly GCA_964248505.1. Classification (GTDB taxonomy): domain Bacteria; phylum Acidobacteriota; class Terriglobia; order Terriglobales; family Acidobacteriaceae; genus Edaphobacter. The sequence continues at coordinate 12,345 of CAXTYQ010000016.1, forward strand.
GGTGCCGGGGGTGAATCCGATGAGCCACACCGCGGGTCTGACGCGCGCGCAGCAGTTTTTCAATCGCGCGGCGTTTGCGCCGGCAGCTCTGGGGACGTATGGGAACTCGTCGCGCAACAGCCTGCGCGGGCCGGGCTTTGAAGAGGTGGACATGTCGCTGTTCCGCAACTTCTTTCCCGAACATCGCATTCATGGCCAGTTCCGAGCGGAGGGTTTTAACATCCTGAACCATCCCAATCTGGCGAACCCTGTGTCAACGCTGTCATCGGCGGCGGTCGGCAGCATCACGGGAACGGTGGCTACGAGTAGCACAAATCTGGGGCCGAGAGTGTTTCAGTTTGGGGCGAAGATTTTGTTCTGACGATAAGAAAGCAGAACTACCGCAGATTCCCTTCGGGAATGACAACAAGAAAAGCAAGGGCAACGGCAACTACAGGGGTCCTTCGCTTCGCTCAGGATGACGGCGTGAAACAAGCAAAGGCAACGGCAGACGGCGTGAAACAAGCAAAGGCAACGGCAACGGCAGAAGCAGATTCCCTTCGGGAATGACAACAAGAAAGCAAAAGAACTGGCACGTAGCAGGCTTGATCAGACGTTCCTTAGAGCGGAGGACTTTGCGGCTGGGGCGTTGATGGGGATTCTTGCGTGTATCGGTTTGTGAGCGCGGCAAAGGTGTGGGCATGTGTGCTGTCGGCGCGATAGAAGACTGGCGGAGCTCCGATGGGCGCGGCGACGGAGACAGTTGCGCCGCCTGCGTAGAGTTTGCCGGACCAGAGGTGCACCCACGTGGCTCCGGCGGGCAGATATGTGTCCCATGCGGTCGCGCCTGCTTTGATCACCGGCGCCACAAGGAGGTCGCGGCCGTAGCAGAACTGCGTCTCGATGTTCCAGCAGACGGGGTCATCTTCGTAGTCCAGAAACATTGCGCGCTGCAGCGGCAGACCGGTCGCGACGGCCTCGTCGCACAGCGTGGACACGTAGGGCGCGAGTTCTCGGTGGACCTGTGTCATGCGGACAAAGTGCTGGAGCACGGTGGGGTCGCCGTCGATCTGGAGGTTGTCGTCCGGTCGATTGCCTTCGTGGCTGCGCATGACGGGCGAGAACGCGGACAGTTCGCTCCAGCGCATCAGCAACTCCGGTGTGCGCACGTTGCCGAAGAGGCTGGTGTACCCGCCGAGATCGCTGTGGTGGTAGGCGTTGCCCAGAAGTCCGGACGACAGGGCGGCGCGCAGAACGGTGCCGATGCCGTCGTGGCGCGAGAAGTCGACGGACTGGTCGCCGGCCCAGAGCAGAGGGCAGTGGCGGCTGACGCCTGTGAATCCGGCGCGCATGAAGAAGACGGCATCGCCGGTGAGACCGCGGGAGCTGACGGCACGCGCGTTGACCTCCGCCCATAGGACGGGCCAGGCGTTGTGGGCCAGCATGCCGCTGACACCGCTGGACAGGCGCACGTCGATGGGGAGGTATTCGCCGAAGTCGGCCATCCATCCCGAGACGCCCAGGTCGAGCGACTCCTGCGCGATGACGCGTTCGGCAAACCAGGCGGACGCGGCCGGGCTGGTGAAGTCGACGATGCCGCAGAGGAACTCGCCGAAGTCGACGAGGTACGGTGCGTCGGAGTGGAGCTGCCGTGCGAGATGGCCGCCGGCGAGGGCCTCCTGATAGAGCACGCCGTCGATGGCCAGGTAGGGATTGATGTAGTTGAGGAAGCGGATGCCGCGGGCGCGGAGGTCGGCGATCTTTGCGCGGAGCCCTGGGTAGCGCGTGGGGCTGGCACGCCAGTCCCAGAAGAGACGTTTGCCGAAGCCGGTGATGCGCAGACCCGCCCAGTCCTCGCACCAGAGGCCGGTTACGGGGGCGCCGGCGGCGATGATGGCGTCCATGCGGATGAAGCTTTCGGCGCCGGATTTGAAGCCTAGAATCGCTCCGGAGAACGCCCAGTCGGGCAGGCGCGGCGGACGTCCGAAGCGCGTGGACAGATGTGTGACAAGGTCTCGGAAGCGTGCGGCGGCGGAGAGTTCGACCTGTGCCGGCACCTCCCACACTTCGACTTCGTGGAACGCGGGGTCGCGGAAGTCGAAGCAGGTGTAGGCTGTCGTCTCAACGTGCAGAGCGTAGTGGCGCGAGGAGAGAAAGGTCGGCTGGGGATAGCTGGTGTTCCAGAAGTCGCCGCCGGCGCGGTCGGCCTCCTCGGCCTGAAAGGTGAGCAGGGTAGATTTATCGCGACCGACACCGGGCTCGGAGGTCCAGAGCGGGAAGCGTCGGCCGGCGAGGTTGAAGTAGCTCATCTGCTCGCCCGCGCCCCACAGAGACTCGCCGGGCTCGGCGGGGATGCGCATCCAGAAGCGATTCACGGTCGGGTCCGCGGAGGTAAATTGCAGCCGATCGACGTCGATCGTCAGGGTGAGAAGAGCGGGTTGTCCGGCGGCCGGAGCGAGTTCGACGTGAGCTTCCGCGGCCTCGGCCGATCGTAGAGCGACGCGTTCGTCGAGACGGTCGGTGATGTTGAAGTTGCCGCGATACATCTGGATATCGGGACGTCCGCGACCGACAAAGAAGGCAGGAGAATGCGGCCGGTGGCAGAGAACGACGGTGTTGCCGATCAGGATATCGAAGCCGTCCTCGACCTTGCGGAGGCGGAGCGCGGTCATGTTTGCGATCTCAACCGAACCGCGCGCGCCACCTGCTGACCGACGCGTGTGAGACCTTCGGCGACGGCGGGATCGCCGCAACCGCCCGCACCGTCGAACTTCGAGACCGCGCTGTTCACCGCCGCGGCGAACGGCGTGGGCCAACCGCGCAAGGCATGCACGATCGATCGCAGAGCCGCGATGGTGCTTGCCGTTGCCTGCCAGCCGTAGGCCGTGGCCACCAGACCGACGGGCACGTCGTCGAGGTAAGGGCGCGCATCTTTGGCGGTCTCTTCGATGAGGTCGATCGCGTTTTTCACGAGGCCCGAGACGCTTCCGTGGTAGCCCGGACTGGCGAAGATGACGCCCGAGCACTCGCGAATGGAGGCGACGAACTCGTGCTCTTCGACCGTGCGATCCTGCAGTTTGGGCGTGTACAGCGGCAGCCGCGCGAGGTAGGCGCCGTCGAAGATCCGCGTGCGCATGCCCTCCGCTTCGGCGGCCTTGATGGCGATGAGAAGGGCGCGCTCGGTGGAAGATCCCGGCACGGTGGTGCCGCCGACGCCTACGATCAGGGGTGCGTTTGCGTCGGGCATGCGGTGCTCCTTCTGGAGATCTGTACTCCTTGTGCGGATCTATCTGAGAGCGGCGTCTAATCTCGGCTGAGAGGACCGTGGTGCAGATGGGGGAGAACGTGGCGAGCAAACAGATCCGCCTCCGCCGCGTGCGGATATCCGGAGAGGATGAACGCCTCGATGCCCATTGCCTGGTAGCCGCGGAGCTTGCTGAGCACCTGATCAGGGTCGCCGACGATGGCCGCGCCGCAGCCTGAGCGTGCTCGACCAACGCCGGTCCACAGGTTGGCTTCGGCGTAGCCGTCGTCCGCGGCGCTTTCGCGCAAGGCGGCCTGCGCGGCGACTCCGACCGATGTGGTATCGAGTGACTTGGCGCGAATGGCGGCGCCCTGTGCCGCGTCGAGCTTGGATAACAGACGGTCGGCCGCGGTGCGTGCCTCGGCCTCGGTATCGCGCACGATGACGTGGGCGCGGTAGCCGAAGCGCAGCGTACGCCCGTGCCTGGCGGCGCGCTGCCGCATATCGGCGATCAGGGCTTGGACCGCGTCTTGCTTGTCGGGCCACATGAGGAAGACGTCCGAACCGATGGCCGCGGCTTCGCGAGCGTCCGGGCTCATGCCGCCGAAGTAGAGCAGTGGAGCTTTGCCGGAGACGGTGCCGATGCGGGGTGGCTCCAGCTGGAGTTTCCAGAACTCGCCGTTGAGGTCGAGGGCATGGCCGCCCAGCAGGGTTTTGAGGATGTGCATGGCCTCGACGGTGCGACGGTAGCGCGGTGCCGAGGGCATGGTTTCGCCGGGCATGTCGGACGAGATGATGTTGACGGTAAGCCGGCCGCCGAGGATGCGGTCGATGGTGGCGATCTGCCGCGCCAGTTGCGGGGGCCAGGTCTCGCCGATGCGGACCGCCAGAAGCAGATGAATCTGCTTGACGAGCGTGGCGATGGCGGCGGCAAAGGCTGTGGTATCGATGCCCAGAGCGTATCCCGAGGGCAGAAGGATGTTGTCGAAGCCGAGCGCATCGGCCTGGAGGACGATGTCGCGGCAGTGCTCCCAGCTGGATTTTAGGAGAGGGTCGGAGACGCCGAGGAACTCGTAGTCGTCGTCGCACAGAGCGGAGAACCAGCTGACTTCACAGGGTGCTTGCGACTGGTTGTCGGGGCTTTGGGAAGGAGCTTCGCCCGGGATGTGAGGAGGGGCTTCGGCCCGGATGTGAGGAGGAGCTTCGGCCCGGATGTGAGGAGGAGCTTCGCTCATGGCAGTTTTTCTCCTCGCGAGGCTTCGAGTACCTGGTACCACTCCGCGCGGGTCCACCGCGGTTTGTACGCATCGCCGATCGTTGCGATGCGTTTGGGATTCTGCGTGCCGACGATGGGGATGGGTCGGGCTGGGTGCGCCATGATCCAGCTGTACGCGGCGGCTGAGCGGTCGACGCCGGTCTCGGCGGACTTCACGTCCAAGAGCGCGGCCACGTCCGATGTACGCCGGTCGCCGGGTTTCGCGAGACGTCCGCCACCGAGGGGCGACCACGCGAGGACGGTGGTCCTGTGCGTCATGGCCTGGTCGAGGGTGCCGTCCGACAGCGGGGTTGTGGTGAGGGGCGAGAACTCCGGCTGCGTCGATGCCAGGGGAACGGTGAGGAAGTGCCGTAGAGCGGAGGTCTGGGCGGGGGTGAAGTTCGACACACCGATGGCGGCGATCTTGCCGGCTCGGACGGCGTCTTCGAGCGTGCGGGCGACCTCTTCGGGGTGCGCCAGGAGGTCCGGCCGATGGATCTGCCACAGGTCGACGTGGTCGGTGCCGAGGCGATGGAGCGAGGCGTCGATAGCCTGCGGGAGGTACTCGGCGCTGGAGTCGTACGGTACACCCATGCGGATGCCGCCCTTGGTGGCGAGCACCATGCGATCGCGCAGGCCGGGCTGGGCGGCGAAGACGCGGCCGAGCAAAGCTTCCGCGGCGCCAAAGGGCTCGTTGTTGTCCGGACCGTAGATGTCTGCGGTATCGAACAGGGTGACGCCGGCGGCGAAGGCGGCTTCGACGCGCTGTTGGGCCGCGCGCACGTCGTCTCCGGCGAAGCGCCACATGCCCCAAGCGATGGTGCTGACGTGGATGCCGGTGGTTCCGAGGGTTGTTGTTCTGTTGGGGATCGTCAAATAAGACACCGTTGTCCTAGTATGCCATACAGAGATGGGGATTGCAGAGAGAATGCCGCGGCCTATTCGATAGAGGTTCGCACTAGTGGTAGGCCACCTGCGGAGGTGTGGCGGAGGGCTCGGCCAAGGTGAGGTGCGGGACCAGAAGCTGCACACCGGCGAGCCCGATGAGGTAGGAGACGCCGCAGACGATCAACAGAGGAGCGTAGCCGCGGCCATTATCGAGCGACCAGCCGGCGGCCTCGATCATGGCCATTCCGGCCAGGTTGCCGGCGAACGCAGCTGTGCCGATGGCGGTGCCGACCATGCGCGAGGGAAACATGTCGGCCGCCATGCCGAAGACTCCGGTGGAGAAGCCCTGGTGCGCAAAGAGGGCGAGACCGAGAAACGCGGCTCCCGCCCAGGCGGTGTGGGTGAAGAGGAGGAGAGGCACGGGAAGGATGAGAAGGGCGTAGAGCAGCATGGAACCTTTGCGTGCGCGATTGTAGGAGACGCCTCGCAAGAGGAGCGCGGAGGGGAGCCAACCGCCCGCGAGTGAGCCGAGCGCGGCCATCATATAGATGAAGGCGACGGGAAGGCCGAGGGTTCCCTGGCTGAGGCCGAAGCGGCGGTGGAAGAGGTCCGGCGCGAAGAACAGGAGGAACCACCAGACCTCGTCGCTGAAGGTTTTGGCGACGATGAGGGCCCATTGGCGGCGGTCGCGGAGCAAACCGGACCAGGGCACGGAGGAGACTCCCTCGGTGGCGTCGGGTTCGATGGCCGGCGGCATGGGCACGGCGATCCAGGCGACGACCCATAGCAGACCGAGGCCGCCGGTGATGAGGAAGGCCGATCTCCAGCCGAGCCAGAGCGCCAGGGGAGGGATGGCGAGCGGGGCGATGACGGCGCCGAAGTTCGAGGCCATGTTGCCGATGCCGAGCATCATGGATCGCTGCGTCGGAGGGAAGTAGGCGGCGGCGGTTTTGACCTGGGCGGGGGTTCCGACCGCCTCGGCTATGCCCAAGGCGATGCGCGCGGTGACGAACCCGGAGACGGTGGTGACGAGCGCGTGCGCCATGCCGGCGAGGCTCCACACGCCGACGCCGATGGCGAAGCCCTTGCGCAGGCCGATGCGATCGATAAACCAGCCAGTGCCGAGGAAGGCCAGAGCCGCGGCGAGCTGGAAGGCGGACGCCATATGGCTGTAATAGCGGTTGGTCCAGAGGAACTGGGCCTGCAGCGTGGGCTTGAGGATGGCGATGATCTGCCGGTCGACGTAGTTGAGCATGATGGCCGCGAAGGCGAGCGAGACGACAGTCCAGCGTCTTCGGTCGGTGGAACTCGAGGTCATGCGGTCTCCGGCAGCGAGGGTTGGGCTACCGTTGTCTTATGCGGATCGTACGCTTGTCAAGCTCGTTGTCGAGCGGGAGCGGGGCCGGTGGATTGGCGGATGACGAGGTGGTAGGCGACTTGGCGGGCTTCGGGGACGGTTGGTGGGCTGAGCAAGAGGTCGGCCGCGGCTTCGGCCAGTAGACGCACGGGCTGGCAGACGGTGGTGAGCGCCGGCCAGACGATGGAGGCAAACGGCGTGTCGTCGAAGCCGACGACGGACAGGTCTCGGGGAACGTCGATGCCCTGGCGGTGGGCGGTGGCGAGTACGCCGGCGGCCATGTCGTCGTTGGATGCGAAGATGGCTGTGGGTGGGTTGGGCAGGGCCAGCAGATGCTCTGCCTGGGCGACGCCGGAGCTGAAGTCGAAGAGGCCGAACCGGATGTACTCCGGCGAGATAGGAACGCCGGCGTCGGTCAAGCTCTGGAGAAAACCGTCCAGGCGTCGACCTGACGACATGTAGCCGAGGTCGCCCACGATGATGCTGATGCGGGTGTGGCCGAGTTCGAGCAGATGGCGGGTGATGTCCTTGGCCGCCTGCTCGTTGTCGATGGAGACTGAGGAAGAGATGCCGGCGCGGGTGCCGGGCTGAATGCGGACGAAGGGCACTTCCCTGCGCAGCAGATCTTCGAGTACCTTGACGTCGTCGCAGGCGGGAGGCGTGAGCACGAGGCCGTCGGGATGGACCTGGTCGACCAGGCTGAGGATGTCGTCGAGCAGCGTGGGGGAACCGCGATCGTAGGGCTGGGCGATCATGCGGACGCGGTTTTGCTGGCAGCGCACGCGGACGCCGTACTGGATCTCGTAGACATACCAGGGGCTGGGGTTGTCGCAGATGACGGCGATCTGGTGGGAGCGGCGGCCGGCCAGAGCGCGCGCCGCGGAGCTGGGCTGAAACGCGAGCTCCGCCATGACCTGTTCGACGCGGGCGCGGGTTTCGACACTTACATAATCCTGGTTGTTCATGACGCGGGAGACGGTTTTGATCGACACCTCGGCGAGGCGAGAGACATCGCGGATGGTGGCGCGACCGGACGCGCGGGCGCTGGGGGCGGGAGGTCCGGGTGAGCTTTGGACGGCGGCCCCGAGGTCTGGGTCGGTGTTCAGCGGCCCGGTGTTCTGGGGACCCGTGGTCTGCTCCATGCGATTCATTTTAGAGCAGAGGTACAGGTACATCTGAGATCTGGAAGCGGGCGTTTAGGACAACGTTGTCAGTGCGGGCCAGCTCTGTGTATAGTTGACGCAAATCAGCCGCCGGCTTCCCTTCCCCGCCAGTTGCGTTGGGGGACATCGGGTCTGCGAGAAAGTGTCCGGACCGCGGTCTGGTGGAGGTCTCCGAGCTGATGGCGCTGCGTGCCCGACTCGATGCTCTCGATACCCGCACTATCTTTTTTGTCGGCTTGATTGTGGCTTCGAGCGGACTTGTGTCGGCGCCGGTCGCACTGGCTGCCGGGCTCTGCTTTGGGTTGGTGTTTGTGCACCCGTTGCGGCGGGAAAGCAGCGCTCTGGCACGGACGCTGCTGCAGATGTCGGTGGTTGGGCTCGGGTTCGGCATGAACCTGTTTCAGGTGTTGCGGGTGGGGCGCTCCGGCTTTCTATATACGGCAGTCAGCATTGTGGGGTGCGTCGCTCTGGGGCTTCTGCTTGGCCGCGTCTTGCGTGTTCAGGGGAAGGCTTCGCTGCTGATCACGGTGGGCACGGCGATCTGCGGCGGAAGCGCGATTGCGGCGGTGGCGCCGATTCTCGATGCGTCCGAAGAAGAGATCAGTGTCGCGATGGGGACGGTGTTCCTGTTGAACTCGATCGCGCTGTTTGTGTTTCCAGCGATTGGCAGCGCGCTGCACCTGAGCCAGAACCAGTTCGGTCTGTGGGCGGCGCTGGCGATCCACGATACGAGCTCGGTCGTGGGCGCAAGCGCGAAGTACGGCAATCAGGCGCTGATCATCGGGACCACGGTGAAGCTGGCGCGTGCGCTGTGGATCATTCCGGTGTCGCTGGCGGTGGCAGCGTGGTCTGCGCGGTCGAACCGCTCAGGCTCTATCGCCGGCCAGACCGCCATCGCCGGCCAGACCGCGATGCGGTGGCCGTGGTTCATCCTGTTCTTCTGCCTGGCGAGCGTGTGGCGGACCTCTGAGCCGGGGCTGATCCCGATGTTTGATGCGCTGGCGCACCTGGGCAAGACGGGTCTGACGGCAACGCTGTTTCTGATCGGAACGGGGATCTCTCGCCGAACTCTGCGGGAGGTTGGCTACAGGCCTCTGCTTCAAGGTGTGCTGCTTTGGATCGTGGTGGCGACGATTTCAGGGCTGGCCATTTACAAGGCGATCATCGGCATCTGACGATGGATCTTTACTGCGGCATGAGCTGCTGCAGACGTTGCGGCTCTTCGCCGAGCCACTTGTTGTTGGTGGCTGTGCCGTCGAAGATGGACGAAGTTTTGAAGGGCTCGAACTCACCTTTGGTCGCTGTCTTTCGCGTTTTCTCGAGCAGCGCGGCGCGGTCGGCTTCGCTCAATGGAGCGAAGTCGGCCAGGGCTCGGAATGCCTGCTCAAGAATCTCCATGCTGTCCATGCCGGTGATCACGACGGAGGTCGGCAGGCTGAGGGCATAGCGCAGGCACTCAGTCGCCGTCACCGTTTTTGATTTCAAGATGATGCCGTTTGCCATCGACTTCATTCCGAGGATGCCAATGTTGTCCTTCAGGAGCTCCGGGACGACCAGCTTTTCGAACGATCGGTAGTGCGCATCCATCACGTTCAGAGGCATCTGGACGGCGTCGAAGTGGAAGCCGTTTTCACGCGCGACCTCGAGCATATGGAGGTGGATCTGCGGATCCTTGTGTCCGGTAAAGCCGATGTAGCGAAGCTTGCCGGCCTTTTGCGCCTCCAGCATGGCGACGTGCGCGCCTTCTTCGTCGAAGATGCGATGGGGATCTTCAAAGCGAAGGATTTCATGGTGCTGTACGAGGTCGATAGAGTCGACACCGAGTCGGAGGAGGCACTGTTCGATCTGGGTGGCGGCTTCTTTCTTCGATCGACCGTCGATTTTGGTCATGAGAAAGGCCTTTTGTCGATAGCCGTCTCGGAGTGCCTTGCCCATTCTCAATTCGCTGAGGCCACCGAAGTAATCCCAGCTGTTGTCGAGGAAGTTCAGGCCGCGATCCAGGGCGGTCCGAACGATGCGGATGGATAGATCTTCGCTGACGGTCGGCAGACCGATGTGCCATCCACCCAGACCGATGGCGGAGACCTTTTCGCCCGTTCTGCCCAGCGTCCGGTATTGCATCTCAGATCCACTCATTGACCTTCTCCAAACTGTTTTGGATGCTGTGCCGAGCTTAGCGTAAATTACCGCTCCGCGTGAGCTCTACTTCTCGGTGGCAGGAGATCTGGACGCGCTGTTCCAGGCAGAGACTGTTGCGAGAAGGAGGGGAACTTCCAGCAACCAAATGGCATGGGCGGCGAGGTAGTGGACAGCGAGGCCGGCCAGGGCTGCTCCAACTGCGAAGCTGGGCCAGATGACGCCGAGCACAGTGTTCGTGGTGCGCGTGTCCGGCAATTTCTTGGGGCCGTCCGGCGGTCGAAGAAGCGACGCAATCAGCGATGTGGTGTCGCCCGTGATATAGGTCGAGTGGACAGTGACGCCTTCGCTTTTGCTGAAGATTCCGTTCTGCAGGCCAAGCGCAAGGCACAGGCAGACGAGCATAAAGACTTTGGCATGGGAGACCTGCGAAAAGGGGGACAAGGGCGCAACCGCAACCAGCGCCGCTTCGATGACGAGAGCCAGAGCGAGGGTTCCATTTTTTCGCAGTCCCAGTCGCGGCAGAAGAATACCGCCGGCGGTTGCGAGCAGAAACGCGACGACCGCCGTAAGGTGAAGCCAGAAGCTATCGATCTTTCCGGCTGCGAGTGCGATGCCGCCGAGCACCGTGTTGCCGGTGATGTGACCTGTAAAGCTGCCCGTGAGCAGATAGGAGGCCGCGTCCGCGAAGCCGCCGCCAAACGCCAACGTGACGAGAACGAACATCGCATTGGCGCCTGCCGGGTTGCTTTCGAGGTTGTGCTTGTCTGGCTTATCAGTCTCCGGCAGCATGCGCGAGTTCCTGGACCGGCGATGGGGTTTCTGCCTTGGGGTACTCCGGCGTGTAAAGGAATGAGGTGATCAAACCTTTGACGGACTTTGGTCGCTTCACGCGCGCCAGGCCCAGGTCGAAGATCTTCTCGGCCGACTTGGTGGCCGTATCCACGCAGCTTGCCAGGATGTTGCCCTGCGACGGAAAGAGCATGCCTTTCTGCAGTTGATCCGGTGTGACCTGATCGGCCAGGGCACGCGCTGCTTCGATGAAGATTTCGTTGGGCACATGCTTGGCTTCGGTGATGACGATCGCCAATCCAACCGCGGGAAAGATGTAGAAGTTGTTGGCCTGGCTCGGCTCATACGTCTTGCCGTTGGTCTGGACGGGGTCGAACTGCACACCCGCGGCGTAGATCGCCTTGCCTTCCGAGTATTTGTATGCCTCTTCCGCGGTGCACTCGGCGTGGTCGGTGGGATTGGAGAGAGCGAAGATGATGGGACGTTTGTTTAGCTTGGTCATGGCTTCGATCACCTGCTGCGTAAAGGTTCCCTTGACGGTGCTGACGCCGATAAGGATGGATGGCTTGATGGCGTTGATTGCCGCAACGAGGTCTTTCGTGGAGGTCTGCGGGTGCGCGTACTTCTTCTGCTCCGGAGAGAGATTTTTGGTGTCGGGTGTGAGTAGACCATCCACATCGAACATCGAGATCTGCGCCTGTGCCTGCTCGTCCGTGAGGCCTTCGAGCTTCATGGCGTCGGCGATCATGTTGCCGATGCCGATGCCCGCCGAGCCTGCTCCCAGGAACAGTACGCGCTGATCTTTGAGCGCGCCCTGGCTGATCTTCAGAGCGTTGTAGAGACCAGCGACGGTGACGCTGCCGGTGCCCTGGATGTCGTCGTTGTAGCAGCTGATCTTGTCGACGTAGCGAGCCAGGAGACGGATGGCGTCGGTACCCTTCCAGTCCTCGAAGTGGATGCAGCACTTGGGATAGAGGTCCTGCACGGCGTCGACAAACTCCTGCACAAAGGCGTCGAGCTCGTCGGTGGATGGCCGATGCTGCTTGAGACCGAGGTAGAGTGGGTCGTCGAGGAGCTGCTGGTTATCGGTGCCGCAGTCGAGCAGAACGGGGAGCAGGACTTCCGGCGGGACCGCCGCGCACGCGGTGTAGAGCTGCAGTTTGCCGATCGGAATGCCCATGCCGTTGGTGCCGAGATCGCCGAGGCCGAGGATGCGGCCGCCCGTGCTGACGCAGATGACGCGCACGTCTTTTACCGGCCAGTTTCTCAGCACTTCCTTTACCCTGCCGCGCTGATCGATCGAGACATACAAGCCGTTCGGCTTGCGATAGATGTGGCCGAACTCGAGGCAGGCCGTGCCTACGGTCGGATCGTAGACAATCTTCAGGAAGCGGGCCGGATCGCTCGCGAGCACGGCGTAGAAGAGGGTCTGGTTGTCGTCCGAAAGCTGGGCGAGATAGATGTACTGCTCGAGGTCGTTCGGCTTTTTGCTGAGCTGTAACAGGCATCGATCGACCTGTTGCTGGAGCGTCTCCTGCCGTGGCGGAAGGAGGCCGATCAGACCCTTCTGTTCGCGTTCCTGGGAAGAGAAGGCGGTCGAACGGTTCGTCTCTGGATTGCGTAAAAGTTCGACTGCTTTGTTGGTCTCGGGGTTCATGGTCGTGCTCCTTTAAGGCGTTGGTGAGGTGCGCTTCGGTTGAAGATCTGAGGTGCGGAAGACGGAGGCGCTCAGATCAGAAATCGACTTTGGAACGAAATCCGAAGACCGTGGCTGCATTTGAAGTCCCGCCAGCATTGAGGAAGCGCTGCACCACCGGCTGCACTGTGATGAAGCGCGTCACCTCGAGCAGGCCGTTCAGCTCGAGCACATCTTCTGTTCGGCGGGGAAGGCCCGCTCCGGCGGGAAAATAGTCGCTGACGGAACTCCGCACATACCCGAAAGCGATCGTGTTGTGCTGCCGCAGCGGAAGCGGTTCATTGAACCGAACACCTACCGTCGTCTGCCGAGGCACATGAGTTCGGTGGGACGGTGTCCAATCCGTCGCAGCCGTGACATCGACGCCGACACCGGAGTTGGGCGATGTACGCCATACAGCCTGGCTTCCCTTCAAGTAAATGAGGTAGTTGCCAGACACGGTCTTGACGGGCGCCGTGGACTGAAACTTGCCAGGGTTGTAGGCGCTGCCCAACTGATAGAGCCCGGTGTAGCCGCGACGTTGCGCGAGCGTATCGAAAGCACGAACGGCGGTGGCCGGTTGCCCCGGAGACCAGCCGATCTCGGAGACGTCGGAGGCCGCTCCGCGAAACTGCGGCACAAGTCCGGTCGGGTTGTGTGCATACGGTATGCGATCGGCGGCGTACACCATCGACTTCACATAGAAATGTTTGAGCGGTATGACACGCAGCTCTGCCGCGGGCGTTGACGGTGGATCAAACGTCTCATACGTCGCGTTCAGATTGCCCAACGCATATCCAAGCGGCTCCGCAATGAACGATCCACCGAAATGCTGTGCGCCGTAGGAATCCTGCGCGGCAAACTGTCCGAGGCGAAAGACAACACGCTCCCGGCTCACGCGCTTCTCGAACCACCAGGAGTCCAGCCGAAAGGTGTTTGCGCTCGCCATACCGCTCGGCTGTGCGATCGTTCCGAGGTAGTTGCCAAGGATCCCGCCGGCCTGCCACGGCGCCGTGATGTGAAAGTACAAGCCAGGCGTATGGGTCAATTTGCTGAAGTCGATGTCGAGGGTTCCACGCACGCGAGTCCAGTCTGCGAGGCGTTCTTTTTGAACCGACCGAACATTCCAGAGAGAGTCGGAGATGTATTGCACGTCGAGGTTGACGCCGCGATCTAGAAGCCGTTGCCGCTCGCCATCCCACTCACCGAAGAGGTGCCCGCGATCCTTGGGGGCACGCTCGTGCGTGTCGGGTCCGCTCTCCTCGCTTCCCTGCTTTTCCTGCTGAGCGCGCAGGGTAGAAGCAAGGAAGCATGCCAGCAAGAGCAAGAGTCGGATTGAACGACATGGACGTGGCATATGTCTCCACATGGCGAACACAACAGGCGTTAGTGCTTAGGCAATTTTGTTCGAAATCATCTTGCGAGGATCGACCACTTCGTCGAACCTTTTGCCATCGATGTAGCCGCTCTTGACGGCAGCCTCGCGCAACGTGGATCCTTCTTTTTGGGCCGTGTGCGCAATCTCCGATGCTTTGTCGTAGCCGATCACCGGACTAAGTGCGGTGACCAGCATCAGCGAGTTCTTGACATACTCGGCCACTTTCGCTTCGTTCACCTGTGTGCCTTCGACGGAGTAGATCCGCAGCTTCTCGCAACCGTCGGCGAGGATACGCGCTGAGTGCAGGAAATTATTGATGATGATTGGCCGCATCGCGTTCAGCTCGAAGTTGCCCTGTGAGCCGGCAAAGGCGACCGCGGCATCATCCCCGATGACTTGTATGCTGATCATCACGATGGCTTCGCACTGCGTGGGATTGACCTTGCCGGGCATGATGGAAGACCCGGGCTCATTGGCGGGCAGCAGCAGCTCGTCGATCCCGCAACGCGGCCCGGAAGCAAGCCAGCGCATATCGTTGGCAATCTTCATCAGCGAGACCGCCAGACCGCGCAGCGCGGCGTGCGCAGCCACGATCGCATCGAGCGAACCTTGCGCTTCGAACTTGTTCGGTGCGGTCACAAAGGGCAGGTTCGTCAGATCGGCAATCTCTTTCGCAATTTGCACATCGAAGTCCGGTGGCGAGTTCAGCCCCGTGCCCACCGCCGTTCCCCCAGCCGCAATCTTGTACAGACCCTCGAGCGATTGCTCGATCCGGAGCAGCGCATTGCGAACCTGGGTGCTGTAGCCTGACCACTCCTGCCCGACGGTCAGCGGCACGGCATCCTCGAGGTGCGTCCGTCCGATCTTTACGATGTGCTCCCACTGGTTCTGCTTGTTTTCGATAGCCGTGGCGAGGGCGCCTACCTTGGGCAGCAACGTTTCCTTGATCTCCTTCACGGCGGCAATGTGCATGGCCGTCGGGAAAGTGTCGTTCGACGATTGCGACATATTCACATGATCGTTCGGATGCACGGGCTCCTGGGCGCCCAGCGTCCCCTTCACCATCTGAATCGCTCGATTCGAGATCACCTCGTTCACGTTCATGTTGCTTTGCGTTCCGCTGCCGGTTTGCCAAACAAAGAGTGGAAAGTTCTCATCGAGCTTGCCGGCAATCACTTCATCGGCAGCTTTTACGATCAGGTCGGCCTTCTCCTTGGGCAGGCGTCCTAGCCTTTCGTTCACGATCGCCGCGGCCTTCTTCACATAGCCGTAAGCGTGGTAGACCTCGATGGGCATGTGGTCGTTGCCGATCGAAAAATGAATCAGGGAACGCTGGGTCTGCGCACCCCACAGGCGATCGGCGGGCACCTTCACCTGCCCCATGGAATCGAATTCGACGCGCCACTTGCCGTCATCGAGCAGCGTTCCTGGTTTGTAGTGGCCATCTTTGATCTGGGTGTCTTCGACGTACGACATGGTGGCTCCTTGGATTGCGGGCTATCGTGGGGTTGCGGGCTATCGTGAAAGTTTCGCGGCTGCGGCCGCTTCGGCTTCAGCTTTATGTAACGGGCCGCGCAGGTAGCGGTCGATGCCTACGGCGACCGTTGCTCCAACCGCGGCGCCGAGCACATAGATCCAAAGGTCGCCTAAGCGACCGAGGGCAAGGGCCGGACCGAAGGCGCGCGCTGGGTTGAAGGCGGCTCCCTCGTACAAGCCGCCAACGGTTCCGAAGGAAAGCACATACGCAGCGACGGCCAGCGGTGTGAACGGTCCGTTCAGCTTTGGGCCTCGCGCCATCACCAGCACCAAAAGGACGAAAGACGCGGTCAGCAACACCTCAAACCCGACCGCTTGCCAGTTCTTGCCCGGCTGCGGGTGCACCGAGGCCAGACCACTGCTCGGCCCAAAGAACGCCCTCGCGAGCAAAGAAGCCGTGGCCGCACCCGCACATTGAGATACCCAGTAAGACAGCGTTCGTCTCCAGCTGATATCGCCTCGGAGCGCAAAGGCGAAGGTCATCGAAGGGTTGAAGTGCGCAGAGATGTCCCCGAACGCGTAGATGGCGATCACCAGCCACATCGCCGCCACCATGGTCAGCAACGCCACGGTGATGCCGGTGGAAAGGGGCGGCTTGGCATATGCGTGAAAGGCGCCGGCACCGCCTGACAGCGAGAAGACGAATCCAAAGGTACCGAGGAACTCACACAGCAAACGTTGGCCGCGATGATGTACGTCCGCCCAGTCCGCGCTGTACCGCTGATCGGTATAGGTGCCGGAGGGCAAATGTGTTGGCTCCGAGCGATCTTGAACGCTTTGTGCCAAGCTGGCCTCCAACTCCGTGCTTTTGTTTCACACCGCAGCGAAGGTGCGCGATGGCAAAGCAACCGATCAGCTTTCGAGGAACAACACGGTGAGGCTTCTTGCCCCTTGTGCTCCGTGGACGATCACGCCCTCGATGTCGCCCGTTGCCGACGGGCCGGCCATGAAGACTCCGTAAGGCATCGCGTCGAGGTCGATCCTGCCGCCGTATGCTTCGTGCAAGGTGGGAACGATGTCTTTGGGGTCAAGCAAGACCACGAGGTGCTGCGTCAACACACCGAGCGCGGGCACGATCAGATCCTCGTAGCTGAACCACACGGCTGCCGCTTCGGCGATCGCAAGCCGTGTGCGCAGGATGGCCACGTCCACGTCGGCAAAGCTATGCGGATCGTCCGTGGCGCGCACGGGACGCGTTCCTTGGATACCCGGAACGGCTGAGCATCGGACCTTTGCGTCCGGATGCAGCTCAAGGATCTTTGCCTGGGCGGCATCGAGATCGTGAACGGAAAAGGAACGTCCTCCCATGGCCGTCAACTGCTTTTCAAAGAAGGGCACCAACGACTCACCGGGCGCGGGAAAGCCGCCGACTTTTTCGAGGTCCGCGAGATTGCCCTTGTAGCCGACACCTCCACCGGTGGGGGACTTTCCGTCCTTCAATGCCGCATCGGGCAGAGGCACGGGCGGCGTCGGCAGATGGGATCGGACAGAGCTGAGAATTGCATCTCGCGCGCTCTGCTGTGAGGGGGCGGCGGTTGTGCTCATCGATCACCTCGGTTCTCTTTGTGCCACTCACGAAAGGTTTTCTTGGGCGGCGCGGGCATATCGCGATGGTTTGTCCAGGGATTCCACCGGTTATCGACGACCGCTTTCGGCAGGACCTCCAGAGCTTTCAAACCGGCCCCTTCGGCCGCGTGAAAGACCGTGGGATGCGCCAGCAATTCACCCATCGCGCTCATCCCCGCGGACTTTACGGCGGGCAGCTCGCCTTCCGCCGAGATCACGCGCCGCCACTTGTAGATCTGGTCTGAGATGTCGATCTTGACCGGGCAGACCTCGGTGCAACTGCCGCACAGCGAAGAGTGGTACGGGAGCTCGCGGAACTTGTGAGCATCGAAGCCCGGATCGAGAATGACGCCGATCGGGCCGGAGTACGTCGCTCCATAGGAGAGGCCGCCGCTGCGCCGGTAGACCGGACATGTGTTCATGCAGGCGCCACACCGGATGCACTTGAGCACATGCCAGAAGTCTGCGGAGCCGAGCCGTTCGGAGCGCTTGTTATCCACCAGGATGAAGTGCAGCTCCGCCCCCGGGCGCGGCTTCTGCAGGTGAGTCGTGTATTGGGTCATCGGCGGACCAAGCGCGCTGCGCGAAAGCATGCGGAGAAAGATGGCGAGGTCGGCCGTTCTCGGAATCAGTTTTTCAATGCCGACGCTGCACACCTGCAACGGCGGCACGGTTGCACCGATGTCGGCGTTGCCCTCGTTGGTGCACACCACAACGCTGCCGGTCTCCGCGACGGCGAAGTTGCCTCCGGTCATGCCCGCGCCGGCTTTTAGAAATACTGGGCGCGCGTCCTCGCGCATCGATTCGGCCAGGTAATGCGGGTCGGAGTTGTTGGGGTCCGTGCCGAGATCCTTGGCAAACAACGCGGCTACATCGGTGCGCAGTTTCTCGATTGCTGGGACGACGATGTGGCTGGGCCGCTCGTGCGAGAGCTGCTGAATCCGCTCGCCGAGGTCGGACTCGCGCACCTCGATGCCGTCCTTGTTCAGAGCCTCCGTCATGCCGCACTCTTCCTGCAGCATCGACTTGCTTTTGATCACCAGCTTTACCTTGTGCTGCTCAAAGATCTCGAGCACGATTTTGTTGTGCTCCGCCGCGTCCCGGGCCCAGTGAACATGGACACCGTTGGCGATCGCTTTGGCTTCGAACGCCTCGAGATACTGATCGAGGTGAGTGAGCGTGTGTTCCTTGATTCCGGACGCGATGTCGCGAAGCTCCTCCCACTCCGGCAAGGCGGCAACGGCTTCGTCGCGATGCTTTCGCATGGCCCAGACCATACGGTCGTGGGTCTCCTCGTGCTTTGGGTCGTCGATGAAGCGCGCGGCTGCGGCTTCCGGATCCACCGGCGTGTTTCCAATCTCTTGCAGGACGTGGAAAAGGTTCATGCGAATGGACCTCCGTTCAAGATCTGAGCCAGATGAACCACCTTGAGCGGCAGATTTTCGCGGTCGATAACGCCCTTCATCTGCAAGAGGCAGCTCATATCCGCCGAAGCGATGTACTCGGCGCCCTGGCGAACGAAGTCGGCGGTTCGATCCTGGCCCATCTTCGCCGACACCGCGGCGTCGGTGACGCAGAAGCTGCCGCCAAAGCCGCAACACTCGTCGATGCGTTCCGCGTCGATGATCTCGAGACCCTCTACTTTTCGGAGCAGATCGCGGCTCTTGGAAAAATAAGGCTCCGTCACGAGTTCCGAGGGGCGCGACTCCTTGAGACCGCGAATTGCCGTGCAGCTGTCGTGCACGCCGACCTTGTAGGGAAAGTCGGCTTTGGGAAATTGTTCCACCTTCAGGTCGTCATGCAAGAACTCCGTCAACTCTCGGATGGATTCACGCACGCGGACGACCTCGGGCGTCTGCTCGCAAGCATCGAGGTGGAAACGGACGTGGTGGGTGCAGCTGCCCGAGGGCGCGACGACCAGATCGAAGTCGCGAAAACACTTGGCGAAGTGCGCTTCGGTCGCGGCGGACGCGGCCTGGTCTCCGGCGTTCGCCATGGGCTGGCCGCAACAGGTCTGCTCGCGCGGGTAGCTGACCTCGTGCCCGAGGCTTTCCAGCAACTCAAGCGTCGCGACAGCAACCTCCGGGTAGAAAGCATCGATGTAACACGGTACGAATAAGCCGATCCGCATTGATCCCTCTCGTTCTTGTTTCACAACTGTGTTTCTGCAAATCCTCCGCAGAGCGCGACCTTTGCAGAGCGCGGCTTAGCTGTCGAAGATGCGATCCAGCAGGTTGGCCTTGGCGACATCGACGATCGCATCGCCGCGCCCGTTGAGGATGCACTTGGCCATATACAGGCCAAATCCGCCGGCTTGCTCCAACGTGATGGTCGGCGGCACCGAGAGCTCTCGCCGATGGACCAGCACCTCGACCAACGCCGGTCCGTCATGCTGGAAGGCCTGCTCGAGCGCGGGCTTCAGATCCTCCGGTTGGCTCACCCGGACGCCGAATAGACCGCACGCTTCGGCCACCTTGCTGAACTCAGGGTTCTTGAGCCCGGTGCCGAACGGCATGATGCCGGCGGCCATCATCTCGACCTCAACGAAAGCGAGCGCGTGGTTGTTGAACACCACGATTTTGACCGGCAAGTTGTTCTGCACGGCCGTCAGCAGCTCGCCCATACCCATCGCGAGACCACCGTCTCCGGAGAACGAAATCACCTGCCGACCGCGGAGGGCAGCCTGCGCACCCAGCGCAAGCGGCAGAGCACAGGCCATCGATCCATGCGAGAACGAGCCCAGAAGTCGGCGCTTTCCGTTGAAGTGCAGATACCGCGCGGACCAGATGCAAGGCGTTCCGACATCGATCGTAAACACGGCGTCGTCGGCCGCGATCTCATCGATGGTGCGAGCCACGAACTCCGGGTGCAGAGGGGATGTGCCGGGCTTGCCGGTAGCGAGCTCATCGAGTTCCTTGCGTGCATCGAGGTAGTGCTTGACGCTGTTTTTGAGGTGCCTGCCGTCCTTCTTTTCGAGCCTGGGCAGAAGCGCCCTGACCGTCTCTTTCACGGTTCCAATCAGGCCCACATCGACCACGGTGCGGCGTCCGATCTGCTCGCCGCGCACGTCCACCTGGATCTTCTTCGCCTTTTCCGGATAGAACTGCGGATACGGGAAGTCCGTCCCGAGCGCAAGAAGCGCGTCGCAATGCATCATCGCGCGATATCCGGAAGAGAAACCGAGGAGACCGGTCATGCCGACGTCGTATGGGTTGTCGTACTCGACGAACTCCTTGCCGCGAAACGCATGAACGATGGGCGCCTGCAGGGTTTCCGCGATCTGCATGAGATCGGCGTGCGAACCTTCGCAACCCGCGCCGGCAAGGATCGTCACCCGCTTGCTCTCGTTCAGAAGCGAGGCCGCGGCGACAAGATCGTCTTCAGGCGGCAGGAGGCTTGAATTGTTCTGGAGAAATCCCAGAGGCGCTGCCGGCGATGGGCACGACTTCGCGGCGATATCGCCCGACATAACGACCACGGCGACGCCTCGGTTGGCGATCGCGGTGCGCATCGCGATGGCGAGGATTCGCGGCATCTGTTCGGGATCGGCGACGATTCCGCAGTAGTGGCAGCAATCCTTGAAGACCTGTTCCGGGTGCGTCTCCTGGAAGTAGGTGGTGTATAGCTCCTGGCTGGGGATCTGCGACGCGATCGCAAGTACCGGAACGCGGCTGCGATTGCAGTCGTAGAGGCCGTTGATGAAGTGGAGGTTGCCCGGCCCGCAGCTGCCGGCACACACGGCCAGACGGTTGGTCAGATGCGCCTCCGCACCCGCGGCAAAGGCGGCCGTCTCCTCATGCCGCACATGGATCCACTCGATCTCGGGATGGGTCCTGAGTGCGTCTGTGACCCCGTTCAGCGAGTCACCCGGCAAGCCGAAGATACGTTTCACTCCAGATAGCGCGAGTGTTTGGACTAGAACTTCCGCGACGCTTGCCATCTGTTCCTCCGTGCGCTGTCTCGGTTTCGTTCGCGTCCAATCCGAAAGAGATCAAACACCATCAGTGCATGAGAAGTGCACCCTTGGCTACTACGCTAACCCATCAGAAGGCCGATTTTGTCGTTGCGTTGGTTGCCTGAGATGCAATCCGCGTGTGCTCTCGATGCAACGTAGAAGTGTGCAATGATCGCTGCTCTTGTTGGCGGAATAGATGGAGCAACACAGATCAACTTCGCTGCAGAGATGGGACGATCGCGCGGTCGAACCTGCCCCTAAACCGGAGTTGGCACCGGCTTGCTTGCGTCGTGTTCTCGTCTTTCAGCGATGGAGGTGAAAGCGCCGACGAGCAGAGTCACGATGGCGATCGCGCCGGCGACGCTGGGCAGCGTGCGGTAGCTTGCACCTCTCGCGAGCAGAAGTCCGCCGAGCGAAGCTCCGAGCGCATTGCCGAGGTTGAAGGCGCTTTGGTTGAGCGTGGCCGCGAGATGGGCGCCGTGGGCTTTTTCTACGATGCGCGGCTGCAGCGGAGCGCCGGCGGCGAAGTGCACGAGGCCCCAGACAAAGACGGCCGCGATGGCGGGGGCGGTGTGCGCGAGCGTAAAGGGCATGCTGAAGAGCACAAGAGCGAGCAGGCCGTAGCCGCCCAGGATGGCGGTCATCTGGCGCCAGTCGCTAAGCCGGCCGCCCAGGAGGTTGCCGATCGTGATGCCGACGCCAAAGAGCACAAGCACCCACGTGACGGCGTTTGGCGACATGTGGGTGATCTGTTCGAGCATGGGAGCGATGTAGGTGAGTACGCAGAACAGCGACACCGACGAGAGTGTACTGAGCAGAAGCACAAGGAGGACGGGCAGCCGCAGAACGGCGCGGAGTTCGTGCCGGAGAGGCGTCGGTTCGCCGGGTTGGGCTGGGAGAAGCCGACCGAGAAGCAAGATGGCGATGAGGCCGATGGGCACGAGCGTCCAGAAAGCAATGCGCCAGCCGAAGCGCAGACCAAGCGCGGTGCCGGCGGGAACGCCGAGGATGTTGGCGAGCGTGAGGCCGGTAAACATCAGAGCGATGGCCTGCGCGCATTCCTCCTTTGGGACGAGGTTGACCGCCACGACGCTGCCGATGCCGAAGAACGCTCCATGGCAGAGCGCGGTAAGGATGCGTGCGGCCAGAAGAAGATGGAATCCGGGCGCCAGGGCGCACAGGGTATTGCCCACGGCAAACATACTCATGAGCAAGAGGAGCGAGCGTTTACGGTCGAGTTTGCCGAGCGCGAGCGCCACCAGGGGGGAGCCAAAGGTGACGGAGAGGGCGTAGGCCGTGACCAAGGTGCCGGCGAGCGGGATGCCGATGCGGAAGTCATGGGCAAGCGTCGGCAGCAGACCGACGATGATGAACTCGGACGTGCCGATGCCGAAGGCGGCCGCGGTAAGCGCTAGCAGAGGTGTGCGCATGGGCTCGGTTCCAAGACTTCTTCTTGGAGGTGTATGGCTTTATGCGAGATTGGCGATCTGCTGACGGGCGCCGGCTATGGCCGCAGTGGCTTTCTCCGGGCCGCCGGCGACACCCTCGGCGCGGATGACTTCGATGTCCGTGATGCCGAGAAAGCCGAACACCGATTTGAGGTATTTTTCCTGGAAGTCGGCTGCTTCAAACGGCGAGCCGGGACCGTATGCTCCACCGCGCGTGGAGACGATGATGATTTTGCGACCGCCCAGAAGGCCTTGGGGACCGGTGGAGGTGTAGCGAAAGGTCACACCGGGTACGGCGAGATTGTCGATCCAGGCCTTGAGTTGGCTGGGGATGCCGAAGTTGTACATGGGTGCGCCGATGACGATCGTACTGGCCGCCTGGAACTCCTCCAGGATCTGCTTGCCGGTTTCCAGTTCGTGCTTCTGGTCAGGGGTGACGACCTTGTCGTCGCCGAACATGCGAATGACGGCGGTGTAGTGGCGCAGCGGATCGGCGATCAGGTCGCGGTACACGACCTCCGCGTCTGGGTGGAGGGATTTGAGCTTGGCGACCGTCTGCTCCGTGAGCGGGCGGCTGACGGACTTTTCTCCGGTCACGCTGGAGTCGATGTGCAGGATCTTCATGGGTGTTCCCTTTCGCTGTCTGTGTGTCACTTGGTGAAGCCGGGCAGATCGACGCGACGTGCGACATGGTCCTGGATCCAGTGCGCGTCCCACCACTCTTTGGGATCGATCTGGACGCCATCCAGTTGCATGGCGAAGTGGACGTGGTCGCCGCCGGCCATCCCCGTCATACCGCTCAGGCCCATGACTCCGCCGCGTTTGACCATGTCGCCCTCGTGTACGTCGATCCGGCTGAGGTGGCCGTAGATGGTCTGCAGGCCGTATCCGTGATCGACCACGATGCAGTTGCCGTAGATGCCGAGGGGGGCAGCCCAGACGACGCGGCCGTCGTTGGAGGCCTCGACGCCGACGTGCTGGGTGACGGCGAGATCGTAGCCGAGGTGGACCTGTTGATCGATCTTTTTGCCGTGGTAGATGTAGCTGCGCACGTCGGCGAAGGTGGCCTCGGCCTGGGAGTGCGCCTGGCGCAGAAAGGGCTGGCGCCAGAGGAACTGATCGGCGGTCTTCAGGCGCAGGTCGGCGAGAGTTTTGTTGTTGGCCTGGCGCATCTCGGTGTTGATTTTGACGAAGCGCTCGACGGGATCGCCGGCGCCGTTGGGATCAAGCTCTCCTACGACCTTCTGCAGGAACTGGTCGGAGACCTGGATCTGGTGCTGGGTGTAGACGGGCTGCTCCCGCTTGGGGAAGACGACGGTCAGCGGCGTGGAGACGTCGTCGCCGCCGTTGGACGCAAAGACGAGGGGCGTTGTGCCGGGCGGCATGTTCCAGGCAAAGGCGAACATGGAGAAGAGGCCGGGCTTGCCGCCGGGCATCGGCCAGGCACGGAAGGTCTGGTTGCCGACGCGGACGCCCGCGGTTGTGTAGGGACCGGTGACGTCTATGGTGGCCAGATCGGCCATGCCGAGGTACAGGTAGTGTTGATCGGAGTCCGCGCTGACGACCGGCGGCTCGGTGACCACGTTCACCTCGCGCTCCCAACGTGTGGTGCCGTGAAAGAGGCCTCCGGAAGTGGCTTCGAGGATGAGGCGGGCAGGCCCATCGCGCAGCTGGGGCGTGGTCTTGGCGCCCACGTTGAAGTTGAAAGTGCTGTCGACGGACTTCGAGGCGGAGGGAGTCTGCCAGGCCGGGTACTGGTTGCCGTTCTGTGCCACGGTGGCGGTGAGCCGGCTGACGCCGTGAGCATCGTGGACGTGAACGACGAGAGGCGTTGCCTGCCCGATGGTGGTGACGGTTGGGAGCACATCCAAAGTGGGCTTACCGCATCCGGTGAGAGCCAGAAACAGCGGGAACAGGAGGAGATTCGCAGCAACGACCGGAGTTCGCACATGCCGATTTTATCCCGAGCATGGACGGCATCCGCGCGAGCTGGGGAGACTCGGAATTGACGCACTCTCCATGGCAGGAGTTTAGAGGCGTGGCCCTGAAGTGGGATTGCAACAACGCCAGAGATCCGGTGTTCTAGAGAGGTAAGGAGAATCTTTATTTTTCAGTCTAAAGTTTTCCGGACCTTCGGTGTTTCCTCGCTTCTGGGTCTAGCCGGCATTTGCCCCGCGGCCTCAGTCGCTGAGCAATCTGGACCGGTCCTCGTTCACCACATGCAGGGCACCGGCCATGCCTTTCTGGTCCTCCGTGCGGAATCTGGTGCCGTCCTGGGCTACGGGGAGATCCTTCAGATCGTTCAAGGCGACCATGTCAACTCCCGTGTCACCTACCATTTTCGTGACGGCTCCATTGACGACGACACCGTGACGTTTTCGCAGCGCGGCGCGTTTCATCTCATCCGAGACCACCACGTCCAGCACGGTCCCTTCTTCTCGAAGGCCTCCGATTGCCTGGTCGAGGAGAACGGCAACGTCACCATTCGCACCGTGGATCAAGACGGCAAAGAAAAAGTGGAAACCAGCCACATCGACCTTCCCGCCGACGTTTCCAATGGCTTCACCGGTGCCATGCTTCTGAATGCTGCTCCCAACTCCGGTCCGTTCAAACTCAGCCTAGTAGCTCCTACCGGCAAAGGCCGTCTGATTCAGCTCTCCATCGATGTAGCCGGAGAAGAACCCTTCTCACCCGTCCTCGGCGTCCGCCGCAAAGCCACGGTGTTCCGCGTTCACCCCGAACTCGGCGGTATCGCAGGCATCGTCGCCCCGGTGGTCGGCAAACAACCGAAGGATGTGTTCATTTGGATCTTGGAAGGTCAGGTCCCCGGCCTGGTCCGAGAGATTGGTCCGCTGGAACAAGGCGGCCCGGTCATCAGCGTCGAACCCGCCGGAGCCTCCTATCCGCCCGCCGCCGCGGTCAAGAAGTAGAGTCCCTCGTGCCCATCTGTGCGCCTGCGAAGGGGAGTACCGTACACCCAACAGGCCGCTCTCTTCGGCAGGTCCCCCATCTGGGGGATTGCTGCAATCTTCGGTGCATGATGGTCTTAACAACAAGGGCCCAAGTATCGTGCAAACAGATGAGAGTAGTCCTACTGGCATGTCGTCCGGCAAGATTGAGGAGCTGAGCGAGGCGCTCAGAGCGCTTTCCGAGAGCGAAGACCGTCTACGGGCTCTCGTAACGGCCAGCTCCGACGCGGTCTACCGGATGAGCGCGGACTGGAGCGAAATGCGCCAGATGAAGGTCACGATGCAGGAACGCGATTTCCTGGTTGAAAGCGACACAGCAAACCGGAACTGGCTGGAAGACTACATCCATCCAGACGATCAGCTACG
The DNA here is from genome assembly GCA_964248505.1 of uncultured Acidobacteriaceae bacterium. Taxonomy (GTDB): domain Bacteria; phylum Acidobacteriota; class Terriglobia; order Terriglobales; family Acidobacteriaceae; genus Edaphobacter. The sequence goes on from CAXTYQ010000016.1 coordinate 38,052, forward strand.
TGTTTGGAGCGAGATCCAGGAGGCTATCGACGCCAAAAAGGTCTTCGAATTAGAGCATCGTGTTCGACGTGTCGATGGAACTCTTGGATGGACGCACTCTCGCGCCGTCCCTCTTCTCGATGAAAGCGGCGAGATCCGAGAATGGTTTGGCATGGCAAGCGATGTAACGGCCGGCAAACAATCGGCTGCCGCGCTCATTCAAAACGAAAAGCTGGCCGCCATGGGCAGGCTTGCTGCTTCGATCGCGCATGAGGTCAACAACCCACTCGAATCCGTCACCAACCTCATCTTCCTCGCTCGCTCCACCAACAATCCTGAGTCTTCGCGAGACTATCTGGACATGGCGGATCGGGAGCTGCGTCGTGCGGCCGCCATCACGAGCCACACGCTCCGGTTCTATAAGCAATCGACAAACCCCGTCGAGGTCGCGAGCGAAGATCTGATCGACGACGTTCTCGCCGTCCACCAGGGACGCATCGTGAACTCAAAGGTACGGATAGAAAAGCGGCTTCTTGCGCCGCGACCCATCTTCTGTTTCGACGGGGAGATGCGGCAGGTTCTCAGCAATCTCATTGGAAACGCTGTCGACGCCATGCACCCGCCTGGAGGCCGGCTAATCATTCGCAGCCGCGAGAGCCGCAACTGGAAGACGGGAAAGCGTGGTCTGATGATCACTGTGGCCGACACCGGGCACGGCATGTCGGCGCAGTCTGTCGCGAGGGCTTTCCAGGCTTTCTACACCACCAAGGGTTTAGGAGGCACCGGATTGGGGCTGTGGGTCAGCAAAGAGATCATGGATCGGCACCACGGATCTCTTTGGTTGAAGAGCTCTCAGAAGGAGGCTCACAGCGGAACGGTCTTTCAACTCTTCCTGCCCTATGAAGCCGTGAGCCGGTGACTGACTCAGCTCAGACGTTCGATTTTACGTTTCGTGTGGTGACGCCAGCTGATTGTAGGAGTGAAACACCTCTTCAAAGTGACCACTTTCCGAGGCGAAGCGTAAAGATCCGGCGCGCTCCACTGTGATCTCACGCAGGTTAGGCTCGCTTGTCAGAAGAGACATACATTCTGCGATGAACTCCCCCAGCGGCATCGCTCGTGGATCGGCTCCGTGGCCTGGGCTCAGGTTCGTCTGCACATAGGGCGGTATCAACTCGATGACCTCCACGTTGCTTTTTCTGAGCTGGTATCTGAGGGAGAGGGTGAGGGAGTGCAGAGCGGCTTTGGTGGCGGAGTAAAAAGGAAGACGCGCTAAGGGAACGAAAGCGAGCGTGGAAGTAACGTTGATCACCGTAGCCGTGGCTTGCGTTTGCAAGTGCGGCAGGAGCGCCCCCGTGAGGCGCATCGGTCCAAGCAGGTTTGTATCGATCATCGACACGACCGCGCCCAGGTCCCCGATCCCCAGCGGCTCCTCCGGCGCTTGAACTCCTGCGTTGTTAATCAGGATGTTGAGCTCCGGGAAATCCGCAGTGATACGCCCGGAAACCTCCTGGATATCGCTTGCGCTGTTCACATCAAGAACGACGGAGCGCATACCAGGATGAGCCTCGGTGACCCGATCGAGGGCAGACGTATTTCTGCCGGCAATGATGACCTGGTTTCCCAGGTGATGGAGAGCTTCAGCGAGCCCCCGGCCGATGCCAGAGCTGCCGCCAGTGATAAGAATAGTATTTCCGGATAGAAGCATCTTCGATTGTTCCTTTCAAGCCGCGCGGTAATGACCGAACTGGTGTGAGCAGGCCTTGTTGTCGTACCAGGCATTACGTCCTCATCTGCCGTGGCTATTTCTCTTCTGTTTTCGTCAGAAATCGACTGAGCAGATCGTTGACGTGATCAGGCGCCTCAAGCGTGACCATGTGTGAGAGCCCCGGCAGGATCTCAACTTGCGAACCGGCAATCTGCTCATGGATGGCTTGGGCTGCGGAAGAAGGTGTGCTCCCGTCCAGCTCGCCCGTGATGATCAGCGTCGGGCAGGTTACGCGAGAGAGCTCGGAGCGCACATCGAAGCCATACATCATGTCCCATAAAGCGGCATGAACCAGAGGGTCGTCGGCAAGCAATGTCTTTGTCGCGCGATCGATGAGATCCGGCCGGCGAGCGATCGTTTCCTTCGCAAACCAGCGCTCGATCGAGGATTGAACGACCCGCTGCATACCACCCTCTCTAAGAACTCTCGATCGTTCCAGCATGGCGTTCCGTCCGGCTTCAGAGAAGATCGCCGCCGCGCCCATCAGGGTGAGAGAACGCACGAGACCCGGCTGTGTCACGGCGAGTGTCTGCGCAATGACACTTCCGACGGATAGACCTACAACGTGGGCCGCACCCGCTCCCGTCTCGCGAATCACCTGCGCCAGCATGAGGGCCGCATTCTCGAGCGTCCAGTCCGCCGGTGTGCCCGGACTGCGCCCGTGCCCGGGGAGATCAAACGCGACGATGTCGTAGCGGTCGCATAGACCCTCGATCTGCGCGTCCCAGTACGTCAGGTCCAGACCCGCTGGATGGACGAAGACGACAGGTACACCGCCGCGCGGTCCGGTACGGACTGAATGTATCTGCCAAACGGGCGGCTGTGTTTCGGACATAAGCTCTCCTTTGATTGCTGCAAATACGAGGCCGGCGCCTAAGCGGCACTCCCTTGTCTCAGCAAGGAACGCTTCGGCGGTTGATCATACGTATAACTGATTCAGCAATACGAAGGAGGATGCATGGCCTTCTGAAGATTCGCTCGCGGTCCGGGTTAATCTTGGGTCTTCGCGCTCGTCAGCGCACCGGCCAAGCCGGCGGCCATGAACTTCGTCAGTTGCGCGACCAGTTCACTCGTGTCCGAGCTCTGGCAATCTCCGGCTGAGATACGCTCCAGACGCCCGGCGTCAACATGGTTGATCGAAATAGCTCCGGTTGCGAAGTAGAAGGCCCAGCAAGCCTGACCGTGCGACGCCTCTGGAACCGCGCTTTGAAGCATCTCGATCGCCAGCTTGGCGATCGGATCGAAGTATTCCTCAACGATGCCGCCTTTGATCTCCACCGGATCGTGCAGTTCTCGCCCGAGCAGGCGCGTGATCTCGCGGCCGCCCTTTACCCCTCGAAGCGCCATCAGCGGCTCGACGATCGCTTTTGTAATGCTGGTGATATCTGCCAGCGCCTCCCCCGTAAGCTTTGTCGCCTTCAGAGCTTCCATGCGTCTCGTATAGAGCAGATCGCTATGTCGCCGGAATATCGACTTGTAGAGGTTGAGTTTGGTCTGGAAATGGTAGGTGATCAAAGCGAACGGAACTTCGGCAGCCTTTCCAACATCCCGCATGGACACGCCTTCAAAGCCCTTGCGCGCAAACAGCCGTTGCGCCGCACGGAGGATCCTCTCCTTCGTGAGATCGCCCGCTTCGGTCGCAACCACCGCACGTCTGAAACCGGATGGCAAGGAGAACACCCCCTAAGGCCCTGTGTAAACCGCAACCGTAAACCGCCTGCCCAAATACGAACCTTCAGCTATGAATTGTACGTACGAGCACATCACAAGAGGGCCGATCTTTGTGAGATCCGGACTATAAGCGGAATCTAGGCTCAAACTCGCTCGGTCTGATTTCCCGTGGTCCTAACCCGCTTGCATCTATGAATAATTGAACGATTTGCCAGAGTATCGGAAGACGGAGTGCAGTTCCGCAGATAGTCCACCCAAAATGGAGGTGCTCAAGAGCGCGACCCATAGCTCTGACGCCGTCTACCGGCACGCTTCCGTCCTGAGGGTCGTAGCGCATCCGACGAATAGAGTTTACCGGCAGACTCTCAGCATCGATGATTTGCAATCCCTTAGGGTTTCTGGCTTTAAGCCAAGATCTTACTTGGCTGCACGGACCACATCCTCTAGCGATGTAAATTATCGCGGGCTGCCCTACATGGTGGGGTGTCCACCTTATGCGCCAGCTATGTACGGATGCCCGGTAGCTTTTCCATTGCGGACCGAAGCGACGGCCCAGGTCCTCGGCCTCGTCCCACTCTGCAATCCCGGCGCCGTAGACGATAGATATGCCAGCCGCCAAGGCCATCCACCAGCTTCTAAGCAGACCAGCACAAGCAAACATAACTAGTCCACAGGACATCTGCATCGGGTTTGCACAGTATCTATAGATCCCACTCGTAACGAGCCGCTCCGGTGGGTCATACGGGATCGGAGTACCCCAACCGCGTTCTGCAAACTCTAACACTGCACCGAGCCCTGGTATTGCTAAGATGAAAAGGATCTGTAACTCAATTTGCCGAGCCCAGCTAGGTGAATCTAAGAGAGGGCTCCACCCTAGGCCGGGTCGAAGAGCGAAGATAGTTTCCGGAATCAGAAATAGAAAGAGAAGTCCCGCGGTGACTACCTGAATTACTGCGCGCTTTCCAAGATTTGTGTTGTTACGGGTCCACTGCCCGATGGAGAGTGCCGGCAGGAGCACCAAAGCCACGCCTACTATCTCACCTAATAGCCAATTCCGATGAAGGCTTATAGCTGCGGTGCACATTGGCATGAAGATACAGTCCACGGCGATCATGACTACAGCACTCCAAAAGATGCCGATCCGCTGCAACGCTAGTTGAGGAACAAGCCCCCAGAGAAGAACCCATCCTATAAAGAGTTCTAGCGGTATGCCGCGGAGAGAGATCGCTGATCCTCCTTGAAAGGTCCACCAGACGGCGTGCGTATTTAGTATTTGAAGCGCGAGGAGAGTGGGGACAGTCCACAAGATACTCAGCAGGCATGCAGCGAACTGTCTCGGCTTACGACCGCTCAGCAGTCTTGCAATGGCGGCAACGACCAAGGGCAAGTAAATGGCTGAAACGCGTTCCCAATCAGCAGGGGTCAACTATTTGCTCCCAGCAGGGATAGCAGAAGCTTCAATTAGATAGGTTGCGGCTTCCTTGACCGCCGCTTTTTCCCACGGACTGAAATACCAAGCCGGATCAAGCTGGCGTTCGAAGTTGATGTGCCACGTCATCTCTGTGTGGTTTTGATCAAGCGACTTCCAGCTCACTTCTGAACTTGTCCAGTGAACCCATTGCGATACTTTGCTGCTGTCGCTGACGGCGACGAAGCGAACATAGCCCGGGCGTCGCTCCGTGATGTGCAAGATGAGATCTCCCGGAGGATGTCCTTCCGCCCCTGCAAAATGAATTGTTCTTGTACCTCCAACGGCTAGACCTTCACCAAGAGCCCAAAGCGGCCTTGGAAATCCGATACGAAGTGCCAAAGGCAGAGGAGTGGCGACGTCCAATCTTCCTGCAAGGCGGCTTTCTACCAGATCAGCTGGAGAGTCTATTGCCTTTTGAGCTTCGACGGACTGGATTCGCTTGAAAGTGAGGTTTGGAGTAACGCCTTCAAAGCACATCGGCAACAGAAGCAAAGCTGTGCAGCTTAATGAGACATTCTTCTTCCTTAGCTGCCGATCTGCCAGCAGTCCGACGATAATTCCAACCAAATAGAAAAGGGGAGATGCCACCAGGATACAAACATAGCCTTCCCCGAGAAGAGGGGCTATCACCAGCAATGCGAGCGTGATGCCTTTAAGAATGCCTCCGGTTACAGACCGTGCCTTCGGAGCCAGTGCGAGCAAGATAGCAAGCACGGCTGGAATGCCGAGAAACATAGCTGCGCTATGCCCAAGCTGCTGGTGGATCAGCGACTTGTACAAGACCGATCCCACGGCAAAGGCCACGATGAGCGCTACGACGTACCACTGCGCAGGAGTAATCTTTCTTAGCTGTTCGTCCATCTCGGGCATTGCTCCTCCGTTTAGAGTTCGGATAAAAGATCAGCTTCACGCAGGAGAGAGAGGACCCTGGTTCGAACAGGCTTTAGCACGGGTAACTTGGCTAAAGTCAGCAGTTTGAGCGTGAGATCGAGAGTACCGTCAGCCATTCGACGTGTGCGGCGCTGGTTCTCAGATGAGTCGTACAGGAACATCACCAAGAGGCCCATCTGGAGAGCCCATAAGGCGACAGGAAGCAGTTCTCGAAGATCTTTGGGTAACTTCTCATCCGCAATGGCGTCCCTGAAGACTTGTGTACTTCGTCGACGTATCTCGGCTGTTCCTTTTCCTAAGCAGGAAAGTGGATGATCGGGTTCGCCGGTGTAACGGAACACTACACCTAGTAACTTGCGGTCATTCCTCACCAGATCAAATTTGGCGTGCATTGTTATTGGCAAGCGGATTTTGAGATCTTTACTTTGAACAAAAGCTTCTTTGCAGATGCGCTCTTGCTCGGCTTGTAAAGTCTCGTAATATGCCTGGATGATCGCCTCTTTACTAGGGAAGTAGTAATAGGCTGCGCTCTTTACCACCCTGGCCCGGTCTGCGATCTCTTGCATTGTGGTCAAGTCGAAACCTTTCTCTCGAAACAGTTCGAGAGCGCTTTCAAAGATATGTCGCCGGGTTTGCTCGCCCTTGTCGGTTGCCGGATCTGTTTTGACCATGGTCAAATAATGCCTCGTCCAAAGAAGTAAGTCAACGAGAAATTGAATGGATTCAAAACCATGTAAGTTGGTACGACCGCCAGGGCGTCAGCGGGGCTTGGGCTCAATGCCCAGCGCGAGGCGGTCTCCCGTTATGTCGCCGCCGAACCCAAGCTGAGTTCCAGGAATTTCCAAAGGGCGCTCAGGCTCAGCAGCCGCTTCCGCCCGTCACCGGCAGCTCCACGCCTGTGATGTAATCCGCTCCGCCTGAAAGCAGAAAGTCCATCGCCCCCAGAAGGTCTTCCGGAACCGCGTTGCGTCCGAGTGGATGGCTCCCGGCGCTCATCGTCACTGCCACCTCGGCGATCTCCTGCAGAAACTGTGTTTCCACCATCCCCGGAGAGATCGCGTTCACACGTACGCCCGTGCTCGCGTACTCGGCGGCGAGCGCGCGCATCAGGCCCAGCTGCGCATATTTGACCACCGTGTACATCGACATAAACTTCGGCGGCATGCCGCGCGTCACGCTTGAAAGCACAAACAGCACCTTGGAGCGAGGGAGCTTCGCCATTTTGGGTAGCAGATGCTGCAGCAGCACACCCGCGGACTTCACCTGTACCGCCATGTCCAGATCGAATCGTTCCCAGTCGAACTTCGTGAAGCGCTCATAGCGCAACCGCAGCGCCGGAAGATGCACCACGCCCGTCGGAGCTCCGAACTCCGCAAGAATCTTTGAGGCCATCGTTTTGACCGCAGCAACATCGCGGAAGTCCGCCCCAAGGAGGTGAACGCGCTCGCCAAACTCCTCCGCCAGGCTCTGCAACCGTGCCCCACCGCTGTGCGAGTGAGCCAAGACCATGGGACCGTCCGGCCGTGACAGCACCTGCCGCGCAAACGCCAGACCGATGTCCGAGGAAGCTCCCGTAATCAAAAGAGACTCACTCCCCATGGAACCCCACTCGAATCTTCGCTTTTGAGATCAATTTTCTCTCCCCCCCCCCCCGGATCGAGCTCTTCACCTCGAACTGCCGGTACGCCTCACTCATAAAGCTCACCTCACCTTTTACTTCGAGGACATCCCCGGCGTGACACGGAGCGCTAAAGTGGATGTCGATCCCTTGCAGCAGGGCGTACCGGCCCGGCAGATACACGCCGATCAGCCGCGAATAGAGCGACGACGTCAGCATCCCAAACAGCACCGGGCCCACATATCCCGCACCGATCGCATACTCACGGTCCACATGCAGCGGATTCACGTCGCCCGAGATCTCCGCGAAACTCCGCGCCATCTCCTCCGTAAATACCGCCTCGAACTCGTGGCTGAGACCGAGCCGAAGATCCTCCCAACGGTACGCCTGCATCAGGCGCCGAGCTTCTTGTGCAGCAGATCAAGCATGTCGCCCACGTTCTTCAGCTCCTGCAGCTCCCCCAGCGCAAACTTCACCTTGTAGCGCTTCTCGATCGCCGTCACCAGATTGATGTGCGCCAGCGAATCCCAGTCCTCTACATTTTGCGCATTCGACTCCCGCGTCAGCACCAGGTCCGGCTGGTCCAAGATGTCACGAAAGATCTCCTGCAACTGCCCAAGCATTGCATCCATGTCGTTGCTCCTCACTCCGCTGCGTCTACCAGATCGTGTGCCATCACCTTGATATGCCGATTGCGCGGCCGATATCGCGTCACATCCATTTGCCACGTGGAGCTGCCCGACTTCGCGTCGCGCTCCACCAGATCAAACCCGAGCCCCTCGTAGTGATCGGCAACCATGCCGTTCTTCTTCGTCGGCAGATAGTAGCCCACCAGCCGGCTGACTCCCATCTCTCGCGCATGCTCGGCGACAGCATCGAGCATCGCCACCTCCATGTCGCGCTTCAGCACCCGGCAGCTCATCAGCCACAGATCCAGATGCAGCGCATCCCCGCCGCTGCGTCCCAGCACAATCGAAATCAGACCATTGTCGCCGAACCGGTCGGCCAGTCGCCCATACAGTCCCACAAACATCGGGTCCGACGCGATCTCTTGCATCTCCGCCAGCGTGTACCGCCGCGTCGTCAGGTTGAACTGATTCGTCTTGTTTGTCAGCTGCGCGATCCGCTCCAGATACACCGGCTTGAAGCGGTCGATCTCCGCCACCATCTCGAGCGAATCCAGATACTCCCCATAGTTCGCGAAGCTTCTCTGAAATTCTGCCCTCTGCGAGTTCTCCGCATACAGCGCCGCCCGCTCGAGATCCTCCTTGGACAGCGTCACCGGCTCAAAGTACCGGCCGGCATCGATGATCGCCGCGAACCGCGTCACATCGTCCCCAACCTCCGGAACCGCGATTCCCGGCACCTGCGCCCGCACAATCGCCCGCTCCGCCGGGTTGTCGTCGACAAACACAAAGCTGTCCACACCCAGGTTCAACTCCGCCGCAATCTCCACAATGTTCTCGTGCTTCGGACTCCAGTTCGCCTTGAAGCACGAGATATGCTCGAGCTTCAGCACCGAGTCCGGATGCGCAAACCCCTCCCGCGCAATCTCATCGGTATTCTTCGAGCACACCGCGAGGAGCACGCCCCGCGATCGCAGCCGCAGGCAATACTCCTGAAACGCCGTATACGCCTCCGCGACCGGCGTCTCCCGCCCAATCACGATGCGATCCGCGCCATCGTCGCCGATCACACCGCCCCACAGCGTATTGTCGAGATCCAGAACCAGCACCTTGCGGCTACGACCGTACGCCGCGTTCACAATCGCGCCCAGCGACTGCGCCAACGCCACATTTGCCTCCGGCGTCTGCAGGATCTTGTAGCTGAAGTACCGATGCCAGTCGAACCAGCGCTCCAGACCGAACCGCGCCGAGATCCCCTGCACATCCTGCAACAACAGCTTCGGCCGCCGCGCCGCCTCGGACGCAAACTCCGCGTTCAGACGCAGCACAAACCGCGTCATCCCGCCCGGCGCCACCGCATCCATATTGCCCAGCGGAGCATACGGCGGCAGCTCAAAGTTGTTCTGGATCACCTGACACCCCGGCCTCTGCTCCAGCGCATCCCAGATCTGCCGGTACCGCCCCACCTCCGACGCCACCGCAGACTCAAAGTCCGCCTCGCTCCACGTCGCCGTTGGCTTCGCCTCGATATCCAGATACGAGGTGTGCACGTACACGATGTCCGGCTTGAACTCGAGGAGCGCAGACGGATCCAGCACCGAGTACGTGTAGTACCCGCCATACTCCGCCTGGTGCATTACAGGCCGGAACCGGCTCGCCAGCAGCTGCAGCTCCAGCAGATCCGCGATCTCGTTGGTCGTCGATCCACCCAGGATCGCCAACCGCAACTCGCGCAAACCCTCGGCCGCCCCAAGCTCGCGGCGCAAACGCCTCTGCTTCCGTAGCAGCTCATCAATAGGGAGGGAGGTGAGATCCATGGTCTGCGTCTCCGGCCATGATAGCAGCGGCCCACCCGGCCCGGCGCACTCCCTTATAATGCAAGCAAAGACCGGCAACTGAGCCTCTGGTGCATATCCTCCCACCCCGGTCGCGGCACACTCGACAAGACATGTCCATCTCCACTGAAACGAATCCTGTTCGTCCAAATCAGACCCTTGTCATCACCGGCAACCGACTCATCGTTTACACCCTGGCGTTCGTCCTGGTGCAACTGCTTGGCCTGGCAGTCGTTCTCCTGCTCACGACTACGCAGTGGTTTACCAGGCACAACGGCTACCCCGGGATGCAGATGACCGGGTACAGCCTGCGCCTCGCGAATGCCAACTGCGACGTCGTGCTCTACGGCGACTCCTCCGCCCTCACCGGCCTCGACCCCGCGATCATCCAGAAGATCACCGGCCTAAAAGCCTGCAACATCGCCGAAGGCACCACCATTCAAAACATCGTGGGCATGTTTCCGCTCGACGAGTACCTGAAACATAATCGCAGGCCCGCCTTTCTCCTCGCGACGTATACGCCCAGCATCTTCGACCCCCTCCAAGGCACCTTTCAGAAGTACCAGGTGGACGGCATAGCGTACGCGCTCGAGTACGACCGCAGCCCAACCCTCTACCGCGGTCTCCTGCACCACAAACGTTGGCTCCTCAACTACACGCTCTGGGCCGGAAAATCCATCCTCGACGATACCTTCAACCGCCTCCTCCATCGAGGCTCGACGTTCGTCGACACGCGCGAACAGCGGCGCTTGCGCGATGGCATCTGGCCCTTCCCCCGCCCGCCTGAGACCCACTGCGTCCGCACCGCCGCGCACTACAAGCCCGAGCAATTCGGTCGATACGAAGAGAGCGTCGCCGCCTTTCGTCAGCGCTACGCCGTTGACGGCACACGCGTCATCCTCGACATCTCGCCCGTTCCGGACTGCGATGTGCTCTACGACCGCTACGCCCAACTCGCCCAGGGCCTCCACGACAACAGCTTCGAACGCCTCCCTATCTCGTACTTCAACGAGGGCGACGTCCACTTCAGCGCCGCCGGCTCGGAGTACATCTCGCGCAAGGCAGGCGAACAGATCCTGGCGCTCATGCACGGCCAATCCCCCCTGCCTCGACCTCTCGTCACCTCCGGAGTCGGCCCGCGATGACCTTCAGCAGTCCCTACTTCTACCTCATCTTTCTCCCGTTTACCCTGCTCGCGTACGAAATCTGCGGAGCCCTCGGCAGACGCTCTGCCATCTTCTTGCTCGCCTTCATGTCGTGCGTCTTCTACGCCATGTGGAATAAGTACTATCTCCTCCTTCTGCTCGGCTCCATCGCGATGAACTATCTTTTTGCCGTGCTGATCGCCCGCACCGCGAATCGACCCAGCCGCCAGAGCCTCTCGCTTGCCGCCGGCATCCTCGCCAACCTCGCTCTGCTCTGCTATTACAAATACCTCTTTCCAGCCCTCGCCTTTGTTTCAAGCCTCAGCGGCTCACATCACTTCTGGCGCTCCGTCATCCTCCCGCTCGGCATCTCCTTCTTCACCTTCACCCAGATCGCCTACCTCATCGATCTCAAGCAGGGCGTCGCCGGCCTCGAAGACCCGCTCAGCTACACTCTCTTCGTCACCTTCTTCCCCCATCTCGTCGCCGGCCCGATCATCCACCACAAAGAGATCATGCCGCAGCTCGGCCCCGGCCGGCACTTCCGCCTCAACCGCTCCGACCTCACCCTCGGCCTTACCTGGTTCGCCATGGGCATGTTCAAAAAGGTCATGCTCGCCGATCGGATCGCGCCCGCTGCCGACGCGCTCTACGCCAACCCTCACGGCGTCCCTTCGCTCACCGCCTGGTACGGCGTCCTTGCCTACGCCATGCAGCTCTACTTCGACTTCTCCGGATACTCGGACATGGCTCTCGGCCTGGCGCGCATGTTCTCGATCGAGTTCCCCCTCAACTTCAACTCACCCTACAAATCTTCGAACATCATCGACTTCTGGCAGCGCTGGCACATCACCCTCACGCGCTACATCATGAACTATGTGTATAGCCCCATGCAGCAGGTCATCAGCCGCCGCCGCCTCGATAGCGGAAAGAAGATATCTCGGCGCGCCATGGAGACCCCTGAGGGCTTCTCCCAGATGGTCGCCTTCCCCACTATCTTCACCCTCTTCCTTGCCGGCGTATGGCACGGTGCAGGCTTCCAGTTCCTCATCTTCGGCCTGCTCCACGGCGTCTACCTCGTCATCAACCACGCATGGAGACTGTTTACGCCCTCCGCCAGCCGCGCCCGCAGGATCTCTGAAACGCCCATCTCCGTCGTCCTCACCTTTCTGTGCGTCGTTGCCGCACAGATCTTATTCCGCGCCAACTCCCTCCACGACGCCTTCGTCGTCTTCGGCGACCTCCTCGGCCGGCATGGCGCAGGAGACCACCCCCCAGCGATCGAACTCGTCTTCCTCGTCGGTCTGTTCCTGATCGTTTGGCTGCTCCCCAACACCCAAGAGATCCTCGATCAGACCCAGCATGGCGACCAGCCCAACCGGGTCTTCTTCCCCATGCGCTGGAGCCCCAACCTACCCTGGTGGATGGTCACCACCGCATCCTTCCTCATCAGCATGTTCTACTCCTCCGCCACCCAGACCTTTCTCTACTTCCAGTTCTAGACCATTTTACATTCAGGTGTAGTCTCCGAAGCGGAGTCTGAGCCAG